>CAZVRB010000008.1:565-55721 GCA_964629365.1 uncultured Leptospiraceae bacterium
CAACTTTTCAATTTTTACATTTCACTGCTGATGGGGAAAAAGCATCAGAAGATGCTTGATAAGATAAAGCGGAATGATGCCCGGGAAAGGAAAACCCATGTAACACCGGGCAGCACGAAAAAGCGGGATGATATGCTGAAGCGCCGGGGGGTTCGCATTAAGGGTGAAAAGGTTGACCCCGGGGTTCTTTTTCTTGAAGATCCTTATCTTTCTGTATATACGATCAACTCTTTCCCAAGGCTGAAGGAGTTTCTTGATATTCATTTTACCGTGACCCCCGAGATATGCCATGAGCGGCCCCTTTTGCTGACCGAATGGTGTATTGAGAACGGTTTCGAAAGGGACAGTGATGGTGCACCGTGGGATCCTGTTCTCAGGCAGGGATACCTGTTGAAATACCTGATGGAGAACCGCAGGCCCATTATACGTACTGGTGACCTGCTTGCAGGTACTACCACTGCCAGGGAGATAGGGGTGGTACTGTACCCTGACTCGTCGGGTACCATGATATGGGGTGAACTTCTCTCAGCCGAGGGACGTATACTCAATCCATACAGGGTTAGCGGTGACACGGTGGATATTCTTCATAACAGGGTGTTTCCCTACTGGATCAACAGGAATTTCAGGGAATGGGTGCGTGATAAATACAATAATCCAATGTGCCAGCAGCTTGATGAGCGCTTCGCGGTGTATTTTCTCTGGAAGACGGTGGCACTTTCCCATACCATACCCGATTTTCCGAAACTCCTGGCAAAGGGTACCAGCGGTATTATTGCCGAGATCGATCATCAGCTTTCCTCTGATGAAAACCTCACCCGGGAAAAGATGAACACCCTCAAAGCCATGAAGCTGACGCTTGAAGGGCTTAGGGTTTACGCCAGGAACCTGTCAAGGGAAGCAACCCTTGAATCTGAGAAGGAGAGCGATGCACAGAGAAAAAGAGAGTTACGGAACATTTCAGAAATCTGTGCGAGGGTTCCCGAACACCCGGCCCGCACCCTGCATGAAGCGGTACAGGCTGTATGGCTGGCATGGGTGGCCCTGCACATGGAGAACACCAACGCCGGACTGTCCCTTGGACGGCTTGACCAGTGGCTGCAGCCATACTTCGAAGCCGACATGAAGAAGCTGAAGACTTCGCAGGAGCGGGAAGAGTATACCAGGTTTGCCATTGAACTGGTTGGCTGTTTTTACATGCGCTGCACTGATCATCTACCACTGGTGCCCGACATCGGGAATTACCTGTTCGGGGGCAGCTCATCAGACCAGGCCATCACCCTGGGGGGTGTCAGACCAGACGGTAGTGACGGGGTGTGTGATATGACCTACATATTTCTCAAGGCGACCGAGCTTCTTGGCATACGTGATCCCAATGTAAACGCGCGATATGATCCGCAGGTGAACACTGACACCTATCTCAGGAGGCTGTGCGAGGTAAACCTTATTACCACTGCTACCCCCTCCATGCACAATGATACAGCCGTGATGGCGTCCCTTGCAGATTTTCATTATCCTGACGAGGACCTTCGCGACTGGGCGGCTACCGGCTGTGTTGAGCCTACCCTAAGCGGAAAACACCTGGGACATACCAACTGTATGATGATGAACATGGTGGCCGCCCTGGAGATGGCATTGAACAACGGCACCCATCCACTGATGCGCTTTGACAGGGGGCCAAAAACGGGTTCTATAAGGGATGGTGATTTTCAAACGTTTGAGGACTTTTATAGTGCATTCACTGAACAGTTCAGGTTTCTCATAGACCAGTCAGTTGAATATAATAACCTGCTGGGTGAGGCCCACGCGGTACTGCGTCCCACTCCACTGCTGTCTTCCCTGGTAGAGGGCACTATACAGAAGGGGGAGGACGTGACCGCTGGTGGTGCACTGTATAATTCTTCCGGGGCTGCCTGTATCGGCCTTGCCGACGTGACGGATTCACTCATGGCCATCAGGACCCTCGTATTTGACGGGAACCTTCTATCATTAGGAGATCTCAAGAAAGCAATCGATGCTGACTTCAGGGGGTATGAGACCTTACATGCCATGATAACAACAAAAGTCCCCTTTTTCGGGTCTGGTAACCCGGAGGCCAGGCAGATGGTGGAGAGGGTTACCAGTTTTGCGAAAAACACCTACTGGAACCATCTGAACTATCGCGGCGGTCACTATACCGCCGGTTTCTGGTCGATGTCCAACCATGTTGCCTTCGGTACCCTCAGTGGTGCCCTGCCATCCGGGAGAATGGCGGGCAGGGCCTTTACACCGGGGCTTACCCCGGAACCGGGAGCGTCTAAAAACCTGCTGGACAATATCCGGGACGTGGCCAGTCTTGAACCATCCAACATGAACAACAACATAGCCTTCAACGTGAAAGTGGTGCCTGCTCCCGGTGATTCACATGCCCATGTGGTGCAGAACATGTACTCTTACGTGAAGACCTATTTCGACCTGGGGGGCATGCAGATGCAGATGAACGTGGTTACCTCGGACATACTGCGTGAGGCCATGGCTCACCCGGAGTTGTACCGCAACCTGCTGGTGCGAATATCCGGGTACAACGCGTATTTTGTCACCCTGAACCGTGACATGCAGATAGAACTCATAGAACGGGCAGAGTATGGTATTTGACCTGGTAATTTGCCATTTTTCAATCACAGGAATCCGGAAATAGTGTAAAAATATTGCTGTAAGAACGGGGTTGTGAGACCGATACTTAAAGATAAGGAATACTATACCCCGGGGCATGAGAATGAAAAACATACTGTATGTAATGGCCATGGTTTTGCTGCTTGGGGCGGCAGAAGATGAATCATACCACCTTCACTGGGACATCCCGGAAAATGACCGCCTTGAAGTAATGAATACGGCTACCGTGAATTACCTGGAAAATGGTGGATTGAAAAGGGTCTACCAGGAGAGAAATATAATAGATCTTACCTGCTACAAAAGGGATAACGGCAAACAATTCGTGAAGGGCAGGTTCTCAGTTTACAGGCGTGATTCGCGGGAAGACATGTTCAGACTTGATGAAGAGTATGATGCCGATTTTGCCATTACCGAAAGGGGATATTACGTGGTGCCGGAGACCCATTACATGCCGAATTTCAGGCATGTGCCAATGTTCCCTGCAAAAGAAGTGAGTGTTGGTGAGAACTGGAAGGCACCGGTACACATTAAGATGAACAATTTTTCAATTCCCCTCCTGGTGGTGCTGGAAGCAACCTATTTTTTTAACGAGGTGAAGGAAGTTGATGGAAAAAAAATGGCAATAATTACCTATGCCATACCCATCAATAAAAATCCTGGAGGAAAAAGGTTTCCACCTGATGTTCCGGTGAAAATATCGGGACAGTATACCGGTACGTTATTGTGGAATATTTCAGAAAACCGGCCTGTTGAATCTGAAAACAGGTACAGTATAATGATGCTTTTTGCACATGGCAGAATGGGCAACAGTATAGAATTCAGGATGGGCATCAAGGAACAGTACGCCCTGTATGATAATGTAACCAGTGAGGAAAAAGAAAAACAGAAACAGGATCTAAAAGATGAAATACCTGAAGATAGCGGTATTTCGGTTGATGATGAAAAACGCGGGCTGGTGTTACGCCTGGCGGAGATATTGTTCTCCTTTGACAAGTTTACGTTAAGGGAAGACGCGAAGAAGAATCTTGAAAAGATGGCTGAGATAATAAAAAGAAAATATCCTGACAGGGAAATCATCGTTGAAGGTCATACTGATAATATTGGTGGAAGGGAATACAACCAGAAACTTTCTGAGAAAAGGGCCCGTTCGGTGGCAGAATATCTTGGAGAACGGCTTGGGCATGATAAAATATCTTTCAGGGGCCTTGGCCAGGAACAGCCAATTGCTGATAATGGTACAAAAGAAGGCAGGCAGAAAAACCGCCGGGTTGAAATTATTATAAAGCTTAATTGATTGACTGGAGAATGCATAATGTTTGAAGCGATGATGCTTGTATGTTTCGGAGCGTCATGGCCCGCGTCTATATACAGGGCCGTGAAAGTTAAGAGGGTTGATGGGAAATCAGTATACTTTTTGTGGCTTATATTCAGCGGGTACGTGTTCGGGTTTATTAACAAGATTACCGGAAACACCGACTGGGTAACACTGTTTTACGTGGCAAATGCCTGCATGGTATTTACCGATATTATACTCTATTACAGGTACAGCAGAATGGCAAAGAAGGCTGCGGTTACATGATGCTGTGATTCAAGATATCCAGGGAGGGGAAAATCGTATTATAAATTCAGTTCCTCCTTCAGTATTAAAAGACAGGGTTCCGTTGAGCTGTTTCACCAGGGTTTCTACCAGTACCATGCCAAGACTCTGATCTCTTCTGAGAAATGATTCTTCTGATATACCGATGCCGTTATCTTCAACTGTAAGCCTGATATCTTCATCATCGGTGTTCCGCAATGATACGGTGATTACCCCCTTCCTGCCCTCCGGGAAGGCATGCTTGATGGCGTTAGAAATGAGTTCATTCAATATGAGTCCGCAGGGTATTGCCGTGTCGATATCAAAATGCTGCACGTCAATATCGGTGGACAACTTGATAAGGTTCATGTCTGCCTGGTAGGTGTTATACAGGGAAAGGGCCAGGTCACGAATGTATTCACCAAGTTCGATATGGGCGTAATCTTTGCTTTGATACAGTTTTTCATGTATAAGGGCCATAGACCTGATTCGTGACTCTATATCCCTGAAAATGCTGATCATCCTGTCATCTTTTTTGTAACCCGCCTGCAGATGCAGCATGCTTGAAATAAGCTGCATGTTGTTTTTTACCCGGTGATGAATTTCTTTCAGTAATACATTTTTTTCTTCAAGTGATCGGCGCACCTGGTCGGCGATTTGCCTGTCCCTGGTAATATCATGAAGCATTGCCACCTTCGCCTCTTCACCCTGCCACCTGGTAGGTATAAAGGTTAATTCAAAATATCGCATGGAACCATCTGGCATGGGGAGGGAAACCTCATCCTGGCTTTCATCCAGGTGTACCGGCAGTGGTTCCTGAAGAATATTTTCAACTGATTCCCCGAAAAGACTTTCTGCGGCGGGATTTATGTATTGTACCTCATCGGAATTATTGAGAACAACAATGGCGTCATGGCTGCTGGTTATTATGTTCAGAAAATTATTTTTTGACTGCAGCAGGTTCTCCTGGTACATCTTACGCCTTGTTATATCATCATGTATGGAGATAAAATTTGTTATTTCACCCGTGCTGATCCGCACGGGTGCGATAGAAATATTCTCCCAGTAAAGTGTGCCGTCCTTCTTCTTGTTCAGTATATCTCCTTTCCATACTTTACCGCTTAGAATGGTTTCCCACATGTTCTTAAAATAATCGCTGGCATGATAGTTGGAGTTGAGTATTTTTGCGTTGCTGCCTGTAGCTTCGTCGCTGCTGTAACCGGACATGCTGGTGAATGCGGGGTTGACATACTGTATTGTGCCATTTATATCAGTAACAATGATCACGCTTGAAGCGTATTCAATGGCGGTGGACAAAAGATGTATTCGTTCTTCTTTATCCCTGAGATCGGTAATGTCGGTAATGATACCTACTATCCCTTCGGGGTTACCCCCTGTATCGAAGTACAGGGATTTGTTCAGCAGCAACTGTATTGACTCAGTATTGCCGGGAAGGGGGGAGTCAATCTCCAAAACCTGCGATTTGCGTGTTTCAATGAGTTCACGGTCACTGCCGTGTATCAATTGGGCGTATTCAGGGGCTAAATCATTTACTGTTTTCCCGATAACCTGGTTTCGATCCAGGCCGGTCAATTCCAGGAAACTGCGGTTCAAACCCAGGAATTTTCCATCCAGGTTTTTGAAATACACGGGGGATGCTATTGAATCAAGTATTTTCTGAAAAAAGTCACGGCTCTCTGCAGCCTCAAGCTGGGCCTCCTTGGTTTTCATGAGCTGGGTGGCAAGCAGCCTTGTTCTGCTTTGTACCCGTTTTCGCAGTATTATGGAAAATGCGATCAGTATCAGTACAATTGTTCCAAGCATTACAACTGGAATTACAACAAAAGAAAACAAATTCTCAAATGTAATCCTGTCATCCCTGCCAAACCACTTGTTGTAAATTTCATCGTATTCACCGGTTTGCTTTATCCTGCGTAATCCATCATTTAAGGTGCCAAGAAGTTCTGTATTTCCCTCTTGTACCGCCATGCAGTATTTTTTTGCCTTCAGTGCTGATCCCGTTATCTTGATATTCTCAAGATTGTGTACACGGGTGGCGTACAGGCCCTGCTGCTCACCAACTATGGCACAGTCATACCTTCCTGCCGAAAGAAGCAACAGGGCATCTTCCTGGGATTGTACGGGTATAATTTTAGCGTTGTTTTGCTGCTTCAGGAGGATATCATGAATAATGTCCCCTTTCGCACAGAGAACTTTTTTCCCTGTCAGTTCACTAAATGAAAGTATAGCAGGTGTATTGTTCCGGATATAGATTACGTGGTCAACTATGGTATGAGGTATGGAAAAATCCACCTTCCTGTGACGTTCAGCAGAGTAGAACATACCGGGAAGAATATCTATTTGGCCCGTTTCAAGGTTTGTGCGGGCTGTGCTCCAGGGTGCCAGCGAGATGGAAATTTTTATCTCCATCTCGCGGGCAATGGCCCGTACCAGGTCGATATTAAACCCGTCGGCATTATCCTCATCGTTAATATATTCATAGGGGGGATAATTGCTGTCACCACTAACCGAGTATATCCTGTCCTGGTTGGCCAGAAGCATTGACCATGGCAGCAGTAAAATGATGGTTAATTGTACTGATAAGAAGATTGTTTTCATTCGTTATAATTGGGCTACTCTCTGGGTACGTTTGGTAAAGCGCTTTAACTCATTTTTATATAACTCAGATATTTCCTTAATTTCGCTGTATTTTTTTATGACAAAAAAAGCCTTTATCGCATCTTTAATCTTTGATTCATCATTTAGATCGGCAAGCTGCCCCTGTGACGCGGAAAAACCGGCATCACAGTTAGAGAATATGCCTCGTATGATACTTTCCGCGTTTTGATCATGCTTCACCAGGCGAAGACCGGTTTTCATATGGATGTTTTTCAGGATCAACGCGATTAACGTTAATACTTTCCTGTTGCGGACCGCATCTATATCTCGCTGCATCTTTTCGAATGCCTTCATGATGGCATCATTTTTTTCCTTAATGGCGTTTATCAGTTCACCCTTATCTTCGGAAGGAAGCTTATTAAAAGAGGGATTATGATGTGGATATGCCACTTTAAGATAGGCAGGGGATAGCATGATTCTGCCACAGAGCGAATCATTGATGCTATCACCAGCCAGTAAAGGCTGTAAATCCGGGGTGGTTACTTCAAGCAATGAAGATTTTTCGGTAACAGGTCCTTCCAGCTTAATGTTTTTGATAACCTGTTGCAGGTTTTTACTTTCATCTGTTAAGGTATGGAAGAAATAGTTAATCAGTATCATTTTTAACATGGTAGCAGCAGATCCGGCAATATCAGGATCCTCATCGAAACTGATGACTATGTCGATCAGGTTGTTGAAGGTTTCAATCTGGGCGGTTTTCATGGTTCCTTTCCTGGAAAAAATGATGGCGGTTCAAAACCTTTACTGAGTATAGTGAGAACGGTAAAAAAAGGCAAACAGAAAATATTATTTATTCATGTTTACGCCCGGGCTTTCACGTCAGTATGAAGATCGTTATGAATTCCCAGTGTGTAATACCGGTAGCCGATTCCCGCCACCATGGCACCGTTATCTGTACATAAGAGGGGTGAGGGAATTATAATTTCTTCGGAATCACGTTTCATGTCATTGAGCAATTCCCGCAATCTTCCATTGGCCGCCACACCACCTGCAACAACTATTGTGGTGATGTTGTGACGGCGGGCGATTGTAAAAACACGCCTGGCAAGTATTTCAAGAGCCCTTTCCTGGAAACTCCATACTATTTCAGCCGTGTCCGCATCCGGATTCTGGCGAATATAATTTACCACCGCGGTCTTGATGCCGCTGTATGAAAACCTGGTGTCGTGTGGACCGGTGTCGGCAAGAATTTTTGGAAAAAGCTGTTTTTTAATTTTGGCGGTGCGTGCGATTCTTTCAATATGGGGTCCACCCGGATATCCCAGGTTTAAAAACTTTGAGACCTTGTCATAGGCTTCGCCCACCGCGTCATCCACCGTTTTACCTATCAATTCATAATCATTTGGGGCCTTCACTATGTATATGGCGGTGTTACCCCCTGATACCAGCAGCCCTACAAAGGGATAAGCAGGATTTTTCTCTTCAAGAAAGGGGGCATACAGGTGTGCTTCAAGGTGGTTCACGCCGATGAAGGGAATTTTATGAACGAAGGATATGGCCTTGGCGGATTGTACGGCGATAAGAAGGGAGCCTACCAGGCCTGGCCGCTGGGTGGCGGCCACGTAATGGAGATCTGAAAAGCTGATTTTTGCGTCATCAAGGGCTTTTTGAATAAGTCCGTTAATGACTTCAAGATGTGCCCGTGAGGCAATCTCGGGTACAACACCGAAATATTCGCTATGAAGATCAACCTGGCTGAATATTTCATGTGAGAGTATCTCGCTGCCGTTTTTAACAACGGCAGCGGAGGTCTCGTCACATGAGCTTTCAAGTCCCAGTCCCAGAATGGGAGTATTATGATTCATCAATAACCTTTAGGGCTTCCCGAAGCTGCCTGTCAAATTCCAGGTCGTACACCGGACGCTTTGACAGGCCGGATAACTCGTTTTTCAACACGTAATCTGCCGTCTTGTTAGAGAGCTTTACACCGTGTTTCTTAACAAATTCGTAAAATTCTTTACGTGTTGTTTCGTCATATGTCTTGTGGCTGGCGGCGAACTTTTCCAACAGTTTTTTCTTCATCAATATGTTGATCTGCTTTTGCTCGTCACTGCTTATAACATCAGATTCAACCTTGTAATCCGGTTCAATTCCTTTACCATGTATGGAGATACCCGAAGGAGTATAGTACTTGGCTATGGTAAGTGATACTCCCACGTTTTCGTTAAGGTTGAAGAATTTCTGTACAGATCCTTTGCCAAATGTTTTTTCACCAAGCAGCTTTGACCTGTTATTGTCACTCATGGCGCCTGAAAAAATTTCTGATGCTGAAGCACTTCCCCTGTTTACTATCACGATCATTTTCCCGTTGTAGAGGGGATCGTTTTCTGAATCATACTGCTTTATAGAACCGGTACCCTTTCTTCCCCGTGTGGATACAATCTCTTTACCCTTATCCAAGAACATGTCAGAGATACTGATGGCACCATCCAGTAATCCGCCGGGGTTCCACCTCAGGTCAACAATAAGCTTGTTGATGTTCTTTTTCTTGAGATCCTTCAGGGCTTCACGGACATCGTTGGGGGTGTTCTCACTGAAAAGGGATACCTTCAGGTAACCGGTGCTGGTGTCCTGTATTACATCATGTTTTACCGTTTCGATTTTGATTGGGGCCCGCTCTATTTCAATATCAAGCAGCTCATCATACCCTTCACGCTTTATTGACAGGGTAACCTCTGTGGCAGGTTTACCCCTGATAAGCTTTACGATATCACTGAGATCTTTATCCTTAATCTCGGTTCCGTTAACTTTTATGATGGTATCTCCGGCCTGAATCCCGGCCTTCATGGCAGGGGTCCCGTCAATTGGAGATATAACCACGATCTGACCGTCTTTTACGGATATTTCGATACCCACACCCACAAACTCCCCGGTGGTTTCTTCTTTCAGTTCGTTAAATGCCTTCTCGTCAAGGAAACGTGAAAAGGGGTCATCCAGGGAGGCTATCATGCCCCTGATTGCGCCGTAAAAAAGATCTTTGGTGCCCGGTACATCTACATAGTCGGTTTTGATTATCTGGTATACCTTGTGAAAATAATCAAGATACCTGTGAGGCGGCTCTGCGGCCGTGGCAGAGAAGGACATATTCACACCGGCAAACATACCGATAAGAAAAGCCACCACCACGAAATGAACGGTTCTTTCTTTAAATAATTTCTTCATGTTAATCACCTGTTATTCGTAAAAAATTGTCCTGTATTTATCCGGGTGCTGCTCTTTCATATACGCCATAAATGTATCTGTCTGTATGCTGTACTCCCTGAGAACGTTCTCAAGAATATTCTTTCTCTGTGCTGCTGATTGCTTCTCATCAAAACTTTCCCTGAATTCCCTGGTAATATAATCCTTCCAGATCACGGTAAACTGGTCTTCAGTAATATTCTGCGGGGCACATCCAAGAATCAACATACAGAATATACAGGCTATGAAGATATTTTTTCTCATTGATACATCCTCTTTTGATAATAACTTGTGTATACGTGGTATTGCCCGCAACTTTGTTACAGGCAGGTGTATGCTATGGTAACGGAGTATACTGTCAATTATATACTTTGTATAATACTTTTTTCTATTGCTGCAGTATCTTCCTGGCAAAATCAGTGAGAATACGGGCAGTCAGTCCCCATATCTCGTAACCTTCGTACATATAATGATACACGTTGTAGGTGTTCCCCTGGTACTCCATAGGCTGACATTTATCATACTTCTCGTCCCTGAATATCTGAAGTGGTACCTCCACGATAGACTCAATTTCGTCAGGGTTTAAGATGTATTCGTATGGATGGGTGATCACCCCCACAAAGGTTGAAACGTGAAAACCAAAGATAGAAATAAAATGATCAAATTCTCCCAGAATTTCCACATGACCCGGGGATATACCCACTTCCTCGTCTGTTTCCCGCAGGGCGGTATCAAGCAGGGAACAGTCTCCCTCTTCGAAGCTCCCCCCGGGAAAAGATACTTCTCCCTTATGCGTGGTAACCGTTGTGGTTCTGCGGGTAAGAAGAACATGGGCATTTCCATCCCTGTTCATTATGAGCATCATCACCGCGGATGGCTTGAACTCGGGCTTAATTATCGTGCGAACATTCAGCAGCCGAAGTTTTTCACTGATGTCCTTTTTAAATAGTGAGAAATCATCATCATCCGGGAAGTGCAGATTCATACAGGTCTCCGTTGTATATGTCATTCACCACGATGAGGGGGAAGTCGGCTACCTCCAGCATGTATACTGCTTCGGGGCCAAGGTGGGGAAAGGCTATAAGCCTGGATGACATCACCCTGGTGTGCAGAAATGCTGCCGCCCCGCCGAAGGTGGCAAAGTAAACCCCTCCCCATTGCACCAGTTGTTCCCTCACATGTTGAGAACGTTTCCCTTTTCCAATAAAGCCCCGTATACCTGCCTCAAGCATCAAGCCGGTGAATGGATCCATCCTGTAGGAGGTGGTAGGCCCCACGGCGCCGATAACTTTACCCGGCGGGGTGGGGCTGGGGCCGGCGTAATAGAGTAGCTGGCCCCGGGGATCAAAGGGTAACGGCTTTCCCGCTTCCAGCAATTTATGAAATTCCTGGTGGGCCCGGTCACGTGCCGTGTATATGGTTCCTGACAGGGCCACCATGGTGCCGCTTCTCAGGTTTTCTATGGTCTGCTGGTCAAGGGGAGTATGTATCTCTACCGGTTTCATAGTATGGTACCCCGGAAACGCAGGGAGTGACAATTAAGGTTCAGTGCCACCGGCAGGGTGGCGATATGGGTGGCAGCTTCTTTTATATACACCGCGGCAGCGGTATTTCTGCCGCCGAAACCCAGGGGGCCGACCCCCGTGTCATTTACCCCGCGCAAGATCTTTTCTTCAAGTTTTTGGTAATAATCTACCGGGTGAGACGAGCCGGGCTTTCTGAGTACCGCCTTTTTCGCGTTCAGCATGGCCACGTCGGCTGTGCCGCCGATGCCCACACCGAGAAAAAGGGGGGGACAGGGATTGGGACCGGCATCCCGTACCGTTTGTACAATGTAGTCAATAATTTCATCTTCTGAGGCGGTTGGCCTGAACATGTGAAGGGATGACATGTTTTCAGAGCCGCCCCCTTTCAGGTACACGGTAATACCCAACCTGTTTCCCGGAACCATATCAATATGTATGAATGAGGGGGTATTGGTGCCGGTATTGACCCGTTGCAGGGGATCGGCAACGATGGATTTACGCAGGTAGTATTTCTCATAGGCGTGGGCTACCGCCCCCTGGATGGCATCGTTAAGCTGCTCACCTTCGATGATTACCTGCTGACCGATTTCCAGGAATACCACCACTGAGCCGCAGTCCTGGCACAGGGGCACCTGTGTTGCAGCGGCGATTTCATCGTTGACAATAAGGGTGTCAAGGGTTTGGCGTGCTAACCCTGGTTCTTCAGCGTCACGCATTTGTATAAAGGATTTACGGGTTTGGGGATGCAGCTGAAAACTTGCCTCGTGAATAAGCTGCACGATTGCATCCCTGATGAGAGTGGTATTGATAATACGTGAATCCGCCATCGCCTGGTTATTGCTCGTTCTCCATGGTCTTGATGTATTCATCCCAGGTCTGCTCGATCTCCTTTGCGGTTTCAGGATCAAGTATCTCGATAACGAAACCAGCGTGGATGATAACCTTGTCATCAAGCTTTACTTCGGGGGTGAGGGTTACATCGATGGTTTTCTCTACACCCATGGACTCGGCGACGGCCTTGTTGCCTTCTATTTTTGTAATGGTCATTGGAATTGCCAGACACATGATGGTTCTCCTGTTATTAACATATTCTCGGCAGCTGCTCTTCTATAAGCAGCGGCAGCATACGGTTTCCACCCACCCGGGTGGTTATATAGGCGCTTCCGGTATACTCATCGGTTATCTCGCCGATAATTGCGGCGTCTTTCCCCTCGGGAATATTTTTCATCTCTTCCACGATTGCAGGGGCATCCTTACCGTCAGCTATGATTACAACTTTCCCCTCGTTGGCGATGTAGAGGGGGTCGATTCCAAGCAATTCACTGACCCCGCGAACTTCATCGTGTACGGGAAGTGAATTTTCAATAAGTTTAGCACCAAACGGGCGGTCTTTCGTAATTTCGTTGAGAACAGAGGCAACTCCTCCCCTGGTGGCGTCACGCATGAACCTGATGCTTTCAGGATATGACTGAATCACCTGCCGGATAAGCATATTCAGGGGAGCACAATCAGAGGACAGCCCCTTTGAGAAACTCAACTTGTTTCTCTCTGCCATGACGGCGGTGCCGTGATCACCGATAAACCCGTTGATGATGATGGCATCACCCGGAATAATATCATGCCGCCGGGGAGGGGAATTGAAAATACCTATACCCGCGGTGTTGATATATATTTTATCACCCTTTCCCCTGGGCACCACCTTGGTATCACCGGTCACTATGGAAATGCCGGCATAATCAGCGGCAGTCCGCATGGATTGCAGCACCCGTTTTAATTCATCAAGGGGCAGGCCTTCTTCAAGTATGATGCTGCAGCTGAGATACAGTGGGTCTGCACCCATAACGGCAAGGTCGTTCACCGTGCCGTTTACCGCAAGTGAACCGATGTTTCCCCCGGGAAACTCGATGGGGGTTATGGTGTAACTGTCGGTGGTAAAGGCTATTTGCCGGCCGGGTAACTGCAGTATGGCTGAATCGTCCAGTTGAATGTTTTCACTGCCGAGGGTTTCCCGGATTGTATCATGTATGAGATCGTTCATTAATTTCCCGCCACTGCCGTGGCCGGGTAAAACTGTATCAGGCATGTTTATCTCCCGTATTTGTAGTATGCGGCACAGGGACCCTCGGTTGACACCATGCAGGGGCCTATGGGATGTTCAGGGTTGCACCCCCTGCCGAACAGGGGACATTCGGTGGGCAGGATCAAACCCCTGAGAAGATCACCGCACCTGCAGCCGGGATGTTCCTTCGGTTCAGGTATGTCCACGGTGAATTTTTTGGTGGCGTCAAAATCGGCATATTCCTCTTTCAACAGAAGGCCGCTGCCGGGGATCATCCCGATGCCCCTCCACTCTGAGTCTCCGGCGTCAAATACTGAATATATCATGTCCATGGCGTGCTGATTGCCGCCGTCACGTACAACCCGGGTATACTCGTTGAGCACATGGGGTTTGTTGTCACTGATCAGGGTGAGAAGCAGCAGCGTACCCTTGAGAAGGTCGTGGTCGTCAAACCCGGTGACCACTGCCGGCTTGTTGTATTCAGAACCCAGAAACTTCCAGGCATTGGTGCCGATTATGGCACTCACATGACCGGGAAGGATGAACCCGTCTATGTTCACCTCTTCGGCATCCAGGAGGGCCCTTACCGCGGGTACCGTCAGCTTGTTGCCGGGAAGAAGGCTGAAGTTTTTCAGGTTCTGTTCTTTGGCCTGTTGCACCGTTACCGCCTCGGTTGGAGCGGTGGTTTCAAACCCCACGCTCAGAAACACAACTTCACTGTTGGGGTTCTGCCGGGCGATATCCAGGGCGTCAACCGGTGAATACACAACTTCAATCCGGGCACCCCCCGCGCTTTCCCGGGCAAGTGAGCTGTATGACGAAGGCACCTTCACCATGTCGCCGAAGGTGGCGATAATACAGTCTTTCTCACCGGCAAGGGCTATGGCATGATCAAGGTAGTGGTTGGGCGTAACGCACACCGGGCATCCGGGGCCGTCAACCAGCCGCAGTCGTGGTGGAAATATGTCTTTGACCCCGGTTCTAAAATATTCCGTGGTATGGGTACCGCATACTTCCATTATACATATATCAGAATCAATTTGATATTGTTTCAGTTTTTCCGCATCATGCGCGAGTACATGTTCATTGGTCATTTAAGAAGCTCCCTGGCGATGGCTATTTGTCCCACTGCCATACATCCGTCGTTAAAAGGTATTTTTCGCGGCATAAGTATGTCAAACGCTTTTTTGCGCAATCCACTTGAGATGAGGGAAAGAAGCAGCCGGTTATGAAAAACCCCCCCGCTCAGGGTTACGGTGTTGATGTTGAATTTCTCACGCAGCATAATGGCCACGTGTACGGTTGTGGCGGCGATGCACTGATGAAAGAAGAGAGCGGTGTCAGTAATGCTATGGCCGTTCTGGTGAAGGTCATGCACCATCCTTATAAGATCAGGAGTGTGAATGATCATGGTGTCATTCTCATCTGACACGGGGATAAGGGCGTTCTCTCCCATTGTACCACTGCTTTTATGTGCTGCTTCCTCTAGAAGCTGTGCGGCTTCAGCTTCGGCAGTCACGTGATGGCGTATGCCCAGTATGCTGGAGACCCCGTCAAATATTCGCCCGATACTGCAGGTGAGGGGTGAGTTGATATTGTGTTCAAGTATTTCAAGCACCATGTTTCGCTGGCCCATGGATGTATATATACCCCTGTCATCACCAAAGGCAGACCTGAGAAGGGACAGGCCGATTTTCCACACGTCACGTATGGCGCTTTCTCCACCGGGCAGGGGAAAGTTCTCGAAATGGGCCGCCCTGGTAAAGTTCTTTTTATCAGCTATAAGGAATTCACTTCCCCAGAGTGTGCCGTCAGTTCCGTACCCCGTGCCGTCATAGGCGATGCCGATGACAGGATGGTCAACATTGTGTTCTTCAAGGTTGGCGGCGATATGTGCATGATGGTGCTGCACCTTCAGGTGGGTGAGTCCCTGTTGTGACAGTTCATCGGCGAACATGGTGGTATAGTAGCCCGGGTGAAGATCTGATACCACGGTGCCGGGCCTGAAGTCGAATATTTTCTTAAAATGATCGATAGCTGAACGGTACAGCTGGTTGCCCCAGGGTGTTTCAAGATCCCCCAGGTACTGGCTGAGTATAATATAGTTGTCTTTTGCCAGGGCGAAGCTGTTTTTCAGGTCGCCCCCCGTTGCAAGAATTTGCGAATGTGCCTTTTCGGTAAGAAAGGGGGCGGGTACAAATCCCCGTGAGCGACGAATGAAAAAAGGCTGTTCATCCACCACGTACATGACGCTGTCATCTGAGTGAGCGGTGATCTCCCTGTTGTACATAACAAAGTAATCGGCGAAGGACGAAAGCCGTGAGAGCGCGTCCCCGTTTCTGTAGATAATAGGCTCATCGGTTACATTGCCGCTGGTCATTACAAGGACAAGATGAGGGTCTTTTGCGAAAAGCAGGTGCTGAAAGGGGGTATAGGGAAGCATGATGCCTGTCCAGGTAATGCCCGGTGAAACCAGGGGGCTTACGTGTCCTTCCCCCCTGTCTTTAAGCAATACTATTGGACGTTCCCTGCTTAAAAGAAGATCCCGTTCGGCGGGTGTGACATGGGTGAGCTTATCGGCTGTTTCAATTGAGCCGGTCATCAGGGCAAAGGGCTTAAAGGGACGTCCTTTTCT
Organism: uncultured Leptospiraceae bacterium; assembly: GCA_964629365.1. Lineage (GTDB taxonomy): Bacteria > Spirochaetota > UBA4802 > UBA4802 > UB4802 > M55B154. Next base: position 16,870 of record CAZVRB010000008.1, read on the forward strand.
CTTCCGCAGAAGCTCTACAGGTCGGTCTTTGGTGGCGTCGGCGGCGAGATGAAACCCTCCCACTCCCTTGATGGCAACCACGTGGCCTTCTTTCAGCAGGCGCAGGGTGTGCTGTATGGTTTCATCAATATCTTCAGTTATGGGCGTACCGTTACTGTCCGCCAGAAATACGTGGGGGCCGCATACGGGGCAGGCATTGGGCTGGGTATGAAACCTCCTGTCCCGGGGGTCACGGTATTCTTTCTCGCACCGGGGGCACATGGGAAAGTCATTCATGGATGTGCCCGGCCTGTCATAGGGTATATCGTATATAATGCTGAAACGGGGGCCGCAATGGGTACAGGTGATAAAAGGATACTGATGGCGGCGGTCTTCGGGATTAAAGAATTCTTCCATGCAGGCATCACACACCGCCGCGTCAGGTGGAATAAAGGCCGAGCGGGTGCTTGATGATGTACTTTGTTCTATTGAAAATGTTGTCAATCCGCGGGGTGGATGTGTGGATGATGTTACGGATTGAATATCTGCCAGGGGAGGGGGGTCATTTTTCAAGCTGTTGATAAGCGTGTCGATGCTGGCTGCATCACCTTCCAGGTGCATGAGGACCCCCTCGGTGTCATTATGCACGGAGCCGGCAAGGCCGTGGGCATGGGCCAGGTGGAAGACGTGGGGCCTGAAGCCCACACCCTGAACGATCCCCCTGATTCGTATAATTCTATGCTCTATCATGGTATGTTAATTGTAGCACAAGATTGTATTCTGGCATAAAGTTGCACCGTTAACTGTATATTTGCTTGACGATAAAAGGTAGTTGTGTAGAGTCGTCAAAATTAATTTATTGTCGACATATACTTTGTTTGGAAGTATATTGGCAACAATGTTTCAGGTTTAGACGAAACATCATTCATCCATATTGTGAATCGAGTGTATTGATTTTTTGGATATATGATTGACAAAAATACCGCATTTGTAGATGCTTGAACCCCGTTGCAGCTTCATTTTTGTTGTTCTTTGAACAGGTACATTATAATCTTCGCGTGTTTTTTCCCCATTTCAGGTTTTTGTTATAACCGGATGTGTGAGGAATGATATATATACTGTTTTCAGGGAGGTAAAAGGGTGAAGGGTAAAATAGTTTTTGCTGGTCTGGGTATCCTGGTGATGTTTCTTTACAACATTGGCTGTAAAGAAGGAACCACCACGATCAATCCGAGTCCTACCGACGTTGTCACTATTACTAAAATTACAAGTGAAGAAAAAGCTCAATTGCTGCATGTGAAAATGAAACACAATCTGCATGAAGAAGCGGGTGTTGAATGTGTGACCTGTCATCATAAGAGGGACAACCCTGCCAGGATAAAAGAATGTGCCGAATGTCATTCTAATGAAAAGGGTGACGAGATTTTACATACATTCTGCATTGAGTGCCACACGAACTCTGAAGAGGGTCCTACCAAGTGTGACGAATGTCACAAGTACGGGAAAAAAATTGAATTGCAGGACTTGCGCTGACAGCGCGGTCAGGGTGCAGGGTATGGAAAGAACGTTGATACTGGGTGTGGGGAATATATTGCAAAAGGATGATGGTATTGGTGTGTTCGTGGTAAATCAATTGCTTGAATCCGGAATGGAACTGCCCGGGCATGTGGATATTATGGATGGGGGTACAGCCGGCCTTGATTTAATTCCGATCATGTATGAATATGACCGGATAATTATTATTGATGCCCTGAAGGTTGCCGATCATCCTGGAAGCGTGTACCGTTTTACACCGGAGTATCTTCTTTCATCTTCTTCCCGTGTATCACTTCATGAAATTGGCATAAGTGAAATATTAAATATGCTGAAAATTCAGGGTGCCAATCCCGAGGTGGAAATTATCGGTATTGTTCCTGAAGATATTGAAACGCTTGAAATCGCTATCAGTCCTGCTGTTGCGGATGCTGTTCCAAGGGTTATGGATCTTATCCTGGAAGCAGTGGGACAAAACGTGAAAAGGGTTTAAGGAGGAATTCTATGGCATTAAATAGAAGAGATTTTTTAAAGCTGATGGGTGGTACCGCTGCTGCGGTTACTTTCCCCTCTGTGATGCTGCAGGGGTGTAAAAAGGCCATTCAGAAAGCTTCAGAAAGAACAAATGTTATATGGCTGCAGGGTCAGTCTTGCTCGGGCTGTTCGGTTTCACTGCTGAATAAGCTTGATCCCATGATTGATACGGTTATTACAGAATATATCAGCCTCAACTTTCACCAGACCCTCATGGGCGGAACCGGCCACGTGGCCGTCAACGTACTTGAGGAGGCGGTGAAGAAGAACAGAAAAGATTTCATTCTGATTGTGGAAGGATCAATCCCCACAAAGGATGACCTGTACTGTACTATTGGGATGGTAGACGGACATCACGTGGGTATTCGCGAATGGGTTGAAAAACTGGGAGCAAACGCAAAGGCTGTTATATCGGTAGGCTCCTGTGCCACTTTTGGCGGGATTCCCGGGGCTGAAATCAGGGCAACAGGGGATAATCCCACCGGCGCGGTACCTACTTCAGAAATATTAAAAGATAAGACAATTATTAATATCGGCGGCTGTCCACCTCATCCGGACTGGATGGTGGGTACACTGCTTCATGTACTGCTGAAAGGGGAAGTACCACCTCTTGATCAGTATAACCGTCCACTGATGTACTTTGGCACTACTGTTCATGAAAAATGCGAACGGCTTCCTGATTACAAGCGGGCAAAGTTTGCAAAGAGATGGGGAGACGAGGGATGCCTGTACCTGCTGGGATGTCTTGGTATGGATTCAGGATGTGATATTCCAACACGTAAGTGGGTAGACGGAGCGAATACATGTACGGGCAGCGGTTCAGGCTGTATAGGATGTACGGAACCTCCATTTCCTGATTACGGCGAAAGAGGCCTCTATCAACACATGCAGGCCAGCATGGATGAAATATTACAGATAGAAGATCCACAGATCAGGGAAGCGGTTCTCAATCTTAAGAAGGGAGGTGTAATCAATGGCTAAGGTACATTTAGACCCGATTACGAGAATTGAAGGACATTTGTCCATTGAGATAGATGTGCAGAAGGGAAAGGTCGTTGACGCGAAGAGTAAGGGGGACATGTTTCGCGGTTTTGAAACCATATTAAGGGGACGAAACCCGGTAGATGCCAACCAGATTACCCAGAGAATATGCGGGGTGTGCCCGGTATCACATGGTATAGCTTCAAGCAAGTGCCTTGATGATGCCTTTGGGATTTCTCCCAATAAGAATGGCCGACTGCTGAGAAACCTTGTGCTGGGTGCAAACTACCTTCAGTCGCATATCATTCATTTTTATCACCTTGCCGCCCTTGACTATGTTGATATAACCGCGGTGCTTGGCTACAAGGGAAATGATAAGAAATTGAAGAACCTGAAGGCGTGGGCAAAGAATGAACTTGAAACCAAGAAAGGAAGAAAGGATCAGTTGACCGCAGTTTCTCCTTTTTTACCACGGTATGAAGGTGATTTTTACATCAAGGACCATGATCTGAACATGGCTGCCATTGATCACTACCTGAAAGCCCTTGATATACGGATGAAGACACACAAAATGGTTGCCCTTTTCGGGGGAAGGGTGCCCCACCTTATGGGACTGGTTCCAGGCGGGGTGACACAGGTTCCCACCGGCAGCAAGATCGATGAGTATTATGATCTTCTTGAAGAAGTTGAAGAGTTTGTAAACGATATATACATAAAAGACGTAATTGCCGTGGCTAAGGCATACAGCGATTATTTCGGTTATGGTACCTATGACAAATTTCTCTCGTACGGTGTATTCGAGGAAAATCCTGAGCAGACAGAGTTCATGCTTCAGCAGGGATTATACGACGGGAAGAAACTTCAGAAATTTAACTCCGAAAATATCAGGGAGCATGTGAAGTACGGGAGGTATAAATCAGGCTCACAGCTGCATCCGTATAAAGGTGAGACCGATCCATATCCCGGAAAAGCCGGGGCCTACACCTGGCTGAAAGCACCACGATATGAGAATATGCCAATGGAAGTAGGTCCCCTGGCCCGTGTTGCGGTGGCATATCTATCAGGCAATAAAGGGGTGAAAAGTGAAGTTGATGGCCTGCTCAAGGTATTTGATGCTGATTTACCTGCAGTGTTCTCCACTCTTGGACGACATGCATCACGTGCTATTGAAGCGAAGCTTATCTGTCAGCAGGCAAAAACCTGGCTTGACCAGCTTGATAAAGGTGGTGACCCCCGGTCAACATACGAGATTCCTGAAACCGGAGAGGGTGAAGGTCTCACCGAAGCACCAAGGGGGGCACTTGGTCACTGGATAAAAGTGAAAGATTCTAAAATTGATAATTACCAGTGTGTTGTACCCACAACCTGGTTCTGCGGGCCCAGGGACGACCGTGGTGTGAAGGGGCCGGTTGAACAGGCACTCATCGGCACACCGATTTCCGATAACGCGAATCCTATCGAGGCAGCACGGGTTGTTCGATCATTTGACCCCTGTATCGCATGTGCAGTTCACATAGTGGAAGGGGACAGGGAGATCGGTAAGTTCAGGATCTGCTAAGGGTTACATAGACATAACGTAAGATACATAGAACCACAGAGGCGCAGAGGTACAGAGTTGATATTCATAAAATCTTTTCTCTGTGTCTCAGTGTCTCTGTGGTTCTATTTTTAAGGTAACACGAAAAGTAAAATTTTGGCACGTGTGAAAAAAATTATTTGCATTGTACAGGGGTGTTCGTATGGTTAGCCAAGGAAAACAGGAGGTACTATACCATGGAAATACAGGTTCTCAAGGATATATTTGAGTCCAACGAGCAGATGGCTGATGCCAACAAGAAACTGCTTCAGGATAAAAAGGTGTACATGATCGATATGATGAGTTCACCGGGCTCTGGCAAGACCACCATCACCGAGCGTATAATCGATACACTGAAAGACGAGTACAATATTGCCGTCATTGAAGGTGACATCGAAACCACCAAGGATGCCGAGAAACTGGCAAAATTTGATATACCCATCATGCAGATCGAGACAAGCCGTTTTGGTGGTGATTGTCATCTTGAAAGTTCATGGATCAACAAGTGTCTTGATTCATTCGATCTTGATGCCATTGACCTGGTAATCGTAGAAAATGTGGGCAACCTGGTGTGTCCTGCCGAATTCGAGCTTGGTGATGATGAGCGGGTGGTTGTGCTGAGTGTTACAGAGGGTGAAGACAAGCCCGCGAAGTATCCCCTTATGTTCAATTCGTCGCAGACCCTGCTGGTGAATAAAACTGACCTGCTTCCCCATCTTGATTTTGACATGGACGAAATGATGGGAAATGTACAGCGGGCCAATCCAAAACTTACCACCTATCATGTCAGCGCGAAGACCGGTGAAGGTTTTGATGAGTTCATTGCCGGATTAAAAGAAAATATCAGGAAAAAAATCGGTAAGTAGCACCCCGGTTTTTTTACAAACTGTAAGAGAATGGACCCGCCAACAGGCGGGTCTTTTTACATATCTATAAAAATGTACTTGAATAGTTTATAGATGTCATTCTATATTATAAGTACAGGTTTTGACAAAACCAGGCTGATATATTATGATTCTACACTGGTAAATATTCAAAAAAATAAAAAAAATGCAACCATGTTACGTGTCATGAGTTTATTATGTATATAGTTATAACCCCGTTATTGCCGGTTTGCTGTTACACCTGTTTAGTTAAGTTATAACATGTTTTTTTCGGAGGAATGCATATGAATGGTCTTGGAATTAATATTGGATCAACCAGCGTAAAACTGGCGCTGCATGATGGTGAGAACCTGCTCTGGCATAAGACAGCACCTCATGATGGGAATGTCGCCAATACCCTGAAAAGGCTGTTCAATGATGCTGATATTCCTCCACATACCAGGGCAATTGTTACCGGCAACGAGGGTCGGCAGCTTTTAAATCTTCCGGGTGTTATAGAATCAGTGTGTATTGAGGAAGCGCTTTCCAGCATGGATGATCAATGTGATGCTGTAGTATCCATGGGAGGAGAGGACCTTGTTGTATATACAATCGACGATAGAAATTCTATAATTACCAGCTTTTCAGGTAATAAGTGCGCGGCGGGAACAGGGGAATTTTTCAAACAGCAGCTTGGCAGGATGGATATGACCCTTGCGGATATTCAAACCCTGCCTGCTGAAAGCCGGGTGATGAAGCTGTCTACCAGGTGTTCTGTATTCATGAAAAGTGATTGTACCCACCGGTTGAATAAAGGTGAAGCAACAAAGGGTGATATTGTAGTATCACTGAGCAATGTTATGGCAGTGAAGGTGGTTGATTTTCTGAAGAGGGCACGTATCTCCAGTGGAAGAGTGCTGCTTGCCGGGGGGATAACACGCAATCCGTATATTCACCGGTTTATAAGCGAAAAGCTGCCGGATATATCATTCATTATACCAGATGAGGCAGCGTTCTTCGAGGCATACGGTGCGGCTTTGCTTGCACTGAGGGCAGGGGGGGAAATACACTCAATCGAAAAAGTTATGTTGCCCCATGCCGTCAAGTTCAGCCGGTTTGATACACTGCAGAAAGCAGAAGGTATGGTACAGGCTATTCCTTCCAGGAAGTCCACTGTCAGAAAAGGTCGTGAATATATTCTTGGGGTTGATGGTGGATCGACAACAACCAAGGCATGTCTAATTGATAGCGAAACACATGAGGTTGCCGCGTCATTCTATGGAAGAACCCACGGTGACCCGGTCAAGGCCCTGAAACAGTGCCTTGAAGAAATACGGCAGCAGGTTCGGCATGATACAGGTGAAGACGAGGTACCCATAACACTGGCTGCCTCGACGGGGTCTTCCCGCGAAATACTGGGTGTTTTTCTTGAGACTCCGGCCGTATACAACGAGATTATTGCCCACGCGGTTGGAACCACCTATTACAACCAGGACGTGGATACAATATTCGAGATCGGGGGACAGGACGCGAAGTACGTGTACCTGAAAAACAAGGTACCCATTGATTACGCGATGAACGAGGCGTGCTCTGCCGGTACAGGGTCATTTCTCGAAGAGTCAGCCCGTGGAGACCTCAACATCGGGCATGCCCATGAAATTGGTGATATAGCCCTGCAGGCGGATGAGCCTTTGAAATTTGGAGAACATTGCTCGGCCTTTATCAATTCGGATATACGCAAGGCCATTCAGCAGGGGGCCTCACGTGAAGACATAACCGCGGGACTGGTTACCTCCATAGTATCCAATTACCTGAACAGGGTGGTTGGTAACCGTACAATCGGTAATCACATAGTGCTCCAGGGGGGGGTGGCAAAGAACAAGGCCGTTCCCCTGGCATTCGCCCTGCTGCTGAACAAGCCGATTGTTGTGCCGCCGGACCCGGAGCTTATGGGTTGTTTCGGGGTTGGGCTGCTTGCGCAGCAGAAGAATAACGAGGGTTTCATTGAGAAAAGTCATTTTAGCATTGAGAAGATGTTGTCCACCGAGATCGTATATGAAAGGGAATTTAAATGCCGGGCCTGTGATAATTATTGTCCTATACAGGTGCTGCGGGTCAATGACAGCAGCTACATGTTCGGGGGCCGGTGTAACAAGTACACTAATATGCGAAAGAAAAAGGTTTTAAAAGAAAACGAGGTACAGGATTACATTCAGCAGCGTAATGATCTTCTTTTCACAGAATGCGCTCCTGATCCGGATGAATTTATAAAACGACGGGACATCTCGGTTGGTATACCCGCTGCATTTTCTGTATATTCGCTCTGGCCATTGTATTCGTGGTTTTTTCACCAGCTGGGGATCTCGTATTCATTATCAGACCAGGTCGCAGAAGAAGGAGTGGCCCGGGTGGAAAGCGCCTATTGTTTTCCCGCCGAAATAGCCCATGGGGCAGTGAAGAACGTATATGACCGGGGCCATGATTATATATTTGTGCCGCATTTCAGGGATATGGAGAGTTACGAGGATGATGTGCATGCAACGTTTTGCCCCATAACCCAGGGTCTTCCCTATTATATTGAAAAGGCCTTCCCGGAGATTTCAACTGACAGGATATTGTCACCGGTTATCAGCTTTAAATACGGGGATGAAAAGGCACGAAAGTCATTCATTGACATGGCCGCCGGACTGGGTGTTGGTAAAAACGAGGCTTCAGCAGCCTTTGACCTGGCACTGGGCAGGCAGAAGGAGTATTTTCACCAGGCACGCCAGTTGGGCACCCGGGCGCTGGAAGAGGCACGCAGGGCGTCACGGCCGGTTATCGCCCTGCTTGGCAGGCCGTATAACGCCTTTACACGGGACGCCAACATGGGTATACCGAAAAAGTTTACCAGTAACGGATACAGCATCATTCCCTATGATATCCTTCCCTTTGAGGGCAGGGATATATTCAGTAACATGTACTGGTATTATGGTCAGCAGGACATGAAAACCGCCACCTTGCTAAAAAATGAAGATAATATATATGTGACGTTTATTTCAAATTTCTCGTGTGCCCCTGATTCTTTTATTCTCCATTATCTAAAGTGGACAATGGGGACAAAACCCTTTCTTATCCTTGAACTTGATTCCCATACAGCTGACGCGGGTATCGATACCCGTGTGGAAGCATTCCTGGATATAATTGAAGGGTACAGGCTTAAATTCACCGGTGAAGAAGAGGAGCGTTATGACAATGGACTTCGATTCATCAATCCGGGTAATGAGAATATCCATGTTACCAACACTGTAACCGGTGAGAAAATTCCCATACGGAACAATCCCAGGGTGAAGATGCTGCTGTCCAACATGGGAAGACTGGGGGTAGAGCTCCTGGCAGCTTCATTACGCTCTTCGGGTATTAATGCCGAAGCCCTGCCTGTTCCCGACAACAAGACTTTGCAGATGGCACGCCAGTTCGTTTCAGGGAAAGAATGCCTTCCATCACACCTGGTGCTGGGGAGTGCACTTCAATACCTTGCCTCTGATAAATACCGCAAGGATGACATATACCTGCTGTTTGTACCCACCACCACGGGCCCCTGCAGAACAGGACAGTATTTCGTGTTTTATGAAAACCTGTTTAAGGATCTTCGTCTTGATAACGTGGTGGTGATTACCCTTGATTCGGATAATTCATATAACGAACTGGGGACAAACTTTTCAAGGCACGCATGGTGGGGGGTAATAACCAGCGATTATATGAAAGATATTGAAACGTCCCTCAGGGCCTGCGCGAAAAATCCTGTTGAAGCAATGCAGGTATATGACGGGCTGTGGCAGGAACTTATCGAAATTGCTGAAACAGACGTGACGAGAATACTGCCGGCATTGAAACGCATAGCGTCTGAAATAAAGAAGATACCATTAAAACGTACACTGGAAGAAAGCCCCAGGGTGTTGATCGTTGGGGAGATCTATGTACGAAGAGACGACTTCGCGGTTGATGAACTGATACAGCATTTCAGCAGGAAAGGTATCGTGGGGAAGGTGTCGGGAGTGGGTGAATGGATATACTACTGTGACTTCACCAGGCGATATGATTTGAAAAAAGAATTATCCCTCATGCCCTGGTATGTCCGCCCTTTCTCGAAAGAGATTCGGGAACTGGGGATGTGGCATGTTGAGCAATGGTATAAGCACAGGGTTGAGAGGATGGTAAAAGATGCATTGTCAGAAACAGGACTGGTTCCGGAAACACCTCATGATATGAATGCCATCATGGGGATGTCGCAAAAGCATTTTGTCAACCTTGAACTGCAGTCTGAAATAACCGTTTCAAGCGGGGTTGCCGCATCCGCCATGGCTGACGGGTATTCGGGTATAGTGAATATTTCACCATTCGCATGTCTCATTGGAAGGGTCATTGAAGGATTGCTGGCACCATGGTCAAGGGAGAGGCGCTATCCGCTTATTTCGGTTGAAATAGACGGCAGCCAGCTTCCCCCCACCACGCTGAGTAAACTTGAGATATTTATGCTGAACGTGCTTCGATTCAGGCATGAGGCAGAACTTCACGAGATAATGGAACATCCCGAGAGGATGAATGACATCATCGATAGAAAAATAATCAAGGAGTATTGATAGCGTGAATCAGCTTTTTGCCTTGATGTACTCTATTGCTTCGTCAACCGAGTGAAAAACGGCGAAATAATCAAACATGATGGGTTGCTCAATCATTATTTTCTGCAGCAAATCTTCGGTCATTACAAGGATCATGTAGCTGCCGGTATGTTTTATGATGTTCATTGCCTTAAGTAGAACACCAAGTGCCGAATTGGATACCTTTTCTACCTCGCGAACATCCAGAATGTAATGTTCGTAATTCGGGTAATTGGCAAGGTCATCCTGTACCAGGTCGAGTATCTCCTGGGAATTATCCTTATCAAGATTGCTTTCCTTGATGGCTCCTACCAGGATATTCTGGTTATCCATAAACGAATGTGAGAACCTGTCATTTTCAGTAGACATCGCGGCACCGCCATTTATCGAGGATTAATTATAGTTATATAATTATACTATATTACTGTAAATGGTGTGAATTGTGAATGTCAATTATTTTATGAAAAGCTACTACAACTTCATCCTCCATGGTGCCATGGTAAAATCTACTTGCATTAATGATTATTTAGAGATTACTATTTGTTAATATCTGCGTACGGAATAATGAATGGACCTCAAACCTACTGTTACCAGACTGTTAAAAGCAGTTATTATCTGGGTTCCCCTTACCCTGGCATTCCTGGTGGTAATTGCTTTACTTGCAGTATGGTTGTATGTAACCCCCCTGAGAATGGAACAGGTCATTTCCACCCAGTTTGCCAGCAGAACAAACGGTACAATACAGTTACACGTGGCCGATGTTAACCCATACAGCGGATTTGAAATTCATGATATAGTAATAAGGAGCGGGCCTGATTTCGGTGAAGACATTCTTGCCAGGATTGATGTGGTTCGGGTTAAGTACGATTTTTTTTCACTTTTTCTGGGGGACATCCATCTTCATGAAATAGGGGTATACCGGCCAAGGGTGTATGTGCAATGGAAAGACGGTCATTGGAATATTACCAGACTTATGAAATCCATGCCTGTAAAGGAAGAACCAGTCATCGAAGAAGAGCCCCGTGATGAAATACGATTTCCCATTCACGTCGAGTTCTTAATGAACATGGTGATGGAGAATCTTGAGATTCATGTTCAGGGGCCGTCATATACCAGCTCTTTAAAAAAATTTTCCGCATCGGCTGAGATCTGGATACCCCCCTTTAAAAGAATACCCTTGTCACTGGAAGCATTTTCACTTCTGGAGCGTATGAAGATAGATGTAAATCCAGCGAAAACACTTGACCTTTCTTTTTATTCTGATGATGCCACGGTTGAACCACCATTACTGTTTACATGGCGTTTGCAGTTTGATAAAACACCTGGAGAGAAACATAAGTTTATAAGCCTGTTAAAGGCGGGAACTTATCGGGCACCGGTAAGATTTAAACGCTCCCATCTTGCACCTATGAACTTTCTTCTATCATACGATATACAGTATGATCCGGGTAAAGATTTTCTGAACCTGCGAAATGTTTCTGTATCGATGAAAAAAAGGAAATGGATATCTCTTTCAGGACACGTTAAGGGGGTGACCTCCAGTCAAAATGTTTCACTACATATGCTGGAAAGCGATATCCGGCTTGATGATGTGTATCCGTATTACCGGGCTGTTACAGGTGACAGAAAAAGCATATTCAAAGGTACACTGTCCCTTTACCCCTTTTCTGTTACCGGCAGGATATCATCACTGGATATGAATGGAGTTTTGAAAGGGCGTAATTTAGAATTCAGCCAGGACGAGACGGGATTTCAGGTTTCAAATTTGAACATGCCATTTTCTGCCAGCAAAAGGGGGGCTGATATAAAGATCAATACCCGCTTGGACCTGCCCCGTTTCATTTATACAATGGAGCGAAGCCGCTCAGGTGTAAACGGGCTGCGTGTCAATGCCGATCTTTCACTGGTTGAGAACATGAAGACAATAATGGTAAATGGGCTTTCCATTCGTCATTATGACCCTTTATCAGGAAACACTTCCCTGCGAACCGGAATGACAGGCAGGGTAGATGTATCTCCCCGGCTAAAAGGTTCATTACATGTGCAATCACTTATATTCGACAGAAATTCACTGGAACCCACCCTTTCAGGTAACTTGAAAAAAACATTGCGGTCGATAAAACTCAGGCAGAAGATACATATATCCTCCCGTATAGGGTTTTACACTGATGTTGACGAGAATCGGCTCAATGTTTCCATGAAATCATCCATACCAGATTATGATGTTACTGACCTTTCTCTTGAAGGGAAAGTCATTCAGGACACAAGAGAAAAGAAAATACACCTAAAGAAGGTGCAGCTCTCAAGCAAGTCACGAAATCTTTTATTGTCATGTAACGGGATGCTGGAGTTAAAGAGTGAACCTTTTTCAGATTCAGATATTTTCTTGAAGATACGCATGGCTTCTCCACGAATGAAACCTGTATATAATGACTGGAAAATGTCAGGATTGGTGGAAATTGACACCAGGATAAAGGGTGATCTTGAAAATGGTATTGCTACCGGTAAAATTCTGATTGAAGATGTGAATGTACAGAATGATGAGAGCAAAACAAATGTAGAATCAGTATATCTTGATTTTCCTTTCCAGTATCGATTCACTCCACGCTATAGCGGGGAGTCACTTCTCGTAGTGAAAAAATCTGACATTATAAATAACCGGTTTTTCGAGGAAAAAGACAATTTCAGAATCAAGTCAGTCAGGAGTCGTCATCCTGTGCGGGATATTCAATTTGAATATTTAAAAGATATGTCCGGAAGAATTCACTTTCGTGATAATGTAATGGAGATCAACTCGTTGCGGGCTTATGTGTTGAACGGGTCGTTATATAGCAAGAATTTATTATTCAACCTTGCTGACATGAAGGCGAGGAATATGGAATACCAGTTAATTATGGATATTTCAAACATAGACATAGCCAGGCTGGATGAACCAAACCCACGAAAAAAAGGAGAGGGAACAGAAGTTTCCATGAATGCAAACCTGTCGGGAAGGGGTTTGGATTTTTCCCGGGAACTTGATATGAAGGGGTCTGTGCATATATACAAAATAGGAGAAAAGTTCGCGAGGCAGCTTCTGACCGGCCTTAACGAGGAAAAAGGAAAATCCAAGCTTGGCATAGGACAGGTAGCCGTGGATAATTCATTGAGGGTGAAGAGCTTTGACTTTAACCTGGATAGCGGTCTTATGTACACCACAGTTCATTTTCAGCGCAATCTTTTCGGATATACCATAAGCGTGAAGGACGAGGAAGTAAAATATGAGAGGATGCCTGTGCAGGAATTCCTGCGCAAAGTCAGGGAGGGGGAATAACATGTCACACCGGGTATATTATATTATTCTGATTTTGTGCGCGTCCCTTGTCATTCATTCAGGCTGTTCGTCAACGCAGAATTGCATGAAGGGGATGCCGAGCTGTATTGAGATTACTCCACCGGACATTAATCTTACGGGGGAACGAACGGTGATTGAAAGACAGGTGATCGGTGATTACAGGGAATTGGAAAAGGACGCGTGGATCGTGTCTTCTGTCCAGACCAGCGTTGCCCATGGACGGTCACAGCAGATGATGCAAACTGGTGATGAAGTTCTGTTCAGGGCATTAAAGATCAGGGAGTTTCACCGTGAAAAAATCCGGGAGTACAAGAAAAAAGGGGCAGTTGGTGAGGGAAATGATGGTCTCTTGTATTTCAGGCAGAATTCTTATTATGAAAAAAATCCTGAACGTAAAAAGCAGCTTCAGGTTTTGCTGAATGAAGAAAACAGTGCCAGGAAAACAATATTTAAAAGAAGTGTATCTGCTGCTAACAAAGATGGGGATGATGCGCTGATCCAGGAATTTGCCAGGCGTTTCGCCGAGGAACAACGGGCAATGGCTCAAAAAGGAGACTGGATTCAGCTTGAAAACGGACGCTGGGTGAAGAAATAATGAGACGATCTTTGAATAAACCACGGGTATTATTCTGTATCATTGTGCTGGTTGTTGTCGTTGCGGCATGTGGTTCAGAAAACCAGAAGGATGGGGTACCTTTTAGCTACGCACAGATATTGAAAAAGGAATTCAAGTATGACGTGGGAAAGGCTGTTCCGGTTACCATAGAACAGGCCCTCGAAATGCATGGATATTTTGATGACAGCGGCAGGTATTTTTTCTTTACCTCAAACAGGGAACAGGGAAATTATGATATATATATTCGCGAACTCTCAGGCATACACTCGGTAAGACTTACCACCCACCCCTCGCGGGATACCTCTCCTGCCATGTCACCTTCCGGCAACCGGCTGGCATTTGTGTCATATCGTGATGACCCGGAGGGGGATATATTTCTCATGGAGATAGATCCTTCAGAAATTGTGCAGGAAGACTCATCATCATTTTTTAATCTGACTATGGACAGAAATCCTGAACTGAACCTTACAAAGAGTGTAGAAGGTGAATCTGGAAGGGTTCGGGTTGTGAAGGATGCATCTCCATGCTGGTCAAAAGATGGTAAGTATATCGCGTATTCCTCTGCAAGGGGGGGGATCGAGAACATCTGGATAATGCGTAGTGACGGAAGTGAAAAACGCCAGGTTACCAGTGAGGGGGGGATGTATCCCCGGTTTTCAAGGGACGGAAATTATATAATTTTTATCAGCTATAGAAACGAGGAAAACAGGGGAGATATATACAGGGTTAATACTGTTACAGGAGAAGAAAACCAGCTAATCGATACAACAGCCATTGAATTATATCCCTCGTTCATGAATAACATAAACGAGATTGTATTTACAAGGATTGACAGGGATACAAATGGGGATGGATCGATAAACCTTGATGACAACTCTGTATTGTATTATAAAAATATTACAAATGGGAATGAATACCCACTGACACTGTATTCGAATTCATCTTTTAATGCCCAATGGTCACCTTATGATGACGGGGTGCTTGTATATTCAGTACAGAACAAAAATAACCTGAACATAAACCTGATTCCGGATACCGGGGTCATCCCGAAAAGAGACAATGCCAGAAGCCAGTATGATCTTGCCGGCAAATACTTGAAAGAATACGATGACAATGAACGGTACATGGCAGCACTTTCAAGGGTATATGATTTTCACTACAGTAAAAAAGACATTCGGTCTGGAATATACATAACCAGTGCGCTTCAGGACCTGGCCGAAGGTTTCCACCTGGAAAACAAAAAGCAGCAGCGGGATAATGTATTATTAAAAATTAAAAATATATCTACCGATTCAAATGATTATCCCGGGATAATTTACCGGTACCTGGCATTAAAATTCAGGAATTTGAATACTGAAGAATATCTTCAGGGGATAATTGAGAAACTGGATGAACGAGAAGACAGGCAAATAATACTCCCATATGTCATGGAGGAGCTTGGTCAGAATTACTCAAAATCGGGAGAGAATAAAAAAGCAATTCAAATATATAATAATATTATCACAGACCACAATTCATATAACAGGCTGATGCATGTCTATTATTCAATGGCAATCATTCAGACACCACCAATGCTTGGAAATGGGCAGCTGCCTGACCCGTTAATAAAGGTTATTGAATCAAGGTATATATACCTGAAAAATGATGCCATTACCTTTCTTGTGAGCAGCCTGGAGAATCTTTCAGGTAAGAAGAAAAAACGTAAGTTAACAGAACAGCTACTGGAAACCTACAAGTCAACAAATTCATTGAAACCGGTTTTGCAGTATTACCTGGCAGAACTATATCATGATAAAGGCGACCTGTCAGCTGCAGAGAAATATTGCTCCGAAGCTCTTTCAAATGTTAAAAAAAACGACCAGGTTTTTTACCGTTCGCATGTACTTCTTGGTTCAATCTCGGAAATGAAAAAGAATTTTCGTAAAATGGAATATCATTATTCTGAAGCAGCCAATAATTACATTCTGCTGTGGCAACAATCGAATATTACCAGTATAGTTAAGAAATTGATCGACTATTACGAAGAGTATGGTCAAAGAAGTGAGCTGGCTGGAAAATATAAAGACGCGGTAAAGCTGTATAAAAAATATGTTTCACTCTTAACCCGCCTTCACCTTTTGAAAAAATTTGAAGATATTTACAATGAATATGGCGCCCGATCGCATATACTCTATATCGATACCTTCGTTGAATCCAGGGAAGATGTAAATGAAAGTCTTGAGACCCTTATCGAAGAATATATTGGAAACAGGCAGCAGGCATTGAATGTTGCCCGCATGGATTTTAAGAAAGCATACCTGTATGGCCTTGGATATATTTACACAAAAAAAGCGGTAGCTTCTGCAAATAAGAAAAATTATGTGGCAGATCATGGTATAACAAGAAAAGAAAATTTAACTGAACAGTTGCGCCTGTTAAAGCATGCCATGAACCAGGTTGAATGGGCCAACTTTATTGATGATACCTTTATCCCTTCGTTTTTATTAAAAGGTTGGATTTACCAGTACGTGGACATGCTCAGAAACAGGGAAGAAACTGAATTTGGCAGCAGGTATACCCACCTGTTTGACGAGTATTTCCCAGCATATTTATGGGAACAGAACATCTCCATATATGAAAAGGCACTTAAAACTAATGACGAGAAAAGCAAGCCGGAGCAGGAAGGCAACCTTCATCTTAACCTGGCAAATGTTTATTTTCTGTTGAACAACTATCCCCGATCTCTGCATCATTTTAAAAAAGCAAGTGAATATAAATCCCGGTTCGAATCTCCCATACAGGAAGCCATGTATCATTATCATTTTGGTTACTGCTACTGGCACAATGGAAACATTGAACGTGCACGACATCAGCTTCAGACATCGTTATTGATATACCGAAACCTGGCAGGGGGTAATACGAGAAGATACAGCAATGAAATTTACAATATTTATCGTTATTTTGCATTATTTGATATTACCGAAAAGAATTATGACCGGGCTGTTACATGGTTGCGGCGAATTATGAATTTCGCGAAAAAAAATAATATTTCAATAGATGACGCACGGTATCTCCAGAATATAGCCTTTTGCCGTAACCAGCAGGGTAAAACTTCCGAGGCACTTTCCTATCTTGCCAGTGCGGAAAAATTATTAAAAAAATACCCATCTGATTCCAGGGGTTATCGTTTAATGTGGCGCTTTTTTGGTGTAGTACCACTCAAGTTTTATGATCTCGGACCTGATGTGGCTGTGATTGGTGAAAGTAAGATTTTTTCAGAACTTGATACCTATACAAAGAAATTGCTCAACATATCAATGCAGGAAGATATCCATTTCAATTCGGGAAAGTATGCCATTGCCATACGTCATCTAAAGAAGAAACTGGAACTACTGGAAGAAGAAGACAACTCGGTAACACGCGAGTCTGCCATAAAGGTTATGAATAATATCGGTTATTGTTATTTCTTTATGGAAAATTACAGCAAGGCCGAGAAGTTTTTTCAAAACGCATGGGATATGGCGGACAGGGACAAAATGACAGGAATCGGAGGCCGATACGAGATCATAATGAATCTCGCCTACATGTATTCCTACATACTGGAGAACAAGCCGGGGTACATGAACAAACCGGATGAAAAACTGAATAACCTTGTAGATGAAATTCGAAAGTACAGGGAAGAATACAGTAAAATGCGTTACAGGGCAGCACTTGAAGAACTGGAAAGAAAGGCCTCCGCGAGAAACAGTGAAGTAACTGAAGAAGAAAAAGAAGAATTGAAAGAAGAGGTGGCACAAGAAACAGGACGACAATACTACAGGATAGATATACTTCTTGGTATGCTGAAATATTATCGGGCCGAGTTGTTCCTTCACAGGGAGATAGAGAAAAAAGCTGGTGAGCTGGATGCCGCGTACACGGTGTATAAATCCAACCAGTTATTATATAACCAGTACCTTGAAGCAATGGAAGATATATCACGGGCCCTGGACAATATGCCACACACAGCTTCTACACGGCTGGAAATCAAGCTCTTATTAAACAGGGCACAGTGTTACAGGAGACTTGGATTTTACCAGGAGGCATACGAGGATTATTTTTCAGCTGAGAAAAAGGCAGAGTCTCATCAGTACAATGATCTGCGATGGCAGGTATATGGGCATACCGCTGAATTTCTGTCAAATCATGGACCGGAGGTTGCACCTGAGAATTACAGGAAGAAAGCAGAAGAATACTACACGCGAAGTCTTCTCGTTGTTGAAGATATGCCACTAAGATACAGTGGCAAACGGGCGAAAGTGCTTGGATTTTACAATGGGTATATTGATCTTTTACTTGCAGGGAAAAAATGGCAAACAGCTTTTAATTTTGCAGAAAGAAAAACTTCTTTTAACAGGATCATACTTATTGGCAGTGAATCTCCTGATTTATATGATGCTGCCCATGACAGAATGTATCGCCAATACAGCTACCTGCTGCAGGAGATTGTACAGCGGGAAAATGAACTTTCAGCTAAACTGGAAAAAGGTGCGGCACCGGATTCGCCAGTAATTAATCAGATCAGGGACGCGATCGGGAAGAATAAGAGTGAGATGCGTAATTTGTATTCAAGGATGAAATCTTCCAGCCCATTACTGCTTTCATATATAAAAATTGAGGATGGGAATACTGTTCAGAATATACGGTATGACAAAACTGCATTAAGGTTTCATAATCATGACGGCAAAAAAGGGTGCTGGAAGATAAGGAATGGTATTGTTGAATTTGAGTATTATTCATCATCACGGGAAGAGTATCTTGAGAAGCAGTTACAAGCATATTCTGATCCAGTGGTAATCGCAAGTGAAGACCTGGATGTGGATGAGGATAACAATGAACTGAAGGGAATATTAGGAAATTTTAACATTATACCTTCGCTTAGCAGGTTGCCACTGTATCAGAATACTGAAGGGTACCCGGTAACCTTTATTACTGCTGATAAAGAAACCCTTACCAGGTCCATACTTGCGAATGTAACACTACCTTCACCTGATCACGATAAGGCAGAACTTGAACGATACAACCTGGTAATCGATTCTGCTCCTTCAGGCTTTAATATCACGCCGGGTTACCTTTTTTCACGTCGCTATCTATATCCCATTATTGTAAAAAATACCGATTCAATCGATTATGAGCAGCTTCTATTGATGATGGAATCTTCACTATACGCGCAGGTACAGAAAATATATATTACCCTTAATGCGGATGATGAAAACATTATTCAGCTGGCCCGTGATATTTCTGATACACGAAAACAAGTTCCAGGCGATAGCAGCGAATTCACGGGAAGGATGCTTGTATCCGGCTTTGAGACGCAGGATATTGAAAGAACTGGACGGGACGTCAGAGAACAGGAAGAAAGGGAATGGAGCACGCATGAACAGTTATTGAAGAAGGGTGAATATGATTCAGCAAGGAATCATCTGCACAGGTGGTATGGATATTCAGCAGGGGAAGGTGATTCACATGCCAGATATCATTCTCAACTGTCTGAGATATATCTTTATGAGAATAAACTTGAAAAAGCAATTGAAGAAATTGACATTGCCCTGGAAAAATCGAACGATACAGAAATTGAGAACAGGATTTTTTCATTTAAGATTTACATTCTGCTGTATTCAGGTAACGTGCAGCAGGCCCGGCAGTTAATACCCCAATTAGCAAATGATACAGGTGAAGAAATCAGTGTAGATGTGCTTGTATACAGGTATATACTCGGCATTATCCAGAGCGGGGGCATCGATTCAGCACTGTCTATATATGAAACGGACTTAAAAAGTTATCTGAATCGTGACAGGCTTGCCATACTGGCTGCACAATACCTCTCAGCGTATGGAAATACAGAAAATGCTGTTGCAATAATGGAAAAATGGAAACCATCGTATATAACAACCTCAAGAGAATATATCAGGGCGTATTTCTTCGGAAAGAAAATTGAGGGGGAAACCAGCAGGCAACCGGTACAAACGTTGCTGTCTTTAGTTACAAACGGGGCTTCTATTGAACAGCTGGAAGAAAAAGCCCGCACCCTGCTGACACGTGAAAGTACCCCGAAATTGACTGATCTTCTTGTATTGGAATTGATGCATCAAGTGTATGAAGACAGGGGCATCCCGGCAAGGAGTGACTTTATACTATCCTCACTCAACCTGGAATCAATAGTATCCAGGGCAGTATGGGTTGATAGATTATTTTATTTACGAAAAATGGCACAAACAATGCACCGCCTGGAAGAATATGAGAAGGCGTTGCGTTATGTGAATCTCTGGGACAATGCCATAGAAGATCAATCACCCCGTTCACTGGTATATTATCCGCATTTCCGGAAAGCAGAAATTCTTTCTAAAAAGGAACAGTTCAAGGAATCATACACAACGTGTAAAAAATTACTGGAAGACATGTCACCAATATTTCCCATTTATCCCAATGTGCAGTTGCTGCAACTGGAAAATGAAATACATGGTAACCGCATTGAAGACGCGAAAAAACGATGGGAGAATATATCACCTTATATTTCTTCTGAACTTGAATATATTTACAGGTTATTAAAAGTACGTATTGATTTTATGGAGATAGTTGCGAAAGGAAGCACTTCAGATAATGAGTTGGAAGGAATTGAAAAAACTGTCAGGGAAGCCCTTGACTCGATTGATGCCAACCGGGAACAGGTATCATATCCACTCAGGATGGATATAGTCAAAAGCAGTCTCAATGTTATGATGTCTTTCAGGATGAGCAGGGGCAACTATATTGACGCGTTGTATTACGCGGAGGTTATTAAACAACTGGAATTACGATCCGCAATGTCACTGGATATACACGGAGTTAATTCAGGTGAAGATATTAGCAACCGGTTTAAAATTTTGACAAAAGACTCTGATGGAGAGGAGTTTGTATCTTTAGTACGAAAAAATCCATTTCTGGCATACTCATCAATCATAAGCATGATTCCGGTACGGGAGTACCAGGCTTTTATACCTGATGATACTGTAGTGATGTACATGGTAAAAAATCATGATGATATATTTTTCTGGGCAATAGGACCGCGTTCGGTGAATCCAGGAAGAATAAAAGGGGGATTCGAAAGTATAGAGTCATGGCTGGAAGAATACAGGGATGCTGCTTCTTTACTGGAACCTGTTACCGGGTTCTCCGCGCGGCTTCAGGCAATATTGTCACCGCTTACACGATACTTTAAAAATAAAGAAAGGGTATTGTTCGTGGTTGATAATGACCTGGTTTCTGTTCCTTTTGAAATTATGGGGGAAAGGAACATGCTTGCGGAAACCCATTCTGTATATTACAGCAGTTCAATTCTCTCAAGCTTTATACCATCCGGGAATAAATTCAACAAAGTTATCCTCGCGGGAAATCCTGAAAACAGTATAGCTACCAGTCTGCAAAACGTAGCCATTAAAGAATCCGGTATGAAGTATGAGAGTGGTGAAGTTACACCGGGTAAGGCGATTCACCTCTATTCCTCCTTGCGATATAACCCGGTTCACAGGGGATGTATCATGGATGACCGAAAAATAACTGAATATTTCAGTGGAAATCCATATCTATATTTAGCATCACTGGAATCTGCCGGGTTAAATCTTGATACTGTTCTGGTGGATGCTGCCGCTATAAATGGTTGCGGAAATATCATCATTGATGATTTGGCTGTACAAGATGTGAACGTGGCAGTATTTACCAATACGTTATACAGTTACATTCACAAGGGGTTATCGGTTGACAGGGCATTTTCGCTTGCTAAAACAGCTGTTATCGAAGATAAAAGGTACAAACATCCTTCTTTCTGGGAAGGTCTTCGGTTGTATGTAAGGCCGTCGGATATTGATATAATGAAGAGTAAATAATTGTAATGACCGGGGATGTAAAAAAAGGGAATATAATTGTCATTGATGATGATGACATGGTAAATGAAGTACTCAGCTTTATACTGAAAGAGGAGTACGACGTGCTTACTTTTTTTAATGCCGAGGACGCGTTGAATAATGGACAGATTTCAACGGCTGATGCCATTATAACGGATGTTAATCTTCCCGGCATGAACGGAATTGATTTTCTGCGGCAGGTGTACCAGGTGGATTCAAACATTCCGGTGATCGTAATAACCGCGTATAATGATATTGATATAGCAATATCAGCTCTAAAAAACGGCGCGTTTGACTTTATATTAAAACCATTTAAAAATGATCAGATTTTGCTTTCAGTTCAAAAGGCTATTGAACGTCACGATCTTCTGCGGGAAAATATTAAGCTGATGAACGAGCTGAAATCGAAGAATAGAGAACTGGAACTTCTCAACAGGAAAATACAGCAAAGAAATGTTGAAATTGAAAACGAACTGGATATTGCAGGTAACCTGCAGCAATGCCTGTTCCCGGTGGAATTTCCCGACCTGGATGATTTTACTTTTGAATTACGATATCAACCGGTTGAGAAGATAAGTGGTGATTTTTTTGATTTTCTTTTTTTTGATAAAAATCATTTCGCCCTGATCTTTGCAGATGTATCAGGTCATGGTGTCCCTGCCGCGTTGTATTCTGCCATGGTGAAAACCGGAATATCAACTATCGGTTGTCCGGAAATATCTCCGGCGGATTTTATGATGCAGTTGAATCTTTTTCTTATCGGCTCACAGAAGACCATGAGCTATAATTACGCCACAGTTTTTTATGCACTATTTGACCTGGAAAAAGGTACTATACAGTATTGTAATGCCGGACTTCCATCACCAGCCCATATACGTGAAGAACAGGAGATGCAGTTACTGGAAACAACCGGTCCCTTTGTGGGTATTTTCGAAACATCCGAGTATTTTCAGAAGGAAGTACAGATACAAAGGGGTGATTCAATTCTGTTTTTTACGGACGGTGCATTTGAGTGCCCGGACAGGCGGGACAGGGTGATGGGGCAGCAGCAGTTCATTGATAAGATCAGGGAATACTGCCATTTGAATATACACGATCTTGTGTCTACAATGTATGATGTGATTCAGCAGTATTGTGGTCCGGACAGGTTCGTTGATGATGTGACAATACTGGGAGTTCACTATGATTCCATTGACACCTGATGTATGACATGGGTTCAACGGCATTTTACTGGAGGTTTTATGAAAGTTTCAAATAAAGTGTTACATATTCTTCTTACCTGCTTCCTGGGAATAGCCTGCATTCTCGCGACTTCTCAATTCGGTTATGCAATGCAGGTAGGGTTTCTCGTTGGTGATGTGTATGTAACCCGGGGTGAAGCAACCAATGCAGCATCCATGGGATTGCAACTTCAAAAAGATGATATTGTGAAAACAGCAAAGGGTGGCATGGCAGAACTGAATTTTAAAGACGGCAGTGTATTAACTGTTCAGGAAAGCAGCAAGATAAGAATAGTAACGGTACATGGCGGAGAACAGGATTCCTTTTCAGTTTTGACAGGCATCGTAAAGGCCAGGTTCTCCAAACTAAAAAAAGGGTCACACAGGAAAATCTATACTCCCACAACGGTATGTGGTATCAGGGGTACAGAATTCGAAATTGCCGTGAGTGATAGTGTAGATTCGAAGGTACATATGAAGGAAGGGACCGTCCAGCTGCAAAATCAATATGGCACATCAACGGTTAAGGGTAATGACCAGGCTAAGATTCCAGTGGCCGGAAAGCCTGAAATGACGAAAGATGATAGTACTATTGACAAATGGAAAGAGAATAAAGATAAAGATTTTTCCGAGAATCCGTCAGCAAGTGCTGAACGATTGACAAGGCATCTTGATGTAATGAAAGAGCGTGCGGACAACAATTCAGAATCAATATCTGAAATGAAGAATACACTACCTGATGAAGGCGGCAGCGATAAGGAAAAAGACCTTAAAAAAATCAGCCAGGTAATTTCTACGGAGTCTATTGTGGAAGACGACATGTTCATGAACCAGGCGGCTTCAGGTGCCATTGAACATATCCTGGATAATTTTGACAGTGACAAGAAAGATATTTATGATAATTTTATAAAAATAAAAAATGAATCAAACAGGGTACTGGAACAACAGAGGAAAAATTACCAGGCCATACAGGCTGTTAAGGAAGCATATAAAAAAGCATATGGTGAGATCATGGATTCCCACCAGGAATACATGGATTCCATTAAAAATAAAATTGATAAAGACAGTGTGAAACCACGTCTTGAATGAGGGTACATGCCATTTGTTAACATAAAGCTTGCAGGAAATATCTCCAAAGAGCAGAAACAGGAGTTGGCCATGAGGGTAACAGAGGCCTTACAGGATGTGGCCGGGAAAACCCCCGCCTCTACGTATATAGTATTTGAAGAGGTGGAGAGGGAAGACTGGGCAGTGGGTGGAACCCTGCTTTCAGACAGGTAGTAGTGTTAGTTTTCTTCATGGGTTTGCCATAAAAAATTTCTACCAGCACGCACTCCCTGTTCAAACCCTTCTAATATTCGCCTGGGATCTTTGCTTAGTCGATCAACATTGAAGTCACCAGGTGGATATATTATGTCAATCCCGGTGTGCACATGCTCAAGTTCGTCGATAATCCTGTTATACATCATGAACCGGTTTTCCATTGCCTGCACAAGAAAACGGTACTTTTTCTCGCGGTAATATGATTCATAGATAGTGCGGATCCAGAAAGACTCCTCTTTTTTCCTGTATCCCTTTTTGCGTGTGAGAACCACCAGTATCTCATCTTCACTATACCCCATTTCAAGGGCTTTTTTATACGGGACAGGGTCCAGCAGTCCACCATCAAGAAATTCGTATTCGCCATAATGTACGAATCCACGGTACAGTACAGGAATCGCAGCGGTGGCTTTTAGTGCCACAAGAATATCATCATTTTTTGAATTCAGGTATATGGTTTCAGGTGGATTATGCTCACTGCAATGTGTTGCGGTGATTATTACCGGTATGGACCGTTTCAGGTACTTTATGTTAAGGGGATCCTGGCCCTGGATAATGGTTTCAACCATCCAGTCAAGGTTGAGAATATGCTGTTCAACTCTCAGAATATTTGAAAGCTGTATAAAGTTGCCACTGAGAAGCTCGGAAAAAAACGCGTCCCTGGCAATATAGATCTGCCGTGCGGCATAGGCGGTTCCCGTCAGGGCCCCCGCTGATGAGCCTAATATTTTTTTGAAAGGGAAATACCCCCTGTCGGCAAATGCTTGCAGTACTCCTGTTAAAAAAATACCCCGCATGCCGCCACCTTCAAGAACGAGCACCTTCTTTTTGGGAAAACCAGATATGGATTTACCTTGAAGCCTGTTACTGATAGATTGAATAATTGACATGTGTGAAATCCTTCACCCGTTGTAATGATCTTTATACAACAATCCGGAAAGATTGAAATAATTATATCTATGATAGTAGATCAATTTCCCAATGCAAAGACTTTTTTGAAATGTGGAGTTGTCCTGTCATTCGTTACAATGTATACTTAACATGAGGAGGACGATGTATGATTTCAATAATAGTGCAGCACGGAGATAATATTTCGAAAGAAGAAAACCCGGATAAGCCACTTTCCGCAAAGGGCAGGGAGCAGATCAAAAATCTCGTAAATTTTCTAAACGTAATAAAATGGTGCCCGGAACGTATTATTCATAGCGGAAAGCTCAGGGCAGCTGAAACAGCAGAAATTGGGGGAAAGGGAACCGGTTGTACACAGATTGAAGTGGAAGAATACCTGAATCCAAATGATGATCCTGAACGGTTGATTAAAGAACTTGTCGATACGGATGACAATATCCTGGTGGTGGGACACATGCCTTTTCTTGGCGAGTTGGTGAAAAAAATTACCAGGTCAAAAGAAAATGATGTTATCGATATAACACACGGTTCACCTTTAATGGTAACAAAAAAGGATAGCAGGCTTATTGTAGATACGTATATACAAAACAGGTATCTTGGCGGCAGGTAAAAAAAACTTCTATTTAAAACTTGATTGCCAAAATGGTGAAATCATCCATCACATCCTTGTCGATGCGGTGTGAATGGAGGAATTGCTCCATTTTTGAGATAAATCCTGAAGGCATCTGGTCAACCGCTTCAAAGGCCATATTGATAAGTTTCTCTTCGCCAATATCGATATCCCCTTCACCTAAATATTCAAGCACTCCATCGGTGAAAAGAAGTACGATATCTCCTTCATTGAAAAAGATAGCCTTTTCTTCGAATAGCGCACCTGGATTTATCCCCATGGCAGGGCCGGCGGCATTAAGGCGGACAACCTCCCTGTTGGCCGGACGAAGCAGGATCTGGTCATTATGCCCCGCGTTTCCATAGGTGATGAGATTGTTGTGAGAATCAACCAGCATGTAAAAAGCGGTGACGAACATACCGTATTCAGAATCTTCACAAATATAACGATTCGAGTGGGCCAGCATATTCCCCGGTTGAATGCTCATGCGGGATTCAGCCCGAATAACATTTCGGGCAGTACCCATAAAGAGGGCCGCGGGAATGCCTTTACCGGAAATATCAGCTACGAGAATTCCGAACTTATCACCTTCAAAAGGGAAATAATCGTAGAAATCACCACCAACTTCTTTGGCGGGCTTGTTAAAGGCTGCAAGGCTGTGAGAATGAATTTTCAAAGGCAAGGCTGGAAGAATCCTTTTCTGTATTTCGGAGGCGATATCAATTTCCTGGGCCAGTCTTCTTTGCGCTTCCATTGTCTGATAATAAATGGTGTTTTGATATGCCTCGGTGATGTGATTGGCTATTGTAGACGCAGCCCTGAAATCAAAGGCAGTGAAATGCCTGTTGTCAATCTTGTCAGAAAGATTAAGTACCCCGATAATCCTGTTCTTGTGCCGAAGGGGCAGGGACATAAATGAAGGGGTATTATAATCCCGGTTCTTTACGGATTGATTAAAAGAAGTCTCTTTATTTATATCAGATACAAGCAGGGGATCACCAGTTGTGCATACATGATGGATTACAGGCGCTTCAGAATAATCAGAAATAGTCATATTTATATTTTCGGGAAGATTCATTGACGCAACTATAGTATACGCTTCTAACTCGTCATCACGAAGTGCAATAGAAACACGGCTTACACCCAGGTTTTTTGCCAGGGGCTCCATAATTTGAGAAAAAATATTATCTTCCGGTTGTGCGTGGGCAAGGGTTTGAGATATCTCGTATAAAGTGGTCAGCTCCCGCAGCCTGGTTGAAAGGTCGTCGTATAATTGCCTGTTAGTAATGGCAATGGCAGCCTGGTCAGCAATATATGAAAGAAGTTGCTGGTCCCACTCTTCAAATCCTTCCCTGTCAATGGCGTTAACTACCTCTAAAACACCTATCAGAGTGCCGATTACTTTCATGGGAACACAGAGTATATTTTTTGTTTGAAACCGTGACTTATTGTCAATTTCACGATAAAAGCGTTCGTCATTCTGTGGATCATTTACAATAAGGGGTTCACCTGTAATCATAACAGAGCCGGCAATGCCTTTTCCCTGGGGTACTGTTTCACCCATTATTTCTTCATCACCTCCACCCCGTACAACATAAAAATAGAGATCGTCTGACACGGGATCGGTTAAAAGAATGGAGGCCCCTTCTGAATTGATCATTGTTTTGGTTATGTCAAGAATGGCAGATAACAGGCCGTTTAAACTCATGGTGGAGTTGATTCGCTTGTTTATACTGCTGATCTGGGCAAGATTTATTTCCTGGTTTTTTGATGACATTGTAATTTTATTCCATGAATTATATATAGACTATCATAATTATATTATTATAAATAAAAATAATTAAAGCACAATACTATTTTACGAACATGGTAAAAAGATGATCTACAGTCTGGTTGATCCTTTCAGACATCATGCTTTCAGTTGCCTCTTCATGCCAGGTGACACCAAGGGCAAAGCCGATCAGCTCGCTGATTATGATCTCGGCAACAATTTCGGGGTCGATATCTTCACGGATAAGTTGCTGCCGGGCACAGGTATCAATCAATCCACGGATATGCCCGGTTACGATATCCTGGTATTCAAGGTAGATTTTACGAAGATCCATGTTATAATTGAATTGTGCCCAGTAATCGATGATCACCCGGATGTATTCCTTGTGATTCAGTGACATCTTCATGGTATAGGTGATGATTCCCCTCATTCTTTCAAGTGGTTTGCCCTGGTCAGGTACTGAAATGTTCATGGATACCAGGAAGAAATCAACGAAGGTTTTCATTACTTCCAGCATTACCTCGTCCTTGGTTTCAAAGTAATAATGAAAACCCCCTTTAGATATTTCAGCTTCTTCGGCAATATCCTCAACGGTAAGGTTTATATACCCTATTTTTGCTATGGCATTAAAGGCAGACCATATGATATGGTTTCTCTTTTTTTCCTGTTTTTCAAGAATCTTCGGGTTTTTTGTTTTTTGCATGACTCTTACATAAATTTCGCTATTATATATTGCAGTATACTGTAGAATGTGTCGGCAAAAAGTCCACAATTTTTCATTTTTTTAAACAGCCGGTTTGTTTTTTTGATCTTGTAATAGATATGGAGCACAAGGCCATATCAGGGGAATATGTATTTATGAAAACCTGTTTGGTTATTGACAATGTGACACTCCGTCCTCATGAACCGGAAACGGTTCTACAGGACAAGCTATACGCACTTTACAACAGCAAGGGTATGACGGTTGAGAAAATACTGCGCAAATCTCTTGATGCACGGAAAAAAAACAGTATTGTGTACAGGTACCGTGTACTTGTTTCGGTAGAGGAAGAGGAGAAGCAGCATCTTCTTTCTCATGATGAATGCAGTGTATACAATGAACCTGCGCCCGTTACCTTTTCAACGGTGAAAAAAGATACCAGGGTGCCGGTGGTTGGCGCCGGGCCGGCGGGGCTCTTCTGTGCCCTTGCACTCAGTGAATCAGGAGTGGGTGTTGACCTGTACGAGCGGGGAAAACCGGTTGAGCAGAGAATGCGGGATATAGGGCAGCTGAAAAAGTACGGGATTCTTGATGAGAACAGCAACATCCTGTTTGGTGAAGGGGGGGCGGGGACGTATTCTGACGGGAAGCTGGTCAGCAGATCGGCAAGTGCCGAATCACGATGGTTTTTTGAAAAGATGGTGGAACTTGGTGCACCTGAAAACATATTATATGATGCCAAACCACATGTAGGCACGGATAAGCTCATTCCTGTACTGAAAAAGCTGCGAGGTTTGCTGGAAAAAAGGGGCTGCAGGTTTCATTTTTCAAGTTTGCTGACGGATATTTCGGTTCGCGATGACCGGTTGTTTTCTTACAGTATTGACGATGAGGAGATACAGTGTAACCCGTTCCTGGTGCTTGCGACGGGACATTCCGCGAGGGGGGTGTACGACATCCTTCATCACAGGGGGGTTTATCTTCAAGCCAAGGGATTCGCGGTGGGAATACGTGTGGAGCATCCCGTCGAGTTGATCAATGCCATTCAATATGGCAAGTCATGGGAAAAGAAGGGACTACCCGCGGCTGAATACCGCCTCGCATGGAAAAATCCGAAAACGGGGAGGGGGGTGTATACCTTCTGCATGTGTCCGGGTGGGGAAATAGTCAATTCCTCTTCAGAACAGGATATGCTCTGTATTAACGGCATGAGTTATTCACAGCGAAACGGAAATTATTCAAACGCGGCGGTTGTGGTGACCGTGCACCCGGCTGATTTTGGGAACACCCCCCTTGGTGGTGTGGAATTTCAGCGCACACTGGAGGCGGCTGCCTTTCGGCTGCCCGGCGGAGGCTTCACGGCCCCGGTGCAAAGGGTGACGGATTTTGTTGATAGAAGAGACAGCCGGGGTGCTGTCGCCGCGACGTATTCTCCCGCTGTTTCGGGGGTGAATATGACCGCGATTTTACCTGGCTGGATTTACGGCGAAATCGCCCGGGGAATAGTGCATTTCGGCCGTAAGATGAAAGGATATTATTCAGATGAGGGTATATGCGCGGGGGTGGAAACACGTACGTCCTCCCCTGTTCGTATCACCAGGGATGAATCGTACCAGTCAATTTCATGCAGCGGCCTTGTGCCCGTTGGAGAAGGAGCCGGGTATGCCGGCGGAATAGTGAGTTCAGCGGTGGACGGGGTCAGGGCAGCGAAAAAAATAATTGCCTATTATGAAAATGTATGACAGCAAAGAAAGTAACTATCATTCATTTGACGTTTTTTATTCACGGGAGTAACACGACACGATGATACCTGAGAAGATTAATCTCAAAACCACCCATCTGACCGCGGGAAGGGATAAATTTCCCCGTCCTGACCGGATCCGAAATCCTGCCTACAGCCTGTGTGGGGAATGGATGCTTTGCCCTGATAAAAAGGGGGAAGGGTTAAGAAAAAAATGGTACATGAAGGATGTTGCCCAATCCATCATTAACAGGGATTACGGGAAATTACCCGTGGCATCCTCTCCTTTTGCCGTGCATGTCCCTTTTCCCCTTGAATCTGAAATAAATCAGAAGATTTTGTCCCCCCATGGCCTGAATCCGCGGGGGATTGCAAAGATAAAGAGATTCTGGTATTTTCTTTCGTTTGAAAGGCCCGGGGACATTGAAAAGGGATTGCTGCATTTTGGCGCGGTTGATTACCGGGCTACCGTGTGGCTCAATGGAATAAAATTGGGGCAGCATGAGGGGGGATACACGCCATTCAGTTTTCCCGCTGAGCAGTTGCAGGATCATAACGTGCTGGCGGTAATGGTAGAAGATTCTCCATCGGGTTCGCAGGTGCGGGGAAAACAGACCTTTCTCAAGAAACCGTTTATGGTGTGGTACACGGGAATTACCGGGATATGGCAGCCGGTATGGATTGAGAAGATCACATCGCACTATATCAGCGATGTCATCTTTACCAGGGGTCCTGAACGTATGATTACCTTCAATGCCGGGGTTGTTGGCTCGGGGGACTTGATAGTTCATGATCTTTCCCTGGAGGTGCAGGTGTTTGCATCACAGGTTCATGGTAAAAAAGGCGCATTGAAGACTCCCATAAAGATCTTTAAAGAGGCCGTAACTTTTGACCCGTTCAACAGGGGGGAATGCAGCACGGAACTGCAGACAAAGCTTTTTGACCAGTGGACACCCGGCTGGCCCGCCCTGCATCCGGTACAGGTGATATTGAAAAGAGGAAACAGGGAAGTTGACCGGTTGTACCTGTATTTCGGCCATCGACAGGTGGAGGTTGAAAACGGCATTATTCAGCTCAATGGAAAGCAGTTGTATCAACGGCTTCTTCTTCACCAGGGATATTATCTAGAGGGGCTGTACAGGCCTGAGAATGACCAGCAGTACCATGAAGATATAACCATTATGAAAAATGCGGGATTTAACGGATGCCGAATGCATCAAAAAATTGAAGATCCCCGTTTTCATTACTGGGCTGATATTATGGGATTTCTTGTGTGGGAGGAGATGCCCAGCTATTATTATCCATCTGCAAAAAACATGCGCAAAATGGAACAACAGCTGCACGAGGTTCTGCGAAGGGACAGTATGCATCCATCCATTATTGCAAACGTGTTGTTTAATGAAAGCTGGGGAATCTATTCAACATTCGTATCCGGCAGGGCAAGAAAAAACGTGATAGATTTATTCAACCGGGTCAGGCAGCAATATCCCGGTTACCTGTATATTGATAACAGCGGGTTTCACCACTTAAAAACCGATATAATGGATATTCATCACTATATTCCGGATTTTAGCGATGTTGAAGATTTTTACAGGCTGCTTGAAAAGGGTGTTCGTGAAGCACCCCTCTGGGGGAATTTCTTCAGCATGCTTCTTGGACGTGAAAATGTGCAGACACCCTGCCTGAAGGGATATGGAGACAAGGAGGCCCCCCTTTTTATAAGCGAGATGGGCGGTTTCGGTTTTGACATGTACAAGAGCCAGGTGGATGACCTTGAGACATTTTTTAAGAACCATCTTGAGATATTGTCGCGATTTCGCAACATACAGGGATTCTGTTATACACAGTTTGCTGATACCTTTCAGGAGAAAAACGGGCTTTTTACAGAAAACCGGCAATGTAAACTGAAAGATCCTTCCCGTATTATGAGAAATTCCCTTCCAGGTAAGATATTTTGGTAAGTGCGTATTGATATGTTTCCGATAATAAAGGGAGTGAATATCATATGTAATAATAATACGGGTATGAAATACATGAAGATGATTACACGTCTTCTGCTGATGGTTGGTATTATTCTAACTTCTGTACACGGGGATAATCTCCCCGCGCAGGAAAGTTTTGATGTACATGATCAGTTGCGGTTGACACTTCGGGTTAATAAAACATCATTTTACAGTGATGAGCCGGTGGAAGTGCGGCTTGTTGTGCATAACACCTCGAAGATGGATGCGTCATTTGTGATATACGACGAAGCATACACAACCTTTCAGCCGGTGGTGTATACAGATAAGGGACGGGAAGCATCCACCAGTGTGGATTACAGGCTTATGGATAAGGATATGACCGCAGCAATCTCAAATGCCGGGAAAAGAATGATAACAATTAAACCATCTGAGAAATTTATGCAGGTAGTTAATCTCAGGGAGTTATATACTATCAACACCGGACAAAGCTATCGTGTGCGTGGATATTTCTTTCCTGATGCCGGTATTAAACGTGCCGTATCCAGTGATAATGTGTTGAATATCGATATCATACCGGTTCAGACGGTGCAAAAGGAATCAGGGGTTAAGCAGGTAAAAAGAACTATTTCGCCATCCGAGGTGGTGCTGCTGGCACTTTCTGCTGAGAAAAATGAGAAGTGGGATCTTTTTAGAAAGTACGTGGATCTTGATAAGTATATACAGGCCTTTTCACGTTTTGCCAGGTTGTACAGCCAGGCAACGGAAGCCGAGAGGTTGAAAATACTTGAAGATTTTAATACCTTTATAGAACGGGACAGGGTAGATTATCTTGTTGACTTTTCAATACTAAATGAAAATATTATAAGTGAAAAGGGGCTGGCCTTCGTTGAGGTGAAGGTGAAGAGATGGGGAGCAAGATATCCTTTTGTATACAAGTACAGGTATACACTTGAGGAATATCGTAATTTCTGGCTCATTACTAATTTCGATGCCACTGTAATGAAGGAATAGCATATGACAGAAATATTATCACAGGATGAAATCGATGCTCTATTGACCGCCATATCCACCGGCGAGGTGGATACTACGGATTACAGTGCTGCCAAAGAGCAGCGTAAGGTCAAGATCTACGATTTCAGGCGTCCTGACAAGTTTTCCAAGGACCAGATACGTACTCTGCAGATGATGCACGAGACCTTCGCCCGTCTTACTACTACCGCACTGTCTGCCCAGTTACGTGCCCTGGTGAGTGTGCACGTGGCATCGGTTGATCAGCTTACCTACGAAGAATTCATTCGGTCAATTCCAAATCCTACCACCCTGGCTGTGGTGAACATGGATCCGCTGAAAGGATCTGCGGTACTCGAGATTGACCCGTCCATTACCTTTACCATTATTGATAAGCTTTTCGGTGGTACGGGAGAATCAACAAAGATAAGCCGCGAACTTACCGATATTGAACTTTCTGTTATGGAAGGTATCATTGTACGCATACTTGGTAACCTGCGTGAGGCATGGTCAAATGTAATCGACCTGCGTCCACGTCTTGGAAATATTGAAACAAATCCGCAGTTCGCCCAGATAGTACCACCCAATGACATGGTGGTTCTTATCACCCTGGAGACCAAGGTTGGTGAAGTGGAAGGTATGACAAACCTGTGTATACCGTATATTACCATTGAGCCGGTTATTTCCAAGCTTTCCGCCCAGTACTGGTATTCCAGTATTCGTAAAGGGGCCACCGACGAGAATATGACTATTATTCAAAGCCGCCTTGAAACAGTTAATCTTCCCATTATCGCTGAAATTGGTGAAGTTGAAGTGACCATGAACGAGATCATGAATCTTCAGGCAGGAGACGTGGTCAAACTGCCCAATACCAAGGTTAATTCAGAGATGGTAATCCGTATAGGGGGAAGAAAGAAATACAAATGTCGCCCCGGACTTATCGGAAGCCGCCTTGCCGTACAGGTTGGTGAAAAAATAGAAGATATTCCGGATGAACTACTCACCAGTAAAAGAAACGAAGATGAACTCTAGCCTTCAAGAGCTTGATATCAGGGAGAAATCTTGTTGAGATACGGTAGTGGATTTACGTATTCAGTACCGATTCGAACCTGGTAATAGCACAGGTGCCGTGTTGCCTTGCCCGTCCTTCCCACGTATCCAATAACTTCGCTTTTAGAAATTTTTTGACCTTTCTCAACAGATATTCTCTGGCAGTGTGAATAGGTGGTCAGGAAACCGTATTTATGTTTTATGGATATGGTGAGTCCCAGGTCGGAATCCCAGTGAATGGATTCCACCGTACCAGGTGCCGTGGCCCTTACGGGTGCACCCGGAAATGACGCGATATCGATCCCATGGTGAAATTCTTTTCTGAATGTATAGGGGGATGTTCTTTCACCGTACTGTGAAATTACATGACCCTCTACCGGCCAGAGAGAAGGTGTGTTTTCAATTATTTTCTTTCTGGCATTGAGAAATCGTTTTATCTGGGCGATTACTTCCCTTGTTGTTTTTAATTCATGTTCCATCTCTTCGATATTCAACACTTCAATGGGAGGTGTGGAGATGTCATCATCGGATTTGTCAGAAACCGGTGCTGATGCACCCCCTTTTGCCCATAATGTATCTACGTTATTACCAGGTGTGAGTGAATAGAGATAGGTGATTTCAGGTTTGAATTTCTGGAAAAGATTATAAAGCCTGTTAATCTCTTCCTTGTATTTTTTGATCTGAACCTTGGAGTTTGAACCATGCATTTTCAGTTTTGAGACTTCTTTGATAGTGGAAGAATGATTAACGATCATTATAGAAGTAATGGTAATGGTGATTATTATACCAAGAATAACAGAACTGAAGGCAAAAATTGATATATGGAAATTGAGGATCCGTTTCTCCGAGTGGGGGATGAACATGATAGTAATCCGTTCTTTACCCCTTTTGAGAAACCGGGACCATATTTCCCTGGTTCTGTCACGAAGATTGCCAAAATGATCTTCGAAAAATGCCCTGATATCTTTTTGCAGATCATTCAGGTTGGAATCTTTAAATGGATTTAATGCCATAGTATACCGTATTTCCCGATAATTGGTACTGTTTATACCAATACTGTATTATAACTCATCCGCGTTGGGATTATTTCTTTCGATCCTGGTTTACTGGAATCACAAAAAAATGAAAATAAAAGAAAAATAACGCCCACTCAGTTTAATTATCGACCTGTTATTGTCAAGTTTATTCTATTTTCATTAAATAGTAACACTTTTTTTCAATCCCGGCTGCAACATAAATACTGACTTGCTACATGTTATGTACTGTATGCATCAATAATATCCGTTAACCTGTGGGCGTGTCCGTCTACTGATGATGCCACGTTGGCAATATTTTCTGAGAATTGGGCCAGTTGCTGTATTGATGTATTTAACCTGGTAATGGCGTTAAGAATTTCACTGCTTGTAGCCTTCTGCTCTTCGGTTGCCAGGGCGATCTGTTCTGACATTTTGTTAACTTCTTCGGTCTGCTTCATTACATGCTCGGCATGTGTTGACTGCTCGGTGGTAGACGACGCGATTGATCCAAGCAGGGCAGCGGCTTCTTCGATGTCACCTATCATCCGGGTGATTGAAGCGGCCGTACGGTTTACAAGCTCAGCTCCCTTTGTAATATCATTACGGCTGTTGTTGATAAGTGTCTCAATCTCTTTTGTACTGCTTGCGGTTGCTTCGGCCAGCTTTGATATCTCTTCAGACACAACCGCGAACCCTTTACCAAACTCACCGGCCCTCGCTGCCTCAATGGCGGCATTCAGGGATAAGAGGTTTATCTGGTCTGATACATCATTTATTATACCAACTATATCAACGATACGGGTGGAGCTGTCTGAAAGCTGGTTTATGCTTTGAATTGTATCTTTAAGCATGAGCTCTGTTTCCCTGGCCCCCTGTACGGTCGCCTGCCCTTTCACGCTGACGTTTTGAGAGTTTTTATCGACTTCATGAATGTTGCTGCTCAGGCTGTTCATGGCCGTGGATGTTTCAGAAACCTTCCGGGACTGGTTGCCGGCTGAATCGGCCACGTTTTCGATACTGGCCAGCAGTTCTTCATGCGCCGACGTGGTCTCTTCTATGAAGGCGGCCTGCTGCTGGGATTCAGTTTCCATTACACTGCTTACCCTTGTAAGTTCTTCTGAGCTCTTGTTCAGGTTGGTTATCATGCCCTTTACATTTTCCAGCAGGTGCCGGTAGGTTACGATCATGTTGTTTATCGCTTCGATCAGTTCGTCGATCTCGTTACGTATGGACTTCTTGTACACGTAACACTCCCTGCAGTGTTCAAGTTTCGCGTCCTGATCTGGAATAATCTGTCCGTTATCGCACAGGGTTCCCTCGATGCGCCAGCAAGCCAGGTTTCTGCTCTCATAGGCGGGACAATCGATCCTGTCGCAGTTTTTCTGCTGCGCGCATTTTACGTAATGTGACTGGGGTATAAACACGGTGAGGTCCCCATCGCTGACACTTACCGCGGTATCGATAATTTTCCGAAAAGGACTGGATATCTTCGCGGCCAGCAGGTTGCTGATAAAGACCAGGCTCAGTGAAGCAGCAAAAAGCATGATCAGTATGATATTCACGATTACATTAATAGTATGAAGTACATCATCATACTCGGCTGTTGCCATGATGACATAGTCTTTCGGCTTGAAATAAGAAAAATATGCTATTTTATGGACAATGGTGCCATCCGGATTCTCGTAATAATATGATGTGTGACCCTCTTTCTCTTTAATTATTTCCTTTATGAATTCTCTGCCCGTTCGTGCATCTTTTAACGAAAGGGTATTCTGTTCTTCCATTTCAGGATGGGCGATTATCTTTCCCGATGAGGTGAGAACGGATACGTATCCCCGCTTTCCAATCCTGGTTTTTTCAACAAGGGAGTCGACAGTGTCAATGTTACCCTCATCCCGGTAGAGGATCTCGTACATGCTTTCAATGTGCTGGACGGTATTGCGCATATTCTGACCCGTGGTTTCCATTATGGATTCCCTGGCGAAGAAATACAGCACGGCTGTAATAATGAGAAGTGGTATCAGGGAAGATAATAAAATGTACCTGAGTATTCGCCCACGAAGGCCGCTTATGTATTTCTTGAGCATGATCGTCTCCTGCGATGAATAACGCTAGTAACAGTATAGTATACTTATTCCATGTTACACATAAAAAAGAAGGATATTCAGACTGTAAAGCAGGAATTAATATATAATTTTATTTTATAATGCTCAAGTGAATTTCTATACTGCCGAAATAAAGATTAGGGGAAAATATGAAATAAATCTGAAAATATGAGCAATCATGCTCATATTTTTTTATAATAACCTATAATCGTCGCTAAACAGCTATAATCGGGGATTATGGGGGTAATTTATTGGTTAACGGGCACCGATTATTTCAATGACAGCAAAAAATCCGACTTCGAAAGGATCTTTGAAAACTATGGGAATGTTCTGCAACGGTATAACTCTTTCGTTAAGAGTTGCATGGTTGCAGGAATAATAAGGGGTATTCCCTGATTATGCGTGCAACCTGGTATTACAACGCCTGATAGGGAGATCAGGTGTAAAAATCACAAAGGAGTGTGCACTATGATTATAAATCACAACATGAGTGCCATCAATACTCATCGAGTGCTTAAGTTCAAACACTGGGAAGTGAACGAATCGATGGAGAAACTTTCTTCTGGTATGCGTATTAACAAGGCCGGTGACGACGCGTCAGGTCTTGCGGTATCAGAAAAAATGAGAACCCAGATCCAGGGTATCAGGCAGGCTGAGAGAAATACTGAAGACGGTATGTCATTTGTACAGACCGCTGAAGGGTATCTCGATCAGACCGCGTCAATTCTCCAGAGAATACGAGTGCTGGCTGTACAGTCTTCAAACGGTATTTATACCCAGGAAGACAGGCAGCTTATCCAGGTTGAAGTTTCAGCCCTTGTGGATGAAGTAGACAGGATCGCATCTCAGGCAGAATTTAACAAGTTCAAGCTGTTGCTTGGTGATTTCTCAAGAACCAATCCCAAGGCAAGCATGTGGTTTCACATGGGACCCAACATGCATCAGAGGGAAAGAGTGTATATTGGAACAATGACCTCACTTGGTCTTAACCTGATGGAAAAGACCGGTCAGTTCCTTGCAAACCTGAGTACCGCTGATGGCGCCAACAGGACAATAGGAATCATCGACGAGGCCCTTCACAAAGTATCTAAACAGCGTGCTGACCTCGGGGCTTACTATAACAGGCTTGATCACGCTGCAAAGGGCTTAATGACAGCCTATGAAAACATCCAGGCATCTGAAAGCCGGATCAGGGACGCTGACATGGCAGAACAGATGGTTGACCTTACCAAGAATCAGATTCTCGTGCAGAGTGGTACTGCAATGCTGGCTCAGGCGAATCAGCAACCTCGAACTGTACTACAGCTTCTGGGTGGCTAACACAAAAACTATCGAACAAATTAGAGGGAATACCCGATCAACCAAAACACCCGTCCATTACGGACGGGTGTTTTTTTATGCGCGTATATTCACACAATAGAACAGAATGAGGGGGGTTGCTGTTATATGCCTGTTGTTCTCATCCTCATGCCAATTCCGGCATA
>CAZVRB010000009.1:0-53512 GCA_964629365.1 uncultured Leptospiraceae bacterium
CAATGTTCTTCTCATTTAAAAGCAGGTTGACAGTATTTTCCATCAGAAAATATACTTGATATATCAATTATACTGAACAGGAGTCATTACTTATGTTAGGAAAGAGGGCATCGGGTATCTTAAAATATTTTTTATCAACAGCCATAGTATTGATGCTTGTAACCCCCGGGTTCGCTATCGGTAAATACGGGATAGGGGCAGGTTTTGTACTCGGTGACCCGTCAGCCATCACGATGAAATATTTTATCAACCAGCAGCACGCCTTTGATGTTGGTATTGGAGAAGCCGGTGGTGATGGTTTTTACCTGTATGGAGATTACCTTCTCCACTTCCCCGCAATTATTCCTGTTGAAAAGGTTACCTTATACCTTGGGGGAGGCATTGGTTTTCATGACTTCGAGAAGGACAGAAAACACAAAGATGATATTAATGAAAATCGCATCGAGGTACGCATGCCTGTAGGAGTAGAACTTGAGACTCCAAAGATCCCTCTGGGAGTATTTCTTGAGATAGCACCCGCCATGCGGCTTGCACCAGATGTAGACTTCGGCTTTCGCGGCGGGCTGGGAATACGGTATTACTTTTAATTATTTCACACCTTTCTGAACTAAGAACCCGCTGTATGCCATGTCTGCGTTCATTAAAAGATACTCATTATTTTTCAGGGGGTGTGGCCTTCCTGCCCGTCCTGAATATAACCCCACTGTTTCAGAAGGGAATGCATCTCTTCGGATATAGCTGTATCAGATGATACCTGGCGGATACCTCCCTGTACCGGCATATGCCAGAATATCACTCCGGGTTCTGCAAGTGCCACCATCTCATGGGGTGGGGCTCCATGGGTTGTATTCAATGCCGGATCAAGATGAAAAGATCGTGACAAATATTTCCTGACCGGCAACAAAAATTCACCGGCAAGGGTACGCACGTTCTCACCTGTGCCAAGAACTGTTTTGGCGTCCGCGGGAATTGTCTGGTATGTAATACGATCACCCGCCTGCAAATTGAATCGCCAGGTCTTCCTGTTCACCCGCATCAGGGTGGATTCATCACCGGAGACTTCAGCGTTGTAGATGAAGCCTGTAGGGGTGAAAATGGTTCCCCTCACATCCGATGCAAGTGCCATTATCACATTATCAGGCTGCTTGAAACGCATGCTGTGCAGGTGCTGGCGCATCTCCTTCACTTTTTCCGGCATTCGTGAAGCCAGGTTATCAAGTTCATCGGGATCCTCAATGCAGTTATACAGCTCTGAATATTCATGCACTGCCTGTCCACCCCAGTGCCAGGGGCGGGTGCCGAAACCATAAAAACGCTCGGCATACTTCCAGCCGTCAATTCGCACAGAGTACATTCTTCGGCCTTCAGAATACAGTGGCAGATCTTTTTTCTCCCTTCCCCGTATCATGGATATAAGGGATTTACCTTTATACACGTCAGGCACCTGGTACTCCATCAGATCCAGCAGGGTTGGCACAATATCTATACTGCGAACCTGCTGCCTTACCCTTTTGCCTTTCAATCCGGATTTACCGGCGGGTTTAATGATCAACGGGGTATGCAACTCTTCGTCGTATTGTGTCTGTCCATGGCTGAAGGCAGCGAGGGTATCGGTGTAAGGACTTATTGAATGCTGGGGATGAAACACCTCCCCGTGATCAGAGGTTATCACCACTATGGTATCATCATACAGGCCCATATCTTTAAGGGCATCCATTATTATTCCAACATGATGATCCGTATAGGCCACCTCACCCAGGTATCGCCTGAACCACCTGTGCCTGTGTAACCCTTTTTTACGTGTACGTTCCAGGTATTCCGGGGGAGGTATATACGCGCTATGGGGGGCGTTAAAGTTAACGAAAAGAAAGAAATCCCTGTGCCTGTTATTTTTCAGCCAGGTTACCACCTCGCTTGTAATATCTACCGTATCCCTGCTCTGTGTCTGGTATTCAGATAACTCGTCAAACCCGAGATCAACACCGATACCGCTGTAATCCAGTATAAAAGCATTGTTACCGATAGACGCTGATATGTATCCCTCTTTCTGCAGGGCCATGTTTACCGGAAGTGTTTTGCTTTCCCTGTAAAAATATTCCTTTTCACTTTCACCAAGGGAGAAACCGTAAAAATTGATCCCGGTGGAAGACCCATAGGTAGATGCAAGCATGGCCATGGTGGATGGCCTTGTCCAGTTGGATACACTGAAGTGATTTGTAAAAACTACACCGTCATTTGCAACCTGGTCCATACGGGGTGTAATATCATACCCGGATATAACGCTTTCAACCGCATCAGCCCGCATGGCATCAACACATATGAATACAACTGAAGATCTTGAATCATCCTTTGTCCTGCGGGCAAACAATCGCGGTAATCCCAGAAAACAATGCTCTATCAGGGATGATGAACTTGTATAGGCTACCTCAAGCCGTTCAGTACTATCATGTGCCGGCACCTGTACTGAATAGTCTTTCCAGTCTTTCACGGGAATGTCCCCGTCCTCTTCCCCGATTTTTTTTAATTGTATTTTTTTCTCATCCCCAACAAGGTACAGGGCAAGACTGCCTTTCATATGGGACCCATCTTTCTTAAGACCGGCCAGGCTGAAGGTCAATGTTGTTGTATCATCCGATCCGGGCAGGGGCAATGAAAGGGTGCATGGTTTTTTTTCACTTGATCCAAGGTAATACGCCTTCTTCATGTGATGCCACATCTTTTCGGCATCCATTTCGAAGGTTATACGCAGAAGAGGGGTATTTTTATCAGCCCTGGGATCCCTGAATATCTTCGGGTTCCGGGTTACCAGTTCTATCTTCTGCTGAAGGCTGGTGTCGGAATACTGTACACTACCAGGCACATCTGACAGGTCAACAACCAGTTTCTCACTATATTCACTGCCGCTGCCTCCCGTACATCCCGTCAGCATCATTACGGCAATAAGCAGACACATACCCCACATGTACATCTTTATTGTATGCATTACGTTACACAATCCATTCCACTTCTCATTTGAAAATACAGGTATTTGATATTATAATTTTGTATCGGGGACAGATTCGTCA
The DNA here is from genome assembly GCA_964629365.1 of uncultured Leptospiraceae bacterium. Taxonomy (GTDB): domain Bacteria; phylum Spirochaetota; class UBA4802; order UBA4802; family UB4802; genus M55B154. The sequence goes on from CAZVRB010000009.1 coordinate 3,066, forward strand.
AGACATTAATACTTAAAACAATTTGACTTTACATATACTGGTAATGATAGAATGCCCTCATACTATCCCCATATTTCCACAAGGAATATATTATTGTGCGTACATCAAAATACATCCGGCTTATTTTTCACCGTGCATCCATCATCACGGCTGGCCTGCTGATAATGTTTGTACTATTGACCTGGGGTTGTTCGCAAAAGCCGGGTATACTGCACTCAATCAATCCCGAACCGGCACCTCATGTGGAGATAGTAAAAGACCAGTGCGCCAGGATACGCACCCGCATGGCTGATGTAACAGTAGAACCGGCAGGTATCTCCCACTGGAAGATTTTTCTGAAACACAAAAGGTTCACCCGGAAAGAGGCCCATCCTGAATACCGCTATCCGAAATTATTTTTCTTTAAATTGGTCATTACCAACAATACGAAAAAACCAGTCACACTTAACAATGTCACCATTACCACAGCACACAACACTCTTGGTTCCCTGAAAATAAAAGAAGTGAAGGAAAAATGTAAATCACCCGCATATTCAGTGTACAATTTTGACGCGTTATTGTCACCATACAGGCTGTTAACTGATGTTGTCTGCCTGGAAAAAATTGACATTGCCCGCGATCTCATTCCCACAAAGTTTGAATTTATACCCCCTGGAGACACCATCATGCAGATGGTGGCATTTCCATGGATACCAGTAGAGAATCGCACCTTCACCCTTTCTGTAACAATGAAAAGCGGCGACGAGAAAAAAGTCGTTGATTTCAAAATGCGAAGAATTGAATATAGAACCCGTGGATCACATTTCAGAAAAAAGCCAGGAGAGAAAAAATGAAAATTGACAGCGATGTAATCAACAAGGTATCAGAACTGGCACGGCTTGATCTATCCGAAAAGGAAAAAGAAGAATTCTCACGACAGCTTTCAGATATAATTGAATACGTGGAAAAAATAAATCAGCTGGATACATCAAGTGTAGAACCCACTGATCATATAGTACCCCTTGCAAATGTATTCAGGGAGGACAGGGCCCATGAATCACTTCCCCGGGAGGCGCTGGCAAATATCGCCCCCCGTTTTGAAAACGGCCACGTAGTAGTTCCCCGTATAATTGAGGAAACTGAATGACAAGACTTTTCATTGCCCTTCCCATTGATGAGGCAATTCGAAGCCGGCTGCTTCCCCTTCACCGGTTTTTTTGCGACTGGTCGGGCATTATCAAGCCGGTAAACCCCTCCCGGTTTCATATCACCATTAAATTTATCGGCGAGTGCGAAGGGAACACTGCCCGCGCCATAGAAGAGGCTTTCTTGAATATACCGGTAGATACTGCTGCACTGGAATACACCGTTAAGGGAATCGGCATGTTTCCCGGTGAGAAAAATCCATCAGTAATATGGACCGGCCTGCAGGCCGATCTTACACGCATACGAAAAATGTTGAATGTAATTGAATCATTTACTAAAGAATTCGGCATTAAGGAGGAAACACGTTCATTCATCCCTCACCTAACCATTGGGCGGGTAAGAAAAGGCAGAAAACTCACCGCAAAAATATATGACTACCTTGAGCAGTACCGTGATACGGATTTCGGATCATCCATATTTACCCGACTTATTCTATACCAGTCAAAACTTAGTCCTGAAGGGCCGGAATATACAGCGCGAAAAGAATTACCTCTGGCCAGGTAGCAAAATATATTCAAAGACGCGAAAGGTGTGAATATCCTTTCGCGTCTTTACAGAAAACTATTTATCTCTCAGGGGGGTACCCCGTCGTTTTCCTGATGTCCTCATACAATGGCTTTAACCGCTTGTACATCTTCAGGTATACATCATTATACAGGGAATCATATATCTTTACGTTTTTCGCCTGGGGTTCGAACACCTTACCTACGCTGGTCATGGTACTCACCGCCGATTCGAAATCACTGAAATACTTCAGCCCAACTGCAGCATCAATAGCCGCCCCAAGTGCGGAAGTCTCATTAGTATGGGGCCGCTCAGCGGGCAGGTTAAATATATCCGCCGTCAACTGCATGGCAGCATTGCTTTGTGATCCCCCACCTGACACCCGCAGGCTCTCTATCTTCACCTTGTTCCGTTTTTCTGTACGCTGCGCCCCTTCTTTCAGGGCATATGCAAGTCCTTCAAGAATTGCACGGTAAATATGCACACGGGTATGCACATCACCAAAACCGATGATGGCACCTTTTGCCTCGGGACCGGGCACCTTAACTCCCGGCGACCAGTAAGGCTGCAGTGTAAGTCCCATGGATCCCGGGGGTATATCTTCAACAAGTTGATCAAACAGTGCTTCAGGTTTCATTCCCTTTTTCCTGGCAATAAGTTCTTCACGATGACCGAACTCCTGCGTAAACCAGCTCAGCATCCAGTACCCCCGATATATCATCACCTCGGTGTTATACGCGCCCGGAACCGCGCTTGGATATGGGGGAAAGAATGGAACTATTTCAACATACTCGCTGTTTGTTGTTTCAATTGTTGCGGTGGTACCGTAGCTGAGACAGGCGATCTCAGGGCTGAGACATCCAGACCCAAGCACTTCGCAGGCCTTGTCCGCCGCGGCGGCTATAACCGGAAGGCCTGAAGGAATTCCTGTCTGTCGGGCTGCCTGTTTGGTAATATACCCCAGCAGTTCAGATGGCTGCACCACGTCGGTCAGAAATGATTCGTCCATGGGAAAAAGTTTCCATTTCAGATCGGATTTTTTTGCCCATGTCTGGCTCTTGTAATCGAAGGGAACGAATCCAACCTGGTTGGCAGTTGAATCCACATACTCACCGGTTAACCTGTGTGTAAAAAACCCTGAAAGAAAAAGAAACTTATGGGTTTTGTCCCATACATCAGGCTGATTCTGCCGAATCCAGTTGGCCTCAGCTTCTGTAATAAAGTACTCCACCGCATCCAGCATATTCACTGCCTTAAGCCCCAGCTTCAGGTAACCTGGAAGATGCACCTGTGACTTGTCAGCACTTCGCTGATCAAGCCAGACAATAGCCGGACGCAATGGTTTGCCGTCACGGTCAACATTGATCATGGTATCCCGCTGCGTGGTAAGGGTCACCCCTTTAATGGCTTCCTTCGGTACAGTGGTTTCCTTCATCAGTTTTTTTGTTGTGGTACAAAGATTTTTCCAGTAATACTCGGGATCTTGCTCGGCCCACCCGGGATTCTTAGAAAAATAAGGCTCGATGGGGGTCTTTATAATATCAAGCATGTTCCCTTTCAGGTCAATAAGGATGGCCCTGATTGACTGCGTGCCGGCATCGATTGCCAGTATACAATCTTCAACTTTTTTAGGTCTCTTCTTTGCCATGAAAGCCTCCTGAGGAATAATAATGCATATACATATGAAGATTATTATGATCAAAAAAGTGATTGATGTTCCTGTACTAGTAGTAAATTATACCGTCAAATCATATTTTTTGCCATATATATTTTATATCAATATTATGGTTCGACCACTAAAAAATTTAGGATAAATCCATTGAATTACCTGATTGAAAAGCCAACCCATGTCGCAACAGATCATGTGCTGCTGCGCATCAGCACTGATTTTACCGATTCACAGCCCGGACAGTTCGTCAACATCCGACCGACCGCCGGCTCTGACCCCCTTGTACGCAGACCTTTTTCCATATTCAACCAGGATGAATCTGTAATCGAACTGGTAATAAAAGTTATAGGGAGGGGGACACGTCTTATCGCGGCATTTGAACCCGGCCCGGTGGACATGCTTGCCCCCCTGGGAAAAGGCTTTACCGTCACCACCGGGAAACATGCCCTGCTGGTTGGGGGTGGAGTTGGTAACGCTCCCCTGTACTACCTTGCCAGAAAACTGAAGGATGCCGGCAACAGGGTAACCTTTATTTACGGGGCACGGTCAAAAGAATTTATCTACCTGGAAGATCGTTTCGCAGGTACATCAGACCGCCTGGTAATTACCACCGATGACGGCAGCAGGGGACAGAAAGGGTTCGTCACCACCTTCGCCGAAGAAATACTGCATGGAAAGGAAACCGTAGACCAGGTATATACCTGCGGACCCACCCCCATGATGGCATCACTTTCACAGGTTTGCAGTAATCTACAGGTACCAGTAGAGGCATCACTTGAAAATTATTTCGGATGTGGAATTGGCCTTTGCTCGGGTTGTACGGTGGAGACAACCGCAGGGCAGAAACGGGCCTGCGTGGAAGGACCGGTAATGGACGGGTCATCCATATTGTGGCAATCTGTCAGCGACTGATTACAAATGATGATAAGGGCATACTGGTGACTCTGTAAATAAAAATCATAATCCGGTATCATCAAGCAGGTCTGAACCCACCCCATCCAGCGGATCAGATGTTCCTCGTTTATTCAGGCTTTTCATGATAGCTTTTTTCTGGTCCCTGGAAATATTATCACGTGGACCCTTTTTCACCATGTCAAGTTCCGGCTTGATATGTTCACAACGCTCACATACTTCTGCGGGTACAGTACCGGGAACAAATACCTCTTCTATCACTTCACTACAGTTAAAGGAAGGCAGCATTCCGGTGTTGGCACATACCCGGGCAGATTCAAGATTAACATAATAGGGAAACCCGGTAACCGGGGTCTCGCTCATCGCCTTGCCCATGTACTTTCCCCATACCGGTGCCACCACCGATCCCCCGGACTGATGAATTCCCAGTGAAAGCCCCTGCCCGTCATATCCCATCCATATACCGGTTACCAGCTGGGGAACAAATCCGATAAACCACGCGTCACGCCAGTCGTTTGTTGTACCCGTCTTACCACAGGCGGGTCTTCCGAAAGAAGCCGCCTTGCCGGTACCCGCGTCCACAACAGTTCTCAGCATACTTATCATCACCTGCGCGGTGGAGGGCTTGATTACCTGTATACTGCCGTCCTGTTTCTGTTTTTCCAGCGATTTTTCGATATCTGCTTCGGGATTATATACCGTCTTACCGGTTCTATCTTTCACGTACCTGATGCTTATGGGAATCACGTTTTTACCACCATTGGCAATAATGGCATAAGCCCGGGACAGTTCAAGTGGGCTCACTTCGAACGACCCCAGCGCTACCGAGAGATCACGTGGAACCCTCTCCTGTGCCTCCTGTTCACTCATTCCAAGCAATTTTCCCATGAAATTTCGAATATAGTCAATGCCAAGGGAATCGGCTATACGTATTGAAATTACGTTTATGGAAAGGGCCAGTGCCCGCCGCAATCGTATAAGGCCATAATACTCTCCCTCATAATTTTCAGGTATCCAGTCCCCACCCTCACTATCAAGGTACACCAGGGGAGAATCAAGTATGGCGGTGGCAGGCGTAAATCGCCCTGATTCCATGGCAGAGGCATACAGAAGTGGTTTTATCGCCGATCCCGGCTGCCGTTTTGACTGCAGCACCCTGTTCAGCTGATTATTGGACGTAAATGGACTCCCACCAACCAGTGCTTCAATATAGCCGTTATCGGGATTGATGGATACCAGCGCTCCTTCAACATTAAGAAGATCTTTATCATTATAATATTGCTGATGATACTTATATAACACATCCCCTACGGGCTTTAAGCCTGTCACATGGTTCAGAATTTCAAGTTCATCAATGAGTGATTTCTGCAGGTAATCGTTGATCTTTTTGTCCTGCCGTGAACCAGCACTTCTATATGGTGGTGTATCAAATAAAAGTGAGGTCAAAGATATAATACTGGAAAACCTGTCTGATATGTAATCACCTTTCTGGAATGCCAGGCTTCGAGACACTGAACTCTGCCGCTCAAGGGCATCAAACAATACCTGCTGTGCGGCCCGCTGCTTGTGCAGGTCGAGGGTAGTATAGACCTCAAGGCCATCCTCGTATACTTTTTCAGCACCGAAATGGTTTACCAGCTTACGTCGTATGTATTCGGTAAACCATGGAGCATGATCCACTCTAGATGACCATGTGCTCATGGAAGGAGGTAGTTCGTTAATATAGTCAAGATAATCGGGCCAGAAGTCCAGAAATGCCTTTTCTGCCTGTGGAATTGTCACAAACCCCAGGTCTACCATCCTGGCAAGTACCGCCTTATGACGGTTCATTGCCCGCTTGGGATGCTTGATAGGTGAAAAACGGTTGGGCGCCGCCGGCAATATTGCCAGCAGGGACGATTCAGCCAGGTTCAAATCTTTCACGTGCTTGTTATAATAAAATAATGCCGCGGACTCAACCCCGTATGTACCATGTCCAAGGAAAATCTGGTTCAGGTACAATCCCAGGATTTCATCCTTGCTGTAGAACATCTCCATCATGATGGAGATAAAGGCTTCTTTCACCTTTCTGTATATAGTACGTTTTCGTGAGGTAAGAAGCACCTTCGAGAGCTGCTGTGTTATGGTACTCCCCCCCTGCTTAATGCTTCCCGAAAAAACATTAATAAAGAAAGCACGAACAATACCTTTGGGATTTATACCAAAATGTTCATAAAACTCGCTATCCTCAATAGCAATGAATGCATGTACCACATCATCAGGAATGGATTCAAATCGAACCACCTCCCTTTTCTGGCGAAAAAGCTCTGAAACCATCAGGCCGTTCTTGTCATAAATCTTGGTGGTTACACGGGGGGTAAAACTTGCGATTGCTTTAACCTTGTAGAAGTCAGATATAAGTATAACCACGAAAGCAATAAGCATTCCACCGATCAGCCCGAAAAACAGTGGTTTTGCGTACCTGAAACGCATAAACATTGAGTCAAACCATGACACAATCCCCGATATTACCGCTGGCATATGAAAGGATGAACCTGACCTGCCACCACCGGTGGGAGAAGAGGATGTGGGAAGATGAAGTCTAGTTTTTTTTCCAGTAAATTTCGCCATTACAAATCCAACTACCGTAGTTATTCACTACATCCATAAAATGATATATCCGTCAAAGATTTTTATACAATTAGAACACCCTGCTAAATTACAATCAAAAAAAATTTTCATATTTTTCAATTGTTCTCTTTTTTTTAAAAATAATAGTTATTCGCTATTATATTCTCATAAATTACAATAAACGGCTATATATCACTATAATAAGCCATATCCGTCCTTAGTCTATATCTTCATTTCGTCGACTTACAAGACTGTAGTATAAGCATTTATGCTGGCTATCATGGATGATAGCTGAGAAATTCAAGGAGGAAACCATGATTATTAATCACAACATCAGCGCCATCTTCGCCCACAGGACATTGAAATTTCACAACTGGGCAGTAAACAGTGACATGGAGAAGCTTTCATCAGGTCTCAGGATCAACAAGGCTGGTGATGACGCGTCGGGTCTTGCAGTTTCAGAGAAGATGCGTTCGCAGATCCAGGGTCTCAGACAGGCTGAAAGAAATACCGAGGACGGCATGTCAATGATTCAGACTGCTGAAGGATATCTCCAGGAAGTACATGATATACTTCAGAGAGTCCGTGTTCTGGCGGTTCAATCTGCTAACGGTATTTACACACCCGAAGACAGGCAGCAGATCCAGGTGGAGATATCAGAGCTGGTGGACGAAGTTGACAGGATAGCATCACAGGCAGAGTTCAACAAAATGAAGCTTCTTACCGGTTCATTCGCAAGATTGCATCCAACAGCTTCAATGTGGTTTCATATGGGTCCCAACATGCATCAGCGTGAAAGGGTATTCATCGAGACCATGACCACTGCCGCCCTGGGACTTCGCAATCCCACTGTTCTTACATTTATTTCAATATCTACGCCGGGAAAAGCGAATGCTGTTATCGGTCTTGCTGACGAAGCACTTCGGCTTATCTCAAAGCAGCGTGCCGACCTTGGGGCCTATTACAACAGGCTTGAACATGGGGCAAAAGGTCTTATGAATGCCTATGAAAATGTACAGGCTTCTGAAAGTCGAATCAGGGACGCTGATATGGCAGAAGAAATGGCAGAATTTACCAAGGATCAGATACTAGTACAGGCAGCAACGGCAATGCTTGCGCAGGCAAATGCCAAATCCCAGACTGTACTACAACTATTAAAATAATCTGGGCCAGCATCGCAGTACCATTCAATAAAAAATGCCGGGCACTCCCACCCGGCATTTTCATTTTTTATCACAGATATTTCTACCATGCAATGATGGATATTACTTCTTTGTCGTTTTCTTTGTCGTTTTCTTTGCTGATTTTTTTGTAGACTTACCAGTTGCTTTTTTTGCTGGAGCCTTTTTCGTAGTTTTTTTCGCTGTCTTTCCAGCGGTTTTTTTAGCAGCCTTTTTAGCCGGAGCTTTTTTTGTACTCTTTGGTGCTGTTTTCTTTGCCGTTTTCTTTGCCGTTTTCTTTGCCGTTTTCTTCGCCGTCTTCTTCGCGGTTTTTTTCACTGTTTTCTTTGCTGTTTTTTTGCCAGTGGCTTTTTTTGTGGTGCTCTTTTTGCCAGCGGCTTTCTTCGATGCACCTTTTTTCTTCCCTGTTGCATGTTTCACTATCCATTTACTTACCTGGTCAAGAACCTTTTTTCTGTCCTTTTCAGGTTCGTTCATGGTTTCATGATAAAGATTCTCAAAGAGGTAAAGCTCCTTGTCCTTTGACTGGGCCCTTTCATATGCTATCTTGCTTGAATTAAAATCAGCCAGCTGATCTTCGGTACCATGGAAAAGAAGAAGGGGCATTTTAAGTTCTGATACCCTGTTCAGACACTCCTCCGCGGTATTCATGAACTCTGTAAAAAACCGTGGTGTAACCTTGTCATGTACAAGGGGGTCTTCATCATAGGCCCGCACCACATCCTTATCACGGGATATGGCGTTTGAATCAAGACCAGAAGACATTGAAAGTGACGGTATCTTCGATGATAGAAAACCCGCCAGCTTGTTTTTCCATGCAGGCACTTTTACTGACGCCATAAAGGCGGGACCCGATAAAACCAGCGCCTCAAGATCTGCCGGATGGGTCAGGGCGTATTTACACGCAACGACTCCACCCATGGAGTGTCCAAGCAGGGTGAGGGGCTTCCCTGGCTGACGATCCTTAATCATATTTACGAAAATTTTCAGATCGTAAATATAATCCATAAAACTGTCTACATGTCCCTTCTTCCCACCGGAACGGCCAAATCCGCGGTGATCAAGAGCGTATACTGATATTCCCTTGCCATCAAGCGCATTGAGGAGATTATCATAGCGGGACGAATGCTCTCCCAGTCCATGTGCTATGACGAGTAACCCCTTCGGATTTGGCACATTCCATACCTGGAAAAATATTTCAACACCACTTTTCCCGATGAACGTACCAGTGCTGTGATCAAATTTCTTCATTACGACACCTCTTTACGTGGATAATATTATATTATTTCCTGACTCACAGAACATATTCTGTGTTAATAGATTGATAATACTTCTTATGTAAATCTTTTCAAGAAGAAAAAATTTGTTATGCATCAAAAATGTTTCTTTACTACTCAGGTTTTAATAATTGACATAAGTGTTTTACAGGTATACATGCGGTACACGCGTGTACACAATCCTGATAAAAGGTAATCATGTACAGATCACTTGAACTTAAGAAACTACGTCTTTCAATTACGCTTCTTCTGGGGACCATTACCTTCGGCACCTTCGGGTATCACATAATTGAAGGAATGCCTTTTTTTGATTCCTTCTATATGACCATGATAACCATCAGTACAGTAGGGTTCTCTGAGGTAAAACAATTATCAATTGCAGGAAGGATCGTTACAATACTCATCATCACAAGCGGGGTCACCATCAGTGCATACACCATTGGCACATTATTGAGAATGTTTATTGAAGGAGAACTGAGAAAGACATTCGGGAGAAGAAAAATGGAAAAAATGATAAAGGCACTGAAAAATCATTATATCATTTGCGGATACGGAAGAATAGGCAGCCTTATTTGCACTGAACTGAAGGAAAGAAACATTCCATTCGTAGTTATCGAGAACGATCCTTCATCAATCGAAAATCTTGAAAAAGAGCATTACCTGTACCTCTCCATGGACGCCACTACCGAAGAAGCACTTATTGCTGCCGGTATTACATATGCCAAAGGCCTTGTAACCGCTGTTATGTCAGACGCCGATAATGTCTATATCATACTCACCGCCAGGGGTCTTAATTCAGATATTTTTATTCTTTCAAGAGCATCGAATGAGAATGCCGAGGAAAAGCTGAAACGTGCCGGTGCCACCAGGGTTGTCCTGCCTTACCAGATCGGCGGCAGACGAATGGCGCATGTTCTTGTAAGGCCTACTGTTGTAGATTTTCTGGATGTTGCAATGATGGATTCAGAGCTTGGGCTTTCAATGGAAGAGGCACATGTGAAGGGAAATTCATCGCTGGTAGGAAAAAATCTCATTGAAAGTAATCTTCGCAAAGATTACGGGGTCATCATTGTTGCCATTAAGAAAGTAACCGGTGAGATGATATTCAATCCAACCCCTGTTCAGAAGCTTGACGCGGGTGATGATATAGTAGTACTGGGAAAAAGAGATGACTTGATCAGGATGAACAAGGTTATTTAACGCGGTTCACGTAGATCGTAGATTATTAAATATACAGGAAAGTTCACGTATTAATACGTCCAGTTTGAATGGTTTTGGCAGGTAAAGGTCTACCACGTTCTTATACGCCTTAAGATCAGTCAGCATCCACCCTGTCAACAGCACCGTGACTGTATTTTCATACTGTTCTTTAACCCTGGCCAGCAGTTCCAGTCCGGTTATTCCCGGTAAACCATAATCCGATATAACCACATCAAATGGGTGTTTTTTTAATTCATCAATAGCGTCCTCGGCACTTTTAGCAAGTACAACCCGGTTTCCCATTGAGTCAAACAGCTCAAAAAGAATTTCCTGCAGCGCTGCCTCATCTTCCACTACAAGAATGTCAAGATCCCTGATCTTAAACCCGATATTCTCATTTTTGTCCTGATCATCTGGAACAATCATGTCAGAAGGGAACATTATTTTTATTGAATACGCTGATGATGATTCCTCCTCTATTATTTTCAGGTTGATCTCTTCGGCAAGTTTTCTTACATCAACTGCTGAAATAAACAGATTTGACAGTTTATCCTGTACGGATTTTTCTCCTCCTGCCAGCTTATCCACGGAAACATTTATGGTCACACCGGAATTCTTTTTCAACTCAATTTTCACGGTTCCACTTTTATCAATGTATGAGGAAACCCTGAACAGAACAGAAAGAAGAACTTCACGAACAAGACGAACATCGCAATTTACATATACCAGTGAAAAGTACAGACGTTCGATTACAATTTTTCTTCTTCTTTCCTTTTCATCAACCTTGAACTGTATCTTCGCAAACTCAAGGGCATCCTCTACCAGTTCCACAAGATTAGCTGTCTCTTTCTCGTAAAGGCGGTCTCCTTCACCTATAAAGTCCTCTATTCTTCTTACCTGTTGCATACCGTCCTGGGCGGCATGCTCTATCATGCGCAATCCATCCAGTACTGATTCTTTTTCGGTCATCTGCAACAGCAGCTGTGTTCTGCTCATTATAATATTAATAACATTATTAAAAAAATGAAGAAATCCCCTGGTGAGATCTCCAACTATCTGAATCCTGTTTGAACTGCTCATTGACTGTTCAAGCTGTTTAACCCTGGTGAGATCTTCTATAATAACTTCCACTGCGAGAACTTCTTTTTGTGCGACAATGGGATAACAAATCAGGTTAGCCCACTTCTCGGTGACATCTTCTTTTCCTTTTGGGATTATTTTCACTTCCCCAATTCGTTTGAAAGAAGCAATCCCGCTGAAGAGATCAAACATTGCCTTACGCATACGTTCGAAATCGTATCGGCCCAAAGTCTTAAACAAAAGATTCCTGTTTTTCATCAGGCTGGTTGTGGTATAGCCAAGAAAACCCTGCAATGAAGAACTTGCCTTGATTATTTCGCCTTTCTGGTTAATACGGACTATGGGGAATGGTGAAAATTCGAATACGTTTGATTCGTAATCAACCTCTTCATCATTGATAAGTACAGTTGTGGATTTATTAAATGAAAATATCCTGTCTTCAACAATTTTCAGAAGAACCAGGATACCCTTGACAACATCACCTTCAGTAAGTGGAAACAGGTATAATTCAACCGGTATACGTTCGTTCTCCACCGACTTCATTACCGCGAAACATTGCCGGGCCTGACCCTTAATGGCCCGCAGGTAGGCCAGGGCCAGCCTCTTCCTGTATTCAGGATAAAAGGGATGGGTCCAGTCAAGTTGCGCGGATTGCAGGTCACTGTTGAATACATTTTCAAACTGCCGATTCTGATTCAACAGCTCACCTGATACGCTGATAATACATACCGGGTAGATAAAGGATTCAAGAAGCTCTGAGACAGAACCCGTGCTGAACCTGTTATCATCGCCTGATGAAAACTTATTTTCTATATCCTGCATTGGAATATCTTATGACCGGCTAAAATAAATCCTTCAATTAATACAGTGTCCTGTAATTCATAAAGGTCTTCTCGCCTTTTTTCACTATAATCTTCTTTTTGTCAGTACGATCAACTTTACCATTATAGTCAATCAGTTTTATGGTAACATTGTACTCTCCTTCTGGAAGAAAGACCCTTCCAAGCTGGAGATTCGCGGGCAATGTATGCCAGCAGCGCAGGTCAGGTTTAATCTGCGATACCAGGCCTGCTCCTGTACCAACACCAACTGCCGTTCCGATAATTCCGGCAAAACCACCAAGCTGTTTAGACTGTTCTGCAAGCTTCTTGGCAGCATACCCGGCAGCAATAGCAGTCGCGGCCTTCACCGCGATTCCCGCGGCAACCTTGGCATACAACCTGTTATAATCATCTTTTAGATTCTGTACCGCGGTATCCTCTATATTTTCCAGCATGTAAGTGCGGTCCACATTTCTCCCGTTTACATTTATAACCAGGTATCGTATCTTGTTGGATCTCTTTTTGAACCTGGGTATGGGGTTTTCAGCATTGTTCAACGCCACCAGAACCCCCGCGATCGTTACCCCCTGTTTAAGTGACATCCCGTTAAGGGTAACCCTGATATTGGCTTTCATCTTCGGGTCCGAGAGAAGAGAGCCCCTGGAAACCTTAATCGCACTTCTGCCTGCCTGAAAGATCACAACGATCTCTCCGGAATTTTCAGGGATTCGGTCCTTCTTACCAAATGCACGTATCCATTTTGAATAATCTTCGCTATCGTCCAGTTTCTTTGCCAGGCGCTGAAGATCACGATATACCAGGGCAAGCCGCGGTTCAAGCTGGTATATCTGTTTGTATTCGATATAGGCAAACTCACGGTCGTTAAAATCGTTTTCTTTATCGGCAATCAGTTCGAAAGCGATGGCGGTAAGGTATTTGGCCATGATGTTCTGCTTGTAATCCCTTGCCGTGCTTACACTTATATCACGAAGCAACTCATTGACACGCTTAAATTCCACCCGTGCTTCCTCAGGTTCTTCCAGCATGAGAAAATTGATACCAAGGTACATGTGAACAAGTACACGCTCAAAATCTTCACCCTTGTAATTGGTTGACCTTTCATTGAGAAGCAGGGAGGCAGTCTGCTTGCTTATACTTGTACTTATTTTATCAGCAATATCAGCAGCTTCCAATAACACCTTGTTACTGTTCTCAAAGTCACCGGCCGCGTGCAGCATTAAACCACATTCCATCATATATAGAAGCTGATCCTTGCTTCTGGCGTTTACCGCGGGAAGCAGGGTACGCGCAGCCTCCTTGTACTTGCCGTAATAGAACATCTCTTCTGATTTCTTCAACTTCTTGCTGTAATCACTACTGGCACAGCCGATAGCTGAAAGAAACACGACCAGAACAAGGAGGGGGGTGATTACTTTTCTTTTATGCATATTGGCCCCCGGTTACCGTGTGTTAAAATGATATTTTAGTCTTGCTGGTCGACTTAAGAAACTGCTGCTGTTCCTGCCATTCGGTTATTCCCGTTTTCAGGCTTACCAGTTTCATAGTTACCACAAGGTATTGTACCCTCTTGTTTCCAACTGTTCGTACATTGTCCCGGATGTCCCCTGTCAGGTAGAAATTGGGTGACTTGAGCATGCCCACGGGGATGGCGCTTTCAGGATCAACAAGGCCTGTCATGCCTTTTTCCATCTCTTCTATAGCATCTTTCGTGAGAGACTGGTCAACGAAGCGTATTCTCTTTTTAATAAGGCTTGTGGCTATTTCATCGGTAATCATTTTAGTATCTATATGCTCTGATGTCTTGTTCCTGAATTTCTTTACCTGAATAAATGCAGGTTTATTCCATTCATTTTTCAAGAACTTGTACATGGAATCCACCATGCTGTTTACCGTCATTTTAACTTCCTTGGGACCCCACTCACGTGAACCTTTCGCTTCACTGGCGTCCTTGTACTGCGTTCCTCCACATCCTAATGACAGCCCCAGAAATAAGGCAATTACAATGATACTCATTCTTTTCATCGGGTTCCCTCCTGAAAGAGATATGTGTATTTAATTCTTAATGGTCAGAATATCTTTCCAGATACTAACGATTTATTAGACGATGTCAACGAAGAAAACAGGGCATCAGAAAAAAACCGTAACACTCTCACCCCCGGCATATTGATCTATGGCCTGAATCAGGATTTTCATATACTGTTCCATTATAGGAGAGAAGAGCAGCGGGTGAAAATCATGACGCTTCACGTTACGGTGTAGTATATCCCTTCCATTAAAACCCTCGATACAGAATTCAAAATCCCGTCTGAACAGCTCTTTTAACATGTCAAGCTGAACAGCGAATATACCTTCTACCTCATTGTCATAAAACACGTATTTGTCAAGAGCACGCATATCTTCATACAGGTACACATGCTGAAACTCACGATGAAAAATGTTCCCGTCACGCTCCTCGTAACGAAAATATCCCAGGTCTATCAGGTCGTCATCGGAGGGTGCGATACCAATCTCTTCGTATGCTTCCTTTTGTATTTTTTCTTCCCCCAATCCGAAGGGAACATGACCTCCCACCGTGATATCAAGACAATCCGGGTACATATCTTTCCATTGGGCTCTATGCTGAAAGAGCACCAGTGGCATTCCGTCAACAATATTGATCACCCAGAGATGCACTCCCTCGTGCGGAATGCCGTGTTTATGGGCATATGATCTTTCAACCGGTGTACCAAGTGGTTTTGCCTCTTCCCAGCTCCATTCTTCAAGCAATTCTTCCATTCTTTCTACACCTTTACTTCTTTATATACTGTATTGAAATGTCCAAACCACACTTCAAAACTTTTATATTTTCAGATATTCCATTATGTCAATATAAACTCTAAAAATCCTTTACACCCGGTCATGTATTTCGCTTAAGTTACTTTATAAATATTCAGATATTTATACTACAGGGTAAGTTCTCAATGCAGTAATATACCCGTTATGAGAACTAAATAATATAACACGTGAGATACACGGTACCGGATTTATGAAAAAGAACACCAGGAAAACCCGATTCCCCACAGGTATAACTATTTTTATTCTGGTTATATGCCTGGTTATCTCTGCCTCCGTATCTTCAGCCTATTTTTACTTTATCACCCGAAAGGGCATAGAAGATATTACCACGGCAACCGAAAAATATTCCAAAACACTGGCAGAGGCATTTACAGAAGTTGCGGAGTTGTCATACAAAACACGTCAATACAGGCGCCTGCAGACATTGTTCCAGGAGAAGATCCAGGCCAACATTATTGATGAAGCCTTTTTCGTAAAAGATGACGGTTCAATCATTGTTCATTCCAACAGTGAGCGGGCAAAAGAGCTGAAAGGAAATATATTAACTGAAGAATTCTATTATAACATTGATCTCATTCTCTATCCACTCAGAAAGGGTTCCCGGGATGTATTTTTCAGGGATTACCAGTTTGCCGTTACTGAAGTACCCTATCGCAGGGATATAAGAAAGTTTTTAAAAGAATATATCTACCCGGGTATTGATGTAAGGGGATGGCTTGTAAACCGGGCAGTATATATAAATAAAAAACCTATGGGCACGGTAAATTTACTGATACGGAAAGACAGCATTTTTTCACTTATAGAGACAACTTTTAAAGAATCCAAATATCTCCTGATATTGATGTCCTCCGCATCATTGCTGTTTTCCATTTTAACAGGTATATTCATCAATACCAGGTACAGGCAGATAGCCCGGCGTCATGAACCCCTGCCGGATAAAGAAGTTGCCGAAATTATACCGGAAACAGATTATGGGTATAGCCCCGAAGATCAGCCAGTCATTGTGGACAGCAACAGTCCTACACATGTAACGGTTGTCTATGAGGAGAAGGGCAGCAACCAGCCAGAACAGGGCATCAAAGACGCAATCCCAGTTGCCGCAGGTAAGAGGTAATCATGCTGTATATTTCACATACACAGGCCAATGGCAGCACCGCCATAGTTTTCGCAAGAGGGCCGCTGCACAATTCTACCAGCGATGAATTTGAGTCTTACATCTCACACATCGTAGACAATGGAATCAACTCTGTTATATTCGATTCAGCATCTGTGGATTATATCAGTTCCACGGGTATCGGCGCCCTGCTGTATGTAAACAGAAAACTGCTTTCGAATAATGGGAGGTTCATTCTTTGCAACGTACCCGAAAATATAATTTCCATACTTCAAATAATCAAACTGGACAACGTGCTCACTATAGTTCCTTCCCAGGAAGATGCAATCGAAGCTATTGAGAAAACACCTGTTCAACCCCGGGAAGACACTGAATCATCATCCCCGTCAGATGAACCGGATTTCGAAGAACCACTGGATGATTTTCTCGAGGTGCTTGATCGTGACGACGTCGTTTCTGATGACATCCTGGTTGATCATGCCCCTGCTTTTGACACCGAACCTGATGATGAAACACAAACATCTTCTCCATTAGAAACAAACGTAAACACGAACAGTCATTTCCCTCATCCAATAATTGTTGAATGTGCCCAATGCAGGTCTTTGCTGCGGGTTTCCTATCCCGGCACTTTTCTCTGTCCCGACTGTAATACTGAATTCACGGTTGAAGAGGACAGAACAATCATTTTTTAACCTGTTTGCCACTGATAACATCACGATAATGATGAACGCATTTTTTTATCCGACGCAGGAAAGATAATTGACTAATAATCTATCATCTGTAAATATTTAATGAAGATGGATAAAACCACCATACGGAGACACATATGAAAGTTGTTCATGTCTTGAAACGTATTGAGACAATTGACCAGGATATCAAGGAACTGCGTAAAATCGAGAAGTCTCTTCAAAGAAACAAGTCATTTACACAACCCATTTATATTTCAATCGAGAAACAGATCAACATCCTGCTGGGTGAGCGAATAAAACTGTTTGAATTAAAAATTGCCAATCCGCCGGAAAATATGGTAGCAGACATGGAAGACGAAGAGATGACCCCGGCAGATGAGCAGCTGCTTGCAAAACCAAAGAAAAAGGGCCGCAAAACAGCATCATCAAAAACAAAGGCAGCTTCAAAAACAGAAAAAGAAGAGCAGGATGATTTCGACGATGACGAATTTTCCATGCTTACCCAGGACCAGATAGATAAAAAAATATCAAGCCTTGAAGAAGACAACAATACGAAAAGGGCACACTCCGAAGAAACTGAGAAAAGTAGTGAAGAAAATGATGACAATGTGAAGCTTCTTGATATTGCACTTGAAAAAGGAACATTAAAAAAAGAAGAAGCGGACAAGGAGAAAAAGAAAGTGCGGTTTTTTAAAGATAACTTCCCCGGGGGGGAATATTGATGGGCCTACTTACGTAACAAACTGGCAATAATGAATTCAAGCCTGTATTTTTCCACGAAATACAGGGTACTTCCCAGTTGTTTTTCTTTGTCCTTTAAATCAGTATAAAAAATCTCTCCAATACACGGAATAAATTCAATATTTGAGTACACCAGGTCTTTCATCTTCTGCCCCACACTGTAAAACTCATTCATTGTCATAAATCCGGAAGAAATTTCATCAGGGAAAATAATATTATAAAAAGTTTCATCGCTCATGTGTTTTGCGATCTGCACACGCAACGACTTTGACCTTGAATAATTTGCAAGGTAATCACCACGAATGGTGTTTGTTTCATCTTCAATGACCACCTGTCCTCTCCTGTCCACACCAAGGCTGAAGCATTGCATTGAAGACGAATCGATTTCTTCTTCTGCCCGAAAGGGTGTGATGTTTTTGCCGGTATTTATACAGAAGCCATAAATATTTACAAGAAAATCCCGTTTCATTTTAGCTGGCTTGAAAAATGTAAAGATATTACCTTTCTCGTTTACTATGTAAAGAATTAGTTGCTGCCCACTTTCTTCGTATGCGATAGTAACAGCTTTTCCACGACAGCGCTCTACAATGGCCTGCAGTTTTTTTATAACAGGTTCTTCACCATAAAAATAATACCTGATTTTAGCTGCCGGTTTCAGTGTCAATGTTGCCAGCATTTTCACAAGGTTGTCATGCACATTTACTGTTACAGATTCCCTGTTTTTTGTGATAATAAAAATCTTCCCTTCCAGCATTGTTACAAAACGTGCTGCCTGTTTATCATCTGATCGAACAATGAAATTATAACTTTCCCTGAAAACCCCCTGCAGCTGCTTGAAATATTTTTTATATGGAGCCGGCGTATTCACAAGACAGTAATCATCAAAGGTTCTCTTTAAATGCAGGGCATCATTCAAAATAATATGAAGAATTGTTCCTATATCAGGGGCCTCTTCATATTTCATTATATAGGCCTCACCCCAGCTGGTGTGGTACACGTGATAAATTGATTCGACTTGTTCTGCATCTTCGTTATTGAAGTTGATGATAACCGCATTCAGCAACGTAAAAGCAGGGCGTTGCAGGTATTCATTTTTTATAACACTGCGTTCATCAGTAAAAAAATCCGACAATGGATTTAACAGTTCAACAACGAGGTTGGGGTTCACCCGTATATATCCAGACTGTATGTTGATTCGAGTATACTGCCGGTCATATATCTGGTTAAAAACAGCCCATACCAGTAGCCGCACAAGGTCGTTTTCCTTATTCAGGGTTATGGTTCGAAACACGCTCTTTTCACTTTTATTTCGCTTGTATAAACGCCATTCCACGTCACGGATCCCCTCACTCACCGGTTCAACATAGAGGATTGGCTCTGATGGGGCATCCTTGAAGGTGATCAGCTTTTCAACCTTGTTATCTTCAACTGCGAAATGAGTCTTAATCTTTCTGCTTAACAGTTTAAAATCAGCTTCAGATATTTTCTCTTCAAGGTTGAGAGTAACCATTTGCGAAGATATCTTTTGATAGCTCATCAGCATGAACTTTTTTACACTGTCCCAGAATGAGGTAACCCTTCTGAATTCCCAGTTATCAAAGTTATCCATATCCTCTATA
Organism: uncultured Leptospiraceae bacterium; assembly: GCA_964629365.1. Lineage (GTDB taxonomy): Bacteria > Spirochaetota > UBA4802 > UBA4802 > UB4802 > M55B154. The sequence goes on from CAZVRB010000009.1 coordinate 22,524, forward strand.
GTTTTAATGTCCCATTTCCATGAATAAACATACCTGGACATTACCGCCACCTTGTAGGGAATATTCTTCTTATCCTTTATTCCCACGTATTTAGAGAGCTGGGGATCAATTTTCAGGTAGAGGTTCTGTTTCAGAATATCCAGCATGGAGATGTCGTCAAGTACGCTGCTGTAATATTTATACACCTCTTCGAACATGAGCAGGTATGAGTCAACTATGGTATTATCCAGCTGGTCCTGCAGCATATGCATTTTTACCTTCTGGCTGAGAAGTGGTGAATCGGTCTCGCCGAAAAGATATTTTTCGAGCACACCAATTTTGATTATGGACTTAAACGGGTTGCCAAGCGACTTAATAATCTGGAAAAGTGCAGCCCCGAGAAAATCCTCCCTGGATATCTCATGGAGATTCCCCAGATCCACGTATAAACTTCGCTTCATATCATCAGGGATTTTTTGATAAAACTGTTCATACTCACCATCAGTTACATAATTCGGAATCACCCACCAGAATGGTATCTTCCCGGCAATGAGAATAGAACTTCTGAAAAATTCATCTTTCAGCACAGCACCCACAGTTGTTCCGAATGCTTCTTCTTCGTCTTCCGCAAACAAGTTTTTCTTTACATGTTCGATGTCATTTACAAACAGGTGTACAGGCACCTCCAGTTCGTCGGAAGCCCATTCCTGTATCGCAACCACTTTCCTGCAAAACAGGTTATACTGTTCATTATTCACTGTATTACGGTGAATACATACCCAGTAATCAAGATCTGATTTTTTATTATACGCAACGGTACCCACACTTCCCATAACCGCTATCATCTTTACAAAATCGCCTTCCGGGTTTTCTTCGATTGGCGCCCCGGTAAACTTGCTCCTTATAAATCGCCTGGTATCCTCATCAAGGGTAAAATTTACAACACCAAGAGGGACATCACCATCTACGTAACCAGGTAATTTCCGGCTGTTCACACACAAAAGGTAGGGCAGCATATTAATAATCCGGCACACCGTCGCGTTGGGCAGCAACTGTTGAAACCGTGTATATTTTATGTTATTGAACTTTGAGAACTTTCCATGATTCTCTTCAATTTTTTTTAAAAATTCCATAAGATCTTCAGACGCCTCCGCTCTCAACTCACCCCTCCAGCCTGCGCATAAGTCATTGTATCAGATATCAAAACCATCATTGGATTGCTCATAAATTCTCTTGACCAGCGTGTGCTTTTTAAAGAATAATCTGTTCTGTGCAGGGCTGGATACAGTGAAGTAAGGCGTTGTTGAGGGAAATGTCGAACCTGCTTCATAAAAAGATCCTGTTTCTTTGGAAGTATTCGCAATGCCTTGTATATTTCATCATGGGCAAGCCCCCTCCCCTTCATATCATGATACTGTTCCATTTTCTCGGCATGGTTAAATAACAGCGCCAGCAGCATAAGTTCGTTTACTCCCGATTCTATAGCCGCATCAAGCACTCTATATGCCTTATTGTCATCAACGAAAAAAAGGTCTACGAACTGGAATTCAGGATTTTCCATCTGTGTGGTGGCAAAGTCCATTATGTCCTTCACACTGACATTTCTTTCTATGGAGGCGTACATGAGCTGATCAAGAACCCCGTCAATTTTCCGGGTATCATTCCCCACCATCTCCAGAAGCCTCTCCTGTGCCTCCGTATCAATTGTAAATTCTCTTTCCTGAGATCCTCTTTGAATGTATCCTTTGATATCAGATTCAAAATATCTCCAGAAATGGTACGTGGAAATCTGTTCAGCAATATCCTTGTGAATGATTGACGGAAGCCTGTTCTCATCAGATGTCAGCACAACCACGGTTTTCGAGGGCAGCCCCTCAACCATCTCATTTACCAGCTGTTTATTCTCCCTGGTCACCTGCAGCCGGTTAATACCATGCACCACAACCAGGCTTTTACTGCTGAACATCGATTGCGATACTACTGCTTCCACGGCATTACTGAAATCATCCTCCGCGTGATACCGCTGTAAATCCCACTGTTCTCTTTCGGCAGTGCCAAATAAAAGTCGTCCGACAGATGCCACCGACCTGTCTTTCTCTCCTTCCTCTTCCCCTATGAAACAGTATATCCTGTCCAGTTTCTTTGCCCCTAGTCGCTCGTTGAGTTGCTTCCATGTGGGGTATCGTGTATATGCCATTATTTTTTCTTTACCCTTTCAATCGCCGTCTGCAGTTCCGTATACCAGCCTCGAATTGTCTGCAGTTTTATTCTCTCCGCCAGCTGGTTCAACACCTCGGTACGCACCTCCAGTTCAGAGGTAATAGGGGGCTGTATGTCAGAATAACTTTTGAAAGCCTGTACCGATTTATTTCTGAACACAACCTTTCCCCTGGTTGTTTCTGATAGTGTGACACGTGCCACTACACGCAACCTTTTTTTAACCGCTCTGCCAAACTCATCAAACCTGATATCCTGAAGCTGGTATTCAGTTATCGTGCCCGATAACAGCAACTGGGGCCCATTACCTCTGTCAACCACCACCAGTCGACCATCAATATTGATACGTTTAATAACTTCCCGGCTGAGATATTTCTCAATACCTTTCATCACGGTAATATTTGCAAAAGTCGGCACGCAAATTTTGTTTGCATCACGCGGTACAACTGGTTCCCCGTTCATCTCTGATGCGATTTTATTTACCGTGCCTGGTTCTTTTACCGAACCTCCGGGGAAACAGGAACTTGTCATTGCAACAATGAAAAAAAGGCAGGTATGCACAATAACTTTTCTGCTGTTTCTCATTCTTCTACCGTTTTTTTATTCAATTTTTACAGTATTGGAACCGAAGAATATAGTACATCATTTTACACTCCAGGGTCTTCCTTTTTCACTATGGCACAGTGTTAATGGAAGGCCCTTTTTGCAAGGGCGGGATGAATCTTCATCCCGTCTGTTTTATTATGTATACAAGTATATTTATAGTATACACTATTGTGTTATCAATCAAGTATCCGTACAATTTCCTTAAGAGAGTAAATTGTTTCCAGGTACTTTCTGGCAGGGGTGTCCCAGAAATATACCGATTCTTCCGCGTTTACCTGTGCTGCATACCTGACATTTTCATCTGCATACCTGTAGAAGTTCATGCATCTCTCCATGGCATCGTAAAATGACCACGCCGTAAAGTCTGAAAAAAGAAACCCGTTGCCGGCCACTTCCCCCGCCTTTTCACGGATGGGGAACACGGTATCCCGGAGGCCACCCGTAGCACGGGCAACCACAAGGCATCCACATGCGAAGGCCTCGAGCTGTGATATACCACCTGGCTCGTTCATTGACGGCATGAGAAAAACATCAGACGACAGTAACGGTATACTAACATCTTGAAAACCCATGTTCACCGATACTTTATCAGGATAATATCCATTCAGCTGCAACAGACCATCAGCAATCTTGTAGCCGCTATCATCACCCGAAGCAACAGACCCCCCTATGATACCCTGGAAACCAAGTGTATTAAATATCCCATCAGATGACTCCAGCAGAAGCTGGAATCCCTTTTGTTCAGCCACCCTGTGTATCATGCAAAAGAGTACGCAGTCAGGATCAATAGAAAATCCCCGTTGCACCTGGGTGAGAAGCTTGTTTCGCATTCGTGTAACAATTTTATTCCGTTTCTCATCTTTAATTTTTTCACATTCATATGCACCGGCTAATATTTCTGGATATCTTTGCTGCAGTTCATGTTCAAGATCAGCATTTTTACCAACCTTCTTCATAAGTGCAGGATACCATTCCTCAACAAAACCAGAAGCATCAAATCGCTGTTGTACACGTTCACGAAAATCATTTCCGATGGCATTGCTGATACCAATAACGTCTTGTAGTAAATGTTCCAGTCCGTCACACGCTATTTCAACCTGTTTGGCATAGGATGGACTTACCGTTACCGTTGTATCAGCGAACCTGACCCCTGCAGCCATGCAGTTCAATTTTTCATGATGTACCGGATCTTCAAATTCAATTCCCCGCCAACCGGGCAGATTGAACAGGCTGAACAAATCCTTTCCCCCCTCTACCCGATGATAGGAATCAAAGTACTGCCATCCTCCGTTATGTATAATATGAAGAAAGGTTGTACGCATGAAGTTGGGATTGGAATTATACAGTGGATCACTTTTCACTATCCCGTTGAATATCCCCGCGAAGGCATCGTTGGTAAAAGTAAACAATGGGGCAAGCCCGAATGACATTATAACCTCAACGCAGGCTCTTGAAAACGCAACCCGCCTCCTCAGCTTTTCCTCGGAGGTATAACCCCAGTAAAGGCCATCGAAAAACTCATGATGATCCAGCAGGTAATAATGTATACCTTCAACCATTCCATGATAAACTCCCACCTCGTATTCGGTGCCTTCTATCATGAACCTGACATTTCGCCCTGTATAGGTAATGTCGTACTGCTGTATTGCCTTTTGCATTTTCTCCACTGCTTTTGCGTCACCATGCCTGTACATGGGGGTTATAACATACACTTCTTCACCAAGCCGTGCCATCTCGCGTGGAAGTTCATATACAACGTTGGCAAGCCCCCCACTCTTTGAAAATGGCTCTGTCTCTGCTGACATAAACACTATAGATCCCCGGCTATTATGTGCCAGCAGGGAAAGGCCCAGTTCCCTGGCTTCAAAATCCTTATGTTCGGCAAGCTTATTCATGTATTCCAGAATTGTTGCACCCGGCAGGGAGTTTATGCGGTACATGTGGAAAAGTATTCGTTTTAATCCCAGTTCCAGAAAGTTTCGATGTGTTTCCCAGAACAATGGTATCATGTGTTGACATACAAATTTTTCAAATTTTCCATAAGAACCACTGTTCAGCACAACCTGTTGAAAAGAAAAATAGGACGAAAAATTTTCGATATTGCTGGCAGTACACAACCTGAAGAAGGAATCCCGTAAAAACTCACTGTACAGGTCTTCCCTGCCATCAACCGGTTCAAGGCGAAGAAGCTTCACCCTGTCTGTATAAGAGACAATGGTGTGGATCTTGCATACCCTGAGTTCTTCGCCGGTATAATAGCTGTAATGTCCGGTTATTGGTGAGTACACCGGATCTGCAACCCTGTAATATTCCGTGTCATCAAGGGGGATTCCGGGATTATCAAGCTGCAGTGATATATTCTGGCTGCTGTCGGCGAAATTAAATGCCCCTATCCATATGGTATCCTCAGTAAATTTCAGGGCTCCTGCCACCATGTTGTTGTTCGCCCAGATCAGGTACCCGTCCCCCCTGTGCTCCCTGTGGAAGGTATACCATGACCGGTAAAATGGCTCAAGGCTGCGGTGTGACGCGTACTCAAACTGGTTCCAGTTGACATATATATTATCCAGGTAGACTTTCCATCCCTCACCCTCGGCACTACCCTCGTAATCCATTATCATGTTGTTCATAAATGATGTCAGCGCAACGGCCGCCCTTAAGCCCCGCAGTCCGAATGTGCTGAGTGCCCGGTGTTCATCATGATTTCCCAGTATACCCAGAAGCTCGGTACCTTTTGGCAACGCGCCGGGAAAGTAATTATCATAAATATGATAAATTTCCCGTACATCGGTTTTACCGGTTATGATGTTTTCACATATCTTGTACAACGCCGAGTTATATGGTATTATGCCGTTGCGAGCCAGGTATCGCTCATGTCCCCAGTAACATTCTGCCAGGTGCACGAAAAACTGTTTACCGGTTTGCCGGAGTTTCCTTTCAATGTTCAGCATCAGGTAATAGTGGAAGGGTATGGAGATCACATCACGACATGCAGAATCGAAATACCCGGTTGTAAGAAAATGTCCATCTTCCCTGTCATTAACTATAATATCCCCTTCCACCATGGATTCGTGTGACCTCTGCTGCTCATATATAAGGGGAAAGTTATTCTTCTTCATCATGACTGGTACAGCATGGGCCGAATCAAACCGTATACCATCAATGTCATATTTCTCTATCAGGGTAAGAACGGATTGAACCAGCCATTCCCATATCTCAAATTTACGGTAGTTCAGCAATTTCCCATCATCCCAGCTGCCATATCTTCCGTCGGTTGCCGCACGTATAACCAGGTTGCCATTCCCATCGTAACATTGAACCGCGAGATCATCTCCGATTTCCTCGCTTCTCCTGTTCACATGGGGAACTACGTCAACTATGATCTTAATATCCAGCTCATGGGCCCGCGAGATCAATTCCTTGAATTCATCCTCGCCCCCGAGAAAGTCTTCAATCTCCACCAGGCTCATCGGTGAAAATGGAGAGGGTGATGTTGCCGATGGATCCCAGTTCTCGTAATTAGTTCCCCTTTTCTGGACACCCAGAAGATAGATAGCGGTGATCTTGTATCGCTGCTTAAGATCCTCGAGGTGGGCGGTAATATCAGAGAATCGTCCAAGCCGGATAACCTGTCCGTTTTCATTATACACCAGTCCGGGATGACCCTTCTCGTCCATCCAGTAGATACGTGTATGACCATGGATATCAGCAAATATTTCCAGAACTATCTCACCCCGCACATCGGGTAATACATTAATACGCCCGCTGCAACCGTGCTGATCTATCCAGTCTGCAAGTTTCCTTTTTTTTCGAAAGACCAGGTAATCGCACTGTCCTGGCTCATCAAATTGTACACGTACAGTATACAGTTCCCGTTCAGCATCATATACCAGGTCATGATCATCGTAGGTAATATCCTGTTCAAGAAGAAGGGTTTCAGATGATGTATTCCTGTAGATTCTTAAAAAATATTTTCCCTTTTTTTCAGGCAGGGTAAAATTGAATACATTTACATCACCACTTTTAATGTTTACAAATGTGGTTGCAAGGGGAGCGTCAAATTCCTTAAGAGAGAACACCCTTTCAAGCAGGTAATTCGCCCTGTCCCGTATCTCATGAAAATCATGCCCCGATGCGGCGACCAGCAGGCGGACAATTTCCCTGAGGGACTTATGGTCATCTCCTTTTTTATAGCGTCTTGCAAGCCGCTCAAGTGATGAAATGGCCTTCAGGTTTATATCATAATCAAAATTCAACGGATCATTGCTCAACCGTCGATCAAGCATCTGCAGGTAGGTCTGCCTGTTCCTTTCGGTAAATCGCCTTGTTTTTTTTCTTTCAGGGATTTCCCTGTATTCTACCTGTGAAAAAGAACTGATTCTGATCACTTCATCGAGAAGATGATTCAACGACTCAGAGACATCCGGTGAAGCTACTTCTATGTGTGAATACCCGGTTTCAATGGCACGCTCTTCTATACGCAGCAACCATAAAAATGAATTGAAAAAAGTATTCTCACCCCTTTTTTCTTCGAAGGTAAGTGCTTCAAATATATTAAGCCCGAGATATATGGTTGGGATTTCAGCCCATGGAGGCCCCTGACCTACATGTGAGAGCACGGTGGTTTCATTAGATACATGATACAGTGTGGGCTCGTCATATTTTTCCTTAATGATCACGAATCGCCTGGTTTCAAGGCTCTTGAAATCATGACTGGCCACCGCCCTGTGTATCCAGATGATGGCACCCTGCAGACGGCTGTTGAGCCGAACATCACTGATTATCCTGTTTCGTGCCTGGGGATCATCGGCAAAGAGTGTATCAAGAATATCATTTCGAATCCTGGTAAAGGCATCGGTATACGAAGAAGGATCGCCACCCTGTTTCAATCCGAACACAATAGAAGGATCAACGAAAAAAGGGAATGCCCTGTTTTCTTCAAATGTACTGGCAATCTGTTGTTTTACTTTTAAATCGGTGATCAGGTTCTCATCTTTAAGTGTATACCTGCACAGGCTGCTTAACGACATAACTTCTTGATTACTGCCCATAAAAATATTTACTCCTGTTTAATAAGCTTCAGTACCGGAAATCTCTGTTTATAGACCCCAATCGGCGAATACGCAAAATCAATCTTATCTTTCCCCTTTATGCTTTTTTTTATAGCATCAATGTTGTTCTCAGGTACAAATACCAGCAGCTTGTATTTCGCCGACCCTGTCTGCATAAGAAGCAGCTTATGATTCTTGATATCATATACTTTAAGTGAAGAAGGTACCTTGTAGAATTTTACCGGGTATAATGACGCATAATACTCCTTTCCCTGCATGGCAGGATATTGTTCCAGCAATTGTTTATAGGTTGCCCTTGGCAGGCTGGCAATAGAGATAGATGCATCCCCGGCGGGTGCCCTTTCCATTTCGTCCTCTTCCAGTTCCAGGTCAGTTGAGTCATCCGGTTTTGTGGCAGTCGCTTTTTCTTCTTTCTCAATCCTGGTCTTGAGGATATAAAAACTCTGCACCTGGTATCCGGCGGTTGCTTTTTTTCTTGTTTCTTCGTCATATATACCGTATGGCATTATGGTATCACCACCATAGGTGCGTGCAACTTCACGGGCTTTATTTACCCGTTGATCAAGTGTCATGCCGCCAATTTCCACAATGCCTATTTCATTGTAGTTATTCATCTTATCCACGAGCACCAGGCTAACCTCTTCATCTGGAGACAAGGGTTCATATTTCTCTCCCGTAACCACCACCTTTGACGTTGATGAACAGGAGACTACCCCTGTTAGAAGCATACTTATTATAATTTTTTTCATAGTTATACCTTCCCTGCCACGTTACATGTAACTTTGAAAACACTAACCAGTTTTTATCGCCAAGTCAATAGAAAAAAGAGTGCCGGGCAAACTGATGCATTTTTATTCTTTGACATGTTCAATCTATTATTTATATCCTGATTTTTGAAATAAATCACTGGAGCCTGCATATGAATGACGACAACCGCAAAACACTTTCATACCCTTTAGGGGAATATCAAACCGATGACAATGAATTTGACCAGAATGAAAAAGAAATTCTTAGTTATATTAATCAAAAAGTCGCCGCCGGTCAAAATCTTAAAGAGATTGTGGAATTCCTCTATAACGAAACATCATCAATAATGCCCTGCGACAGGATCGGTATCGCCTTTACCGATGAAAGCGGAAAAAGGCTTATACTCTACCATGTAGTTGCTTCATATGAACCGCTTTACCTGGACAGGGGATATGCCGCTGACCTGCGGGGCAGTTCACTTGATACGGTATTTAAAGATGGTACCCCCAGGGTAATCAACGACCTTAAGGAATACCTGCAGTCAAACCCCGACAGCAGGTCTACACAACTCCTGGTAAAAGAGGGAGTTCGCTCCAGCATGACATGCCCGTTATACGTTGACAAGCGGGTAGTGGGAGTACTGTTTCGAAGTGCCAGGGAACCTTCCGCGTATTCCATGCATGAGGTTAAGCTGCATAAAGCCATATCAGAAAGGCTAAGCCAGGTTGTTGAGAAAGCCTGGAGAATCGAACAGCTTTCATCAGCCCTGAACGCTTACACTGAAATGCTCAGCTTTGTTACCCATGAATTAAAAAGTCCTCTATCCTCGATAATAACCCTGGGGAAAACCCTTAACAGCGGCTACTTCGGTGATAACCCTGAAAAAACCGCCGAGATGGTGGGACGGATGATTGACAAGGCTGAATATCTTAACACCATTGTGAACGAGTATCTCAATCTTTCCAGGATTGAAGAAGATCGCATGTCCATCAAGCCAAAAGAAGTGGATCTTCACCACGACATCATTGACGAGGCTATTGATATAATCCATCCACAGGTACAGGAAAAAAACATACAAATTGAGCGAAATTACGACACCGCAATAACATCGGCCCAGTGTGACCCTGATCTTATGAAAATTGTACTGCATAACCTGCTTGGCAACGCGGTAAAGTATGGTATTGATGGTGGGACGGTGCGGGTTACTACCCGCATGGAGGGGAAAAACCTGAACATAGAGATATGGAACGAGGGGCCAGGCTTTCCCGAAGAACAGAAGTACAAGTTATTCCGGCGTTTTTCACGTATTGAAACAGATGAACTGATGGACCGCAAGGGCAGTGGTATCGGCTTGTTCGTATCCTACAACATCGCGTTCCTGCATGGGGGCAGAATAGTTGCCGATTCACGTGAAGGTGAATGGGCACAATTCACCGTTGAGATACCACAGCCACCTGAAGTGCAGCAGGATCAGGCCTGATTCATTCTGTTTTCACCATTTAAGAGAAGAAGGTTTTGTAAACTTTACTCCATTCTTTTTCATTGTATCAATGGCGTCAGGTATGCTTTCAGGTGGAGAACCCACTCCCCTGGAAAGGTCAGGCAGAAGATATACGTCATATCCTTTTTTACTCCCATCAAGGGATGTGAAAAATACACAAAAATCAAGGGCGAGCCCGCACACAAAAATACGTTTTACTCCCCTTGTCTTCAGATATCCATCCAGACCTGTTTCTGTTGCATGATCATTTTCAAGAAATCCTGAATAACTGTCAATTTCAGGATTATATCCCTTGCGAATAATAAGATGCGTGCTGTCAACATGAAGGTCTTCGTGAAGGGAGGCACCATGCGACCCGATTACGCAATGATCCGGCCACAGCACCGGTCCTATTCCCGGGGCATCTACAGGGTCAAAGGGCTTTTTGCCCTCATGGGCACTGGCAAATGAACTATGATTTTTCGGATGCCAGTCCTGGGTGCATACCACTGTATATTTTTTTTTGAAAAAACCATCCATCAGCGAATTTACTTCATTTATAAATACATCTCCTTCTTCGACAGCAAGGGCTCCACCCGGCATAAAATCATACTGCATATCTACCACGATAAGGGCATCTTCATCTGATATGGTAACATTGTCATCATACTGAATATCAAGACTCATCATAACTCTCCTTTTGATTACCTCTTTCTTTCATTGTAACATCATCTACGGGGTTAATCAAGTGGGTCGCACTGTTTACCCGTTAGCACACACAGGGCAGAGGCTTAAAAAATATCTTGAAAAAAAATCAGTCCGTATTACCAATGGCATTCATATTACCATGCAATGGCCATAGAGGATCAAACCCATCCAGAGGACATTGAAATTTTCAATTTTTATGATATACTGATAATACAGTTATTTGCGTGAATGTAGTGTGGCAATTCAACAAACCGTGCTTCGCTAAAAACTTCACACACACTGAAGAAACCCCTGTATATTTTATTAAAGGAGCCGTGTATATGAGTACCGAGAAAGCGTACTGCGCTAACTGTTTAAACTGTACCGTATTTCGCCAGTTTGAAAGTGACAACAAGAGTTTTGTTCTGCGAGTCCGATGTGACAAAAAGAAATGGCTGAAGCGATCAGGCGAGGAAAAAGTGCATAAATATTTTACCGTTGCACGCCGTGTGATGGATGAATGTGATGAGTATATCGAATCCGGTGAACTATATCCATACATCAAGAACCTGAGAAAAGCTCTTCCCGTAAAGGACGAACTCTACGCCGTCGAACACTAAAAATTCTGCATCAGGACCACACTCCAGGCAGTGTGGTCCCGCAGTTTTTACATTTCCCATCATTCAGTTTGATATCTGCCGTTCCAAACATTTTTCTTGAAATTACTTCCTCCTGGCACCCGGGACAAATGGTAATGCCCGGATCGCGGACATTACCCAGGTATGTATATTTAATCCCCGCCTTCTCTGCTATTTCCTTCATTCTTCGCAGGGTATCTAGAGGTGTTGGTTGAACATCCTGCATTTTGTATGTGGGGTGGAAGGCGCTGAAATGCAGTGGGTATTGATCACCGAGGGTATCCACTATCCATTCGCACATCTGCTCAATTTCATTATAATCATCGTTATGCCCTGGAATGACAAGTGTTGTTATCTCAATCCAGACCTGTAATTGTTTCAGTAATTTCAGTGTATCCAGTACCGGTTGCAGCCTGGCACCACAAATTTTCTTATAGAATGAATCGTTAAACCCCTTGAGATCAACATTTGCGGCATCAATCAAAGGATACAACTCTTCTCCAGGCTCTTTTTCCAGGTAACCGTTGGTTACCATTACATTCTTCAAACCCGCATTCCTGGCCTTACCGGCTGCTTCCAGCACATACTCAAAGTTTATGCCGGGTTCATTGTATGTATACGATATGGATGCGCACCCTTCTTCAATGGTACGGGATACCAGGTGATCAGTATCAAGTCGTGAACAGGGTATCTTTTCAGGATCAGATGTACTCAACTCCCAGTTCTGACAATGCATGCAGGTAAGATTACACCCAGCCGTCCCCACTGACATTGACCGGGAACCAGGAAGAAAATGGTATAACGGTTTTTTTTCTATTGGATCAGTATGTATGGCACATGGCATCTCGTATACCAGAGAGTAAAGTACACCGTCCCGGTTTTCCCGCACCCTGCAGATTCCCCTCTTGCCGTCAGAAATTATGCAATGATGGGGACAAAGCTGACATCGTACTTTCCCATCATCACGTACTGCATAATACATCGCTTCCTTCATCAAGAATTCTCCTGTTCTGCATGCTCCTTAACCATGGAGGCAAATTCCTCGCGAACCTTGTCTCCATCACCTTCGTTATAGGCTATAATATTGCGTATATGAATAAATGAATCAAGATCCATCTCATCGAAATGGATAGCAATACCCCCTGCCTCGTGTCTTACCACTGAACCCATCAGCTTGAGAACCAGGTCTGATGTGGAACCCTGCAACGAAATGTCTACCGTCAATCGTGTACCAACAGGGACATCTTTTTCTGTTTCGAAGAACAGTCCTTTCAGGCTTAAATCACGAACTTCCCCCTCGATTGTAGATCCATTATACTGTATCACTGCCTTAATATCAAACTCCACCCTGCTTGTTTTTCTTTTTTCCATAACAGATACTCCGGATACCCCAGATTTTACTACTGTTCTTATTAGTTGTACGCTAATCTAAATATATGATATCATCAGATTACTTTCAACCGCAAACAAAAAGTTATAAATTAACAACCCCTCACCCGGAAGTGAGGGGTCCTGGAAGGATAGGCGATGTACTATTGCTGCTTACTGCAGTTGATTATAATTTTCCCGATAGCCTTTGTTACTGGGATCCCTTTTCAGTGCTTCACCGTACCAGTACTTTGCCTGTTGACGATCATTCAGCTTATTGCGGTATATCCAGCCAAGGTATCCTGCTGACCACGCGTAATCACTGTTATACTTATGCGCATTTTCAAGATAGGGGATGGCCTTTTTATACTGCCCAAGCTGGCTGTAACAATAGCCCAGGTTTGCAAGGGTATATTTATAAGTCTTATTGTACTTCAACGACGTTTTGTAGTAGTTAATAGCTTTTTTATATTCACCTTTCAGCAAATACACATATCCTATTTCACTCCACGCCTGGTAATCCTTTTTATCTACTTTTAGCGCCCTGTTAAATGCATCCAGGGCATTGTCATATTGTTTTAGCTGCCGGTACCCGATACCAAGATTACGCAATCCCAGTAAATACCTGGGATATTTTTCCAAAACCGTCTTGTACATGCGGATAGCGTCATTGTATTGACCTTTTCGCTCGTAAACCACCCCCTGGTTCATGTATCCCACCTTGTATTCGGGGTCGATTTCCACAGCGTTCTTGAAGTATTTCAGGGCATTATCCAGATCACCACGATTCAGGTATATCACACCCAGGTTGTTGTGGGCGTCTGTGAAAAACTTGTTTCTCTCAATCGTTTCAAGTAAATACTGTTCTTCCTTATTGTCATCGTAGGCAAACACCTTGCTGAGTATGAAATATGCCTCCGAATTGTTGGGATTGATCTCAATGGCCTTCCTGGCAGACTGTTCACAAAGTTTCCACTTATTGGGAACTTTTTTCTGATCAACTTCCTGGTAATACCTGGCAAGTGACACATGTGCCTCGTCAAGATTTGGATCTATTTCCAGCGCTTTTTTACTGTTCCGGTAAGATTTTTCCACAAGGGAGGGGTCATTTTTATTGTAGTAATTGCGCAGCTCCCATGATCGCAATGAATACGCTTTCCCCAGTCCTGCATATGCCAGGCTGTAATTTTTATCTATTGATATGGCCTTGTTATACATCTTTATGGCTTCAAGGTAATCAAGCTGAAACAATAAAAATTTCTGTCCTTTCACGAAATATTCATACGCGGACAGGTTCCTGGTGGCATTGTTCTTTATTCGTTCCTTAACCGAGGAGGTAATTGACACATTGGTTTCGTCGATAATTTTCAATGCTATCTGGTCCTGAAGATCAAATATCTGGTCCAGTATACCGGTGGCCTGCACCTGTTTTAACACCTTGTGGCTCTCAACTTCAACGATCCTGGCGGATATACGAACCTGGTTGCCGAATTTCTGAAAATTACCAACAACTATCAGGTCTGCACCCAGCGCTTTCCCGGCTTCCTTGGCAGAAGCTTCATCTATAACGCCGGTCTGTCCCAGTGCCACCTCCTGCATAAGCTTGTCAACATTTGTCCGGTCAACCACGATATATTCGGCAACGTTTCTCAGTTTATAGGAAACCGAATCGGCAATACCGATTTCGAGCCATGTAATATTGTTATCCTTTGTGAGGTTGGTAAAAGCAGAAACCCCTATTACTTTTTTCGCGAAAGCCTCGGAAGTAATAAGAATTATGAAAAGAAGCATCAATAAAACAAATCTTTTTTTCATGACAGTCTCCCCGATAATATGTATCTCCTGCAACAAGCAGTCATGTGCAATGGAATATTTAACAATACAAAATAAAAGTAAAAAGGCAATCAAAAAATTGCCTCCAGGAAGTAATTTAAGGGGAAAATCATTTTAAAAAGACTATTGAGAATAAAGAAGCCCGGCACCCTACAGGTATACATCTACCCCCTTATCTTTCAGGTACTCCTTTACTTCCCTGATGCTGAGAATACGATAGTGGAATACCGATGCGGCCAGGAGAATATCAGCCCCTCCTTTTACCACTGCTTCGTAAAAATGCTCCAGGGTTCCGGCTCCACCTGATGCAATCACGGGGACTGTCACCGCATCGGTGATGGCTTTCGTAAAATCCAGGTCATACCCCTCCTTTGTACCGTCTCCGTCCATACTTGTCGGCAAAATGGCGCCTGCACCAAGGTCCTGGCACTCCCTTGCCCATGCCACCGCATCCTTACCCACTGGCTTCGTTCCACCGGATACCACCAATTCAAAACCGGATGACATATGGGCATTCCTCTTGCCGTCAACAGCAACTGTTACCCTGTCCTTACCGAATCGCTCGACAGCATCGGCTACCAGCTGCGGATCCTTTACCGCGGCACTGTTCATGGATACCCTGTCTGCACCGGCATTTAAAACTTCTTCAATATCAGAAAGGCTGCCAATACCGCCACCCATTGTTAATGGGATTGAAATTACTGATGATACGTTCTTCACCCACTCAAGCATGGTTTTTCGGTTCTCAAGTGTTGCCGCAATATCCAGCATAGCCAGTTCATCGGCACCCTCTTCCTGGTAAAAGGCCGCGTTTTCTACCGGGTCTCCTGCATCCTTTATATCAACGAAATGCACACCTTTAACAACCCGTCCGTTTTTCATATCAAGGCACGGCATGATCTTAATAACGCTCACGTTTTCCTCCTGTTGTCAACATGACTCAGAATATTCATGATAATGTGGATAATCCAATTTACTTGAATGTCAACAAGGATTTCTGTGGGGATGTTATTACCTGGCGAAACAGAAGAATTAAAAAAATCAAATCACTCAAACAAAAATATGGGTCTTTCCGGATTCTTTGGAATTGAAAATAATTTTTAACCTCAGTTCACTTCTCACGGCTCACTATTCACTAATCATCTGCGTTTATCGAGCGAAGCGGGCGGTTTCATATATTTAAAGCGGTATAATATCATAAGCTTTTTGGGATGGTTAATAATTATTTGTAGACATATAATAAATTATGATGACATTACCCAATATTCCGGAATGAGGCAAAAACATTTATTTTAAACACACCAGGCATGAAGAACCTGTTATGGTATCACCACTAAATAAGTACTTCCCGTGGTTTGCTTCCCTGTTGGGGGCCAATATAGTCAAGGTCTTCCATTCTCTCGATGATCCGGGCAGCACGGTTATACCCTATGGAAAGCCGTCTCTGCAGGTAAGAGGCTGACGCTTTCCTGGTCTCTTCTATTATCTTCAGCGCTTCCAGAAAGAGTTCGTCCTCCTCCTGTGAATCTTCTTCACGTGCGGCTTCAAACAGAAAACCCTCTATATCGATATAGTTTGGAGTTCCCATGGACTGCAGGTGCTCTACCACCGACATAATCTCATCTTCCGAGATATACGCCCCCTGTATTCGTACGGGAAAAGAACTCATGGGGGACTGGTAGAGCATATCCCCCCTGCCCAGCAGCTTTTCGGCACCGTTCTGATCGATGATGGTTCTTGAATCCGTTTTCTGCGCCACCTGGAATGCAACCCTTGCCGGAAAGTTTGCCTTGATAATTCCGGTAATAACATCCACCGAAGGCCTCTGGGTGGCCAGTACCAGGTGAATGCCTACCGCCCGAGCCTTCTGGGCGATACGGGTGATAAATCCTTCTATCTCTTTTGCAGCCACCATCATCAGGTCGGCAAGTTCATCCATTATAACTACGATGTAAGGAAGTATCTCGGCGTCCCCCCCTTTCTTCACAGCCTTTTCATTGTACCGGTCGATATCCCTGGTATTCATCTCGGAAAGGAGGTAATACCGTCGTTCCATCTCATACATAGCCCATTTCAATGCCTTGGGTGCCAGTCCCGGATCGGTTATTACCGGCGTCAGCAGATGTGGAATACCGTTATACAACTGTAATTCCACCATCTTTGGATCAACCAGTATAAACCGTACGAAATTTGGATCGTAATTGTACACCAGGCTGGTGATGATAGAATTCACGCATACCGATTTACCCGATCCGGTTGCACCGGCAATCAGCAGGTGGGGCAGCTGTTTCAAGTCCATGATCACCGGTTTTCCCAGGATATCCTTGCCAAGTGCAACTTTCAGTTTTCCTGCCTTTGAGTGATATTCCGTGGATTTCACGATATCACCCAGGGTAACCACTTCCCTTTTAATATTGGGAACTTCAACACCTATGGCCTTCTTCCCGGGGATGGGTGCCACAATTCGAACCCGTGAGGCGGCAAGGGCCATGGTAATGTCATCTGCCAGCCCCACAATACGGTTTACCTTTATGCCGGGGGCGATCTGCATCTCGTATAGTGAAATCACTGGTCCCCTGTTCACGGTAAGAACCCGTGATTCAATGCCGAATTCTTTCAGGGTATTGACCAGGAGGTCTGAATTTCTCAGAATTTCAGTTTTCCAGCTTGTTTCATCAGTTGATTCCGTTGAATTAAGAAAGTGGGTGGGAACTATATATTCCTGGTTGATGGGAACCTCTTCAAAGACCTTCTCCCCATCGTCGAAATAATGCTCATCCATCTCCTCTTCTTCATCGGCAACTGCAGCGGCTGCGGATGAATCCATGCTGAGTCCCTGCGTGTGATCGTTACGGGAAACCGGGATGGGCCCCGATATGGCATGTTCAGGCTCAAGCATTTTAAACCTGTTATGCCGTACCCCTGACCCGGCTGCCTGCCCATTATCTTCTTCAAAAGGTACATCATCCCTGGAATACTCATACACAACGGGATAAGAGGTCTGTTCGTTTTCGTCGGAGGTGAAGGGGTCAAAGGACAACTGATCGTCATTTACTTCATCACCTGGATCATGCGGATGAGTCATGTCCTCCAGTTCAACCAGCCGGGGAGCAGGTGTTTCAGTTTTTTCTTTTTCATAATAGCCGTCATCATAAAGAACCACTTTTTTCTTGACCACCCATGGCAGCCTTTTTTTTCCATTCAGCTGTGCGTCAATATTGTTTAGAGGAAGTGTCTGCGCGTGTGTTCCCCTTCGAAAGAGTCCTTTTATCCAGGTGAAAAACCGCTGCATTCTCCCCCGATGTTCTCCCCCGTATTCAATTATACCGGTAATTGAGACAACCCCGAGCAGGATCATCCCGACAAGGTTAATAAGCAGGGTTATTATCCAGGCTCCCGCGGTTCCCGCCAGGTGAATAAATGTTTTCATAAGGGAAATCCCGATAAACCCGCCGGAAAACTGTGATATTACATTCCCGCGAACCAGCGCCAAAAGTACTGAAGTAGTAACCATGATAAAGGCAAGTGAGAATACCCGTTCCATGACAGGAAGGGCCGATCCGTTTCTGATAAATGACCACCCGGCAACCATCAGCATGATGCTGAAAAGATACGATGAGTAACCAAAAGAAAGACGCAGCAGGTGACTGATCCACGCCCCGATAGGACCGGTAAAATTCAGAACATTCCTGCTGTCCCGCAGGCTGTCGATGTCAGATATATGATAACTGAGAAGTGAGGCAAATATGAATAACCCGGCAATGATGAGTGATATCCCGGCTATTTCTCGTAAACGTCGGTCCTGTACCACGGCTCCTCCCCGATAAACTTGGCTACTGAACACGGCATGATTACAGGGTTATGATGAGAATACCTGCAAGGCCAAGGGCAATGGTGTAGTAACCGAAAACATCGATCCGTATCCTTTTCACCATAGCGAACAGAAGTGCCAGAGAGGCCATCGCCACAATGAAGGTAACCGTCATGGCCACAAGCAGCGGCACCAGCACCTCCATCCGTATCCCCGTTTTAAAAAGGGGCATCGCTTCAAGCAATCCCGCCCCGGCTATAACCGGGATGGCCATAAGAAATGAAAAACGGGCCGACTGTTCCGGATCCAATCCAGCCAGCATGCCACCTGTTATGGTGGCACCCGACCGTGAGATTCCCGGTATGATGGCCAGCGCCTGGCATACCCCAATCCACAATGACCTGTACATGCCTGTCTCTTCTATATTTCGGCTATTAATGGGGATAATTTTAGTTGATAACAGAATTAATCCGTTCACACAGAGCATAATACATACAGAAAGTGGATTATTAAAAAGACGGGCAAAATGATCATGCAGCAATATACCAGCAACACCAGCGGGAATGGAAGCAGCAAGAATGTATATCACCCCGCGAAGTTCTCCTTTGTTTTCCTGCCTGCCCAGTATCTCTCTAATAGAACCAGCACTCAAACGGATGATGTCCTTTCTTAAAAACACCAAAACCGCCATAAGCGATGCCACGTGCATAGCCACGTTGACGAATAGCTCGGAAGAATGCCCCATGGTCAGCATGGTTGACTTGAACCAGGGTATATGCTCAAAAAGCACCAGGTGGCCCGAAGATGAAACAGGAAGAAACTCCGCAATCCCCTGAACAATGCCAAGGACAATAAGAACAATCATAAGTTCAAGCATCTCAGATCTCCACTATGGTCACTTCAATAACGGGGTTTCGCCTGGTATGTTTGTAGATGGTATTCTTTACGGTTTTTTTCAGGCCGGCCTGAACCTGCTTAAGTGAAGCTCCGTCAGCAAGCATCCTGTTCATTTGCTGTTCAGCGTCACGCTGGATAAGATGAATAACCTTCTCACCCTTCTGCCCCACAAACCCCCGTGAAAAAACTTCAGGGCGGCTCATCATCATTCCTTCGGATACCGCGGAGGTGACTATCACCACCCCGTCTGACGAAAGGGTTTTCCTTTCTTCTATAAGATCCTGGGTAACGTCTCCCTGCAGTGAGCCATCAATGTATACCATGGGCAGGTTCAGTGTATCAGATTTCTCAAATTTTTTGCGGGTCAGTTCAACCACGTCACCCGTCTGGCCAATCACGATATGTGAAGACTTGATGCCCAGTGATTCGGCAAGTTTGGCGTGGGCCCGCAGGTGCTTGTACTCACCATGAATGGGCATAAAATATTTGGGACGGGTAAGGGACATTAAAAGCTTCAGTTCTTCCTGTGAACCGTGACCGGATACATGAATATCCTCGTCCTGTTCATAGTGAACATCAGCCTTCATTTTCAAAAGCGAATTGATGATCTTGTTGACCATACGCTCATTACCGGGTATCACCGAAGCGGTAATCACCACGGTGTCACCTGCACCGATCCTGAAATACTTGTGGGTGCCCCCCGCCATTCTTGAAAGGGCGGACATGGGCTCACCCTGGGTGCCGGTACATATTACCACCATCCTCTTGTTGGTATATTTGCCCATCTCCCGGGTATCAATAATGAGTCCTTCCTTGTAATTGAGGTACCCGAGCTGGGTGGCAATTTCGATGTTTTTGAGCATGGTCATCCCCGTTACCACCACTTTCCTGTTGTAACGGCTTGCAGCATCCAGCACCTGTTGTATACGGTGAATGTTTGAGGCGAAGGTTGCCACGATGATACGCCCCTTACAGCCTGAAAATATTTCCACCAGCTTGTCACGCAGCACGCTCTCTGAACGGGTATAGCCTTTCCGCTCGGCGTTGGTGCTGTCAGATAAGAGCAACTGCACACCCTGCTGCCCGTAATCACCGAAACGATGCAGGTCGGCCACCATCCCGTCTACCGGTGAATGGTCTATCTTAAAGTCACCGGAATGTATAATGGTACCAACCGGCGTCTTTATGGCAAGCCCTACCCCGTCAATAATGGAATGGTTTACCCTTATGAATTCAACAGCCATGCTGCCGATATGCACAAGGTCACGGGGCACGATCTCAATGAAAACCGGTTCTTCCCGCGGCTTTCGCTCTGCAAGCCTGCTCTGTATAAGACCTATGGTGAGCTTTGTGGCATATATGGGAGCGTTGATTTCTTGTAGCAAAAACGGTATGGCACCTATATGGTCTTCGTGACCATGGGTGACAACAATCGCTTTCAATTTTTTACGATTTTTAATAACATAACTGAAATCCGGGATAATGAGATCAACCCCCGGCATATCATCAGATGGGAACATGATACCGCAATCAATGATCATCATCTCATCCCGGTATTCCATTACCATCATATTACCGCCGACAGCCCCAAGGCCCCCCAGCGAAAGAATTTTTACTTTATCCTGTTCTTTTTTTTTCATATTCCCGTATGACCAAATCCACCTTCATTTCTTTTTGTTTCATTAAGAACGTCTACCACTTCAAATCTGCCCTGGTATGCCCTGGCAAACACCATCTGGGCGATACGCATACCTGGTTCGATCAGGAATGGTTCTTTACCCATATTGGCTACGATAATTTTCACTTCACCCCGATAATCCGCGTCGATGGTGCCGGGACTGTTGGGCAGCAGTATTCCATGCTTCAAGGCCAGCCCGCTTCTTGGGCGTATCTGCGCCTCGTATCCGGGCGGGATCTCCATGTAAATACCGGTAGGCACCAGAACCCTGTCTCCCGGATATACTGTCACTGCGCCGTCCAATGCCGAGTACAGGTCTGCTCCTGCGGCGTGTTCACTTTGATATTCGGGAACACGGGCATTTGGCAACAGCTTCAATTTCACATCTATCATTTTACTCTCTTTCTTCATCACAAAGGCATTACTCATCGCGATATGGCTCAAATAATCAAAAAGCATACTCACCCCATCCATGCAGGCAAGTCAAGCAATTACTGCACACCTATCAGGGCTTCTTCCCTGCTGTTTTTTTCCGTGTGACCGTTTTACCCGATTGCGCTCCAGTTTCATCAACATGCAGCACATGTGGTTTTACTCCGAGTTTTCGAAGTTCAATAGCGAGGTCCATACGCAGTTGACTTCGAAACAGCCAGGCGTTGCCCGGGCTGTTTACCCAGCCGGCCACCCAGCATTCCACGCTGTCCTTCGCCAGGTCCATAACCCAGAAATCCGTTTCAAAGTTTGCTAACACGTACTCGCTCTGCGCGGCAATCTCCATGGCACGTTCCCTTACCAGTTCGAGGTCGGCGTCATACGTTACCCAGAATTTTACAGATGTCCACTGGTAGGAATCAGTTATGGTATAATTGATGAGTTCCTTTTGCAACATGGTGCTGTTTGGTACAATATAGCGCTTCCAGTCCCATATCTTGATGATGGTATGGGTGATGGTGATATCCTCCACTGTACCATAAAAATTATCGATCATCACCGTGTCACCCAGTCGCAGCTGTTTGGAGAAAGAAATGACAATACCTGAAATTACGTTCTCAACGAAGGGCTTGGCCGCGATACCCACAACAACGGCTGCCACCGTCACGAAAAGCGAGATTACCGCCGCGGGAGCTTTGCCGAGAAAAGGCACCGTGAAGGCCACCATCCAGATAAAAAGCAGTAAAATATAGGACAGCCTTCTTATAATGGTAAACCTGCCCCCGATACTGCTTACCGCTTTTTTCCTGGCACGTTTAACCGGGTTTTTGATGGGGGCCTCAAGTGGTACCGCCTGAAAGCCCCGCATATCTTCCACCCTTTCGGTTCTCTGTTGCTCATAACTGTTGATAAGATACCTGAGCAGCATGTACAATACAGCAGTGATTACCGATATTGAGATAAGATATACAAAGTCCTGGTTATCAAGTATGCCTGTCATTTCGCATTCGTTCCTGTAAGTATAGGATGTATAACGTAAAAATTATACTATATCACATCTGTCACCGCAATCGTAATTTAAAATTCAATTGACACCCATCTTCCGTAAAACAAATTGCCGGTGATGTTTTTTGATTGCAGAAGAATCCACATGCCGTATATAGTTATTATCACTACAATCGCACTCGGAGAAAAGAATGATCCCAACCGGCATAGCCCATCTTGACAAGATAACCGGCGGACTTACGCTGGGAGATAACGTGGTTTTTCAGATAGCAAGCGGGGTACCAATCGAGTATTTTATCAAGTCATATTTCAACTCCCCCCATGAATACAACAAGAGCGTCATATATATCAATTTCAATTATTCACCCCATACCATTTACAAGCGATTTCACCACATCTTTACCCGCGCCAATGTTACCCTTGTGGATGCCTTCACCCATGGCAAAGGCAACAGCGACCCTGTCTTCCTGGATTTTTACAGCCAGGAAGCACAGCATGACATACAGGAAGTAATCTGCATTGAAAATCCAAGAAATATTGCATCTTTTCTTGATGCCATGAACCAGATTCAGGAAGTTCACAAGGAGGGATCCTTCTACATTTTCGACAGCCTTACCGGCATGAACGAACTCTGGAAGGACGAACAGTCAGTACTTGATATTTTCGCCTTCACCTGCCCAAAACTGTACGACCTGAATACCATCGCATACTGGGTATACGAAAAAAACGCCCATTCAAAAAAATTCATCGCGGGTATTACCCATATCACCCAGATCGTGTTTTCCATAAATAATACAGATGAAGATTATTACGATCTTAAAGTACTGAAGCTCGAAGACAGACCCACCACAAGCAGTGGGGGTTCACACAGGTTCAGAATCATTAATAGAACCATTGAATTCCAGGAACACCGCGAGGTAATGCCCTTTCACATTGGGGCAAAGGTGAAAGAGCTTCGCAAGTCACAGCAAATAACCCAGTCCGGACTGGCACAGCGTCTGAACATGACTCCCGGTGCCATATCCCAGATAGAGAATGATATCACCATGCCCTCACTGCACACGCTGGTGCAACTCTCAACCATATTTAACAGGCCTATAGAGTACTTTATATCAATAGACGCGCATAAAAACCCCAGCAAGGGATTCTCGCTGATTGAGAGAAAAGACATATCCTCTGTTACCCACAGTAACATTAAACTTGAAAAACTGTCTGATGATTCAATTACAGGTATACAGGCTTTTCATATAACTTTTGATAATAAGGCAGATGTTCAAAGACCCCTGTTTTTGCACAAGGGAAGAGAGTTTTTCATGGTAATTGAGGGCACCATTAACATATGCATAAATGACGAGGATTATACTGTAAATAATGGCGAATCAATGTACCTTGAAACCGCCTTTATAGAAAAATGGTTAAACCCTGAAGACCAGGAATGCCAGATCATATACCTGTTGCTGTAACAGGCATTCACTATAGAAAACCTTTTGACGATTCGGGTTTATGCCGATAAACAGGTATACACACTATTCAATGAAAAGGAAACCCGGTAATGACAGAAATCGATGAAATCAACGCGCTTGAGAAAAAGGTATATGACCTGCGTAACCTTATTGAGATAGGAATCAGCCTGTCCTCAAACCTTGAATTCGAGAGCCTTGTAGAATCCCTGTTGTACAGCTGTATCGGGCAGATGTTCATTGAGAAGGTGGCACTTTTACTCCAGGTGGATATTGACATAAATGATTACTATATCCACATGTCAAAAGGGTATGATTCGGATTTCCCTTCGGATACCATTATCACCGAGAATTCACCCCTGGTACAATACCTTGAAAGCAACCCACACCCGGCTAGATATGATGATCTCATGGAGGTTGAAGACATAAAAGATGAGCTGATAAGAATAGCTTTTTTTGAACCTGAAATTATTGTGCCCCTTAAGTCGAAAAATTCACTGAACGGAATACTTATCCTTGGTAAGAAACTGAACGATGAGGGGTTTGACACAAGCGACCGCGAGTTTCTCAACTACCTGTCCCGTTTCGGCGCCATCGCGGTTGAAAACTCACGCCTGTACCTCATGTCCACGCTGGATCGGATGACGAGGTTGTTCATTCACCATTATTTTCAGATACGCCTTCTTGAAGAAATTAAACGCAGCCAGAGATATAAAACCCCCATGTCAATCATCATCTCTGACATTGATCACTTCAAAAATTTTAACGATACCTATGGCCATCAGCAGGGTGATATAGTATTGAAAGAAGCCGCCCAGATTTTCAGGGACCAGCTTCGAAAAATTGACCTGCCCGCCCGTTACGGGGGAGAAGAATTTGCTGTTATACTACCAGAGACCAACCTGAAACAGGCGGGCGCAGTGGCCCAGCGTCTGCGCCATGCTGTTGAGAGCCACCCCTTCTCTGGTCAGGGTAAGCCGCTGCATGTCACCATCTCCCTTGGTGTTGCAGAGTATGACGTCAACAGGGATGTTGATTCAAAAAGCCTCATTGACCGTGCAGACCGGGCCATGTACAAAGCTAAAGAAATGGGACGCAACCGTGTGGCTATTTTCAGATAATGATCCTGATTACGAGAGACGGAATTTTTTTAATTATTACACATGTACGTCCGATAGAATGTAATGAATATTATGTCACGGAAAAAGAACCCCACTACAGGGAGAAGCTCCATGCAGACACAACAGCAGCGTTTCGCTAATGCCCTTGAACTTGAGAAGAAGGGGGAGTATACCAGCGCCCTGCGGGAATACCAGGCCATCGTGTCTGAAGATTCCACCTTCAAAGAAGCCTACCTGAATCTCGGCTCCCTGTATTCACGAATGGAACATTATGACGAGGCCATGGAAAACTACCATCACGCCCTTCGCCTGGGTGAAGACTATCTCATCTACTTCAATATCGGCAGTATACTCTACCGCAAAGGTGAATACAAGCGGGCCGTACTGATGCTTGAAAAAGCCCGCAGAATACAATCATATTTCCCACTCACCATACTGGTGATGGGACTTTGTTTCAGCAGGCTGAACAACAGGAAGGCGGCCCTTAACTGTTTCAAGGATGTGCTTGTAATAGCACCCGGGAACAGGGTTGCACTAACCGCCCTTGCCCTGCATCATTACGAGAGCGGGGATTACAAGAACACACTGTACTACCTCGATGAGCTTGAGAAAACAGGTGTGGACAACAGCCGTTTTCAGCGCCTTCGGGCCGACGCCCTTATGAACGACGGCCGGGTAGACGATGCGGCGAAGGTTATCAACTCGATGCGGCACAGCACCGAGGGTTTTAAAAAATTCGACACTTTCATCGAAGCAATTCCCGTTGAAGTCTTCACTGACAGGCACGGCACCATAGACACCAAGATACGCGTACTCAAAGAAAAGGTTAAGTCAGGGGGGGACAGGGAAAGCCTCATCTCCCTGAGCCTCTGCCACATGCTCAAAGGAGACATGGACTCCGCCATGGACTACCTCTTCCAGGCAAAGAAGCAAACCCTTCATTAGATGTAATAAAGAGCAACCACAGAGGCACGGAGACACAGAGAAAAGAGATTATTTTATTTTTTCCAGTGGTTTATCAAACATCATGTGACTTGGAAAAACCAGATTGTTGTCATGGAATGCAACCGGGAAACACATATCCCCCTCTGTTTCTCTAAGTCTCTGTGGTGAATAAAATAATACATCAGCTGTGCAGGTTTGCGTGCAGGCGGGCGTATGATATGCTTTCGAGGTGTACCGGTAAACCGGGTTTTTCTCCCTGTACTGCGAACCCGAAACAGTACTGTTCGTCAACAATCCGGCTTTCAAGGTGCATGCCGTCTTTTGCTTCGAGGATATTTCCCTGTTTCACCAGGTTCTCTTTCAGCAGTTCAATAACACCTTCCCTGCTCAGTTTTGCTATAGACTCCTTCAGGGTCCAGAGGGTAAAGAAACGGCCCGCCGATGTATGGCCATCTCCCTCCTGGAAGTATTGTTTTTCATCCTCGGAAAAAAAGCGCCTGGCTATGGCCTCCAGGTGGCGCCGTGTGTCCAGCATGTCCTCCACGTCCACCCCCACTTCCCCGTACCTGTAAAAGGCAACAGCCACCAGGCCGTGTGTATGGGCAACGCTGAATGAGGGTAAAATCTTCTCATCATGGCCTTTTACCTGCATCCGGGGTTTTCCCGATGGCTCTGATGACAGTATCACATCACGCAGTCCAACATTAGACATTCGCGAGGCAACCGATTTCACCAGCAGCCTGGACACCAGCAATTCCGCCTTCTTTTCAGAATGCGTGTATCGCTGGTATCGCTCACGATCCCCATCATCCAGTAATACCATGATCTCACCAGCATCGTCCAGCACCAGTGATTCCTGGTACTCCGTGAAAAAACAGAATATTCTTTTGCTGTTATCCATAGACATCCATGCTGCATAACCTTAACACATCAAACACAGAGAGACAGAGATACAAAGTAATAATGTAATTATGGTTCTCTGTTTCTCCGAGTCTCTGTGTTTGTTTTTTATTCAGAAAATTCCCGTCTAAGGATTTCCCCGATCTTATCGGTAGCATCCCGTGCCTGGGGCAGCAGTTTATCCGCGGATATGAAGCCGTGCACCATACCGTCGTACCTGATATACCGGGCTTCTACGCCGTCCTCATTGAGCTTTTGCACGTAGGCTTCACCTTCGTCACGAAGCACATCAAAACCTGCCGTAATCACCAGTGCCGGCGGCAGGTTAGCGTGACTTCCTGCAAGCAGCGGAGACGCGTAGGGCTCACCGCGGTCACTCTTATCCGGCAGGTACAGGTTGATAAACCTCTCCACGCCGGCCTTGTCAAGCATGTATCCTTTTGCAAAATAATCATACGACGGCGTATCCAGGCTTGCAGAGTTCACTCCGGGATATATAAGCACCTGGTAATCGATGTCAGGGCCGCTTCTGTCCCGGGCCATGAGGCTCACCACCGCAGCAAGGTTACCACCGGCGCTGTCACCGGCCACCGCTATCCTTTTCGGGTCACCGTTAAATGATGCCGCGTTATTTGCCACCCATCGCAGGGCCGCGTACGCGTCATTGGCCGCCGCCGGGTATGTATGCTCCGGTGCCAGCCGGTACTCAACCGAAACCACGATAGCACCGCTTTTCTTCGCGATGATACGGCACAGGCTGTCATGGGTATCAACGCTCCCCTGCACCCAGCCCCCGCCGTGATAGAACACCACCACCGGGAACAGGCCCTCACCCTTCGGCGTGTACACCCGCACCGGCACGGTAAGTCCACCGGCCCTGGCCTTCATATCCTGCACCGACGCCATCTTCACCGGCGTGCCGCTTACCGACGCCGCCTTCCGGGCCAGCCGCTTACGCGATTCCTCTACCGGTATCTCAAGCTGCTCACGGCTCTTCTCCGCCGCCCCGGTAAGCTTCAGGTACACCGCCACCCTCGGATCCAGCGTCCCATGCGGCGTCTGCATCCAGCTCTGCACCAGGAGTACGCCACCGACAACTAATACCAGAATAATTCCAATGATAACACCGGTTATTTTTTTCCAGTTCATTTCCCCTCCGGAAAGACTTTTAATTCAACCACAGAGGTCACAGAGGAACAGAGTTATAATTTTTAAAATATTAAAGAATAAAATATAAAATCCTTCTCCGTGCCCTCTCTTTTATCTCTGTGTCTCTGTGTTTGACTTTCATTTAATCCTTGAGATGCAACCACAAAGTATGATACACTAAACCAGATAAAAATCAACAACAATGGAGGAAATCATGCTGGGCGCGATTGCCGGTGATATCATCGGCTCCATATACGAAGCATCACCCATTAAAACAAAGGACTTCCCGCTTTTCGGTAAGGGATGCACATTTACCGATGACTCGGTGCTCACCATCGCCATCGCCCATGCTATTATGAACAACGAACCATACGACCTTGCACTGCGTGATTTCTACCGCGCCTATCCACACGCGGGATACGGAGGCATGTTCCAGCGATGGGCGCAGGACGAGCAAATGGGTCCCTACAACAGCTGGGGAAACGGGTCGGCCATGCGGGTGAGCCCCGTGGGATACGCCTTTGACACCCTCGAGGAGGTGATCACCGAGGCACAGCAGACTGCCGCCGTCACCCACGATCATCCCGAGGGGATACGGGGGGCACAGGCAACCGCCGCGTGTGTATTCACCGCCCGTAATGGCTACGATAAACAGCAAATCCGTGACATGATAACCGACCGGTTCGGCTACGACCTTTCAATGACCCTTGATGATATCCGGCCATCCTACAGTTTTGACGTCTCGTGCCAGGGAAGCGTCCCCCCTGCTATTATCGCTTTTCTTGAATCAACGGATTACGAGGACGCCCTGCGCAACGCCGTTTCCCTCGGCGGTGACAGCGACACCCTTGCCTGTATCACCGGCGGCATGGCAGAGGCCTTTTACGGCGGCCTTCCCGGAGACATTGAGCAGCGGGCACTGGAGTTGTTGACAGATGATCTTCGAAAAGTCACTATAGCCTTTCGACAACAATACTGCTGAAACAGTGACAACACATGAACATACTATTCATCCAGCTGCCCCTGGTTGACCACGGGTGGAACTACATACAGGGGAACATCCCCTCCGCCCCGGCTACCCTTGCGGCATACCTGCAGGCCAGGCATGGCAAAAGCCACAGCCCCTCCCTCATGCCCATGGTGCTTGAGAACTTCGCCTCCGACCGGGTGCTGCTCCGTTACATTCTGCGCACCCGTCCCGAAATGCTCTGCTTCACCTGCTACCTCTGGAACGTGGAGCGGGTGCTCTCACTTGCCGCCATGGTGAAAGAGGCTGACAGGCATATACAGGTAATACTTGGCGGCCCCGAGATCAGCGAAGGCTCGTGGGCACTTGCCCAAAAACGTGAACAGGTTGATCTCTTCGTCTCCGGCGAGGGGGAATGGTTTCTTGACCACCTTGCCGACGGCACCGTTGAAAGCCACGTTACCCGCACCCCTGCAGGCAACCGCCTGCTTGCACAGCCCATTGATGCACTCATGGATGCGGGCCGTTTCATTGAGCCCTTCACCCGCAACTGGCTCACCCCAATGTTTGACGGTTCGGTCTCATTCGAAATGACCCGGGGCTGCCCCTACCGCTGCAGTTACTGCTTCTATTCGAAGAACTGCTACACCGTCCGTGAGCAGCCCTTTGACCTGCTGACCACAGCCATCGAGAAAGGACTTCACACGGGTGTTTCCGAGATATACATCCTCTCACCCACATTCAACCGTACCCCGAAATTCAAAGAAAAGCTACGGCAGCTGGCGGACGTGAACCGCGGCATAAGACTGCACACCGAGATGCGTGCCGACGGGATCGGCCCGCAAGAGGCTCACCTCATGGCAGAGGCAGGCTTCACCAGCTGCGAGGTTGGCCTGCAGACCCTCACTCCTTCGGCCCTTGAACGGGTGGGCCGGCGCACACATGTTGAAGAAGAACTTGCCGGCATGCGTCACCTTGCCGACGCGGGCCTAAAACTCCAGGTGGGCATCATACCCGGCCTCCCCGGCGACACACCGGAAGGATTTTACCGTACCATAGGGCGGCTGGCTGAAGAAGGTCTGGGAGAGTTCATCGAGTTCTATCCACTCATGCTGCTGCCCGGCACCCGCATCCGCGACGAGGCCCCGCAGTTCGCCCGCAGGTACCAGTCCCGTCCACCCTATTACCTGCTTGAAAGCCATGCATTCTCATTTGAACAGGTGCGATCGCTTGCAGACCACATGGAAGAAGAAACGGGGATATCCCTTACCCCACTCTCCCTTCCGGATTTCACCATGGAAGAGGAGGGAATACTTACCCGTGGTGCCCGCTTCAACGGGGATGACGCCCCCTCCTGGGAAGGCAGCAGGTACGTACACATGGTTGAAACCAGTGTCTTTTCATTCTACATCGGGCTCAGCAAGTCCGTCCCCCTGCAGCCGCGGCTTGAGTCTCTTTTTACGGGGCTGTCCACAGAACACACCCTGTACAACGTAATTCTGGAATCAACATCAATGGTGGATGAAAAGGGGGTCAGAGCCTTTCTCGAAGGCCGGGAGGATACGGGGTTTCTCTCCCGTCTGAACGTCTTCTCCGGCCCGGAAGAAGGCCGGGGCATCAGATTTTACCACGTGGTCCCGGATATACGTGTCTTCATGAAGGCGGTACGCCACTGCCGGGTTGTTACCCCCATACTCCGGATCACCCGTGACAACGCCCGACCTGCCCTGAAACTGTTAAGCGACGCGCCGTCAGCGGCACTGGTAACCGGGGGGACGTATGATACGCTGTCTCATGACCTGGCAGCCGTCTTTGGTGATGACCCGGAGCTTCTCCTCTTCGAGAATGAGTCAGAGCAGGCCCTTTTTCTCCATGCTATTGGTGAAGAGTACGTGAAACTGCCTTTTTCGTTTCGGGTTGCCGGGATGTGACTTAACGGGATGGTAACCACGGAGGCACAGGGGCACGGAGATTTTTTTACAGAAACCGCAAAGGCG
>CAZVRB010000010.1:0-53202 GCA_964629365.1 uncultured Leptospiraceae bacterium
GGATCATTCGACTCAAATGTCCCCTTGATCACCACCTTCAGGCGGCTCTCTGCCATCTCGTCAAACAATGGCTGGTCTCCGCAGCCAATATTTGCGAAAACCGCAAACAGCAGAATCACCAGAATTACTGTTATATGTATACCATGTGTACATGTACTATTCATAAAAGTTCCGTTTTTTATTAAATTCCAATATTCAGGTAAAGGGTAATACCCGTGTTAACGATATGCCCGTTTCTCTGTGCTCCCTCGATATGCTTCTCGTAGATTAGCAGGTAATCAATTCGTAAACCTATATTCACCCACTTACCGGCAGGGAAGGACCCTTCAACACCAACCATGAATAACGGGTCCCATTGCCGCTGATCCTCCGGTTGTATCTCAACCGAGCTGCCCCCCGCTCCCAGTTTAAACTGAAATGCCAGCGGAAGATTTATGGGAAGCCGAAACAGCAAATTGCCGTATACCGGCCACAGTGTCAGTTCCTTCACGCCCTGTGACTTGAAATGCTGATACGAGGCATCAACACCCAGTTTCAATGGTGCCCAGGGCAGGTTATAACGGGCAAACACCCCTCCTCCAAGCCTTGTTTCCACGTCCTCACTGGTGGTATATACCGGTGTTATTGGACCAAACCACACACCCGCCTGTGGTTTGAGAAAGAAGTCCTGGGATTTTCTTCGCGCCAGAAGTGGTGAGGCCGTACACACAACAAGCGTCACTATGATTACGAATCTACAGTATTTCATCATTATAATTATAATTTCCCCTATTCAGTCATGGTACTATCAAAACTGTGCAAAGTTATGTCAATAATTAATTATATATCACCAGCGCATGTGAAGGTATTCATGATGTCAACAATAGTATATGGTTCCCTGTATGTTTTTTTGTTACGAAACAAATAGTTGGATCAATATTTTTCTAACTCTATATTCATCTCGTCAAGACCTGGTGTGTAAATAATACTATTAAGGTAAAGACCATACGGTGGCGCTGTTATCCCACCATGTATACGGTTTTTTTGGGCTAATACATTTTTAATGTTTTCTTCAGGCTGCATTTTCACATTCATTTCAACAATTGTTCCAATAATTATTCTAATCATATTATGCAAAAAGGCGTTTCCCCTGATAGTAAAGACCACAAGCGAATCACTGGCGGTAAATTCGGCTTTTTCGACAAACCGCGTAGTTGAACCATTCTGTGACTGTGCTTTACAGAAAGATGCAAAATCATGTTCACCAACAAGGTAAGAAGCAACACGGTTGAGGTAATCAATATCCAACTGATCACGTATCCACATGGCCCTGTACATCATAAACGGGCTTCTCTGCTGATGATTATGTATCAGGTATATGTATTCGCGTGAAACAGCACTGAATCTCGCGTGAAAATCATTATCTACATAATACGCATTCTTTAATGCTACATCTTTACCAAGAATTCCATTCATGCCGATCAAGAGGCGCTTCAGGCTTACTGATGAAGAAGTATCAAAATGTGCCACCTGTCCAAGGGCGTGTACACCTGTATCAGTGCGCCCGGAAGCGGTTATCCTGATATCCTCCCGCAGAAGAATTTTTAAAGCTTTTTCCAGTTCTCCCTGAACAGTTCTTCCTGAATCCTGAACCTGAAACCCGTTAAATCGCCGGCCGTCATACTGAACTATAATTGCTATTCGTCGTTTTCCCTGGTTTCTTCCGTTTGTTCCTGTTCCTGTTTCCATTCATCCAGCATTTCATTCATTTTATTATATAAATCACGTGTCATATCTATCAACGCACCTGGTTTCGACTTGGATGCCTTGCCAATGCCAAACAACCTGCTTAGATATCTTTTAGTCTTTTCAAAATTCTCAATTCTCTTATTGATATCCTTTTCCCTGGCGCCAACCTTCATAGTTAAAATTGCACACATGTACAGCAGTCCTTCGTACCCCCAGTTCTTATCGGTATCCGGACCAAGATGACCTGCTGCTTCAAATGGTTCATCCCCACTTTGCACCAGTTCCACTGAGGTGAAGTAAAAACCATATGCCTTTCTATAAAAGAAATCGGATATTTTTTTATATGGTCTTTCAGGGTACTTTTTTGAAAGATCATCAAATAACCAGGCAGCCCTGATTGAGGATACGGCTTTTTTAAATGTGGGTGCTACATTCTTGTTCCTGAAAGAGTAACAATCAACCGCCAGCATGTATGATGCGGCACCAAGTTCAAGGTTTCTATCATCTTCGAAGCTTAAATCACCAAAGAATTTCTGGATAGACGACTTTCTCGCATTTGTTGTTTGTTGCATTTTTTGAATTTCTTCCTGCGTCAATGAATCAAAATCCCTGTGGTATGCTGCATACAGGCATCGTGGACACACGGTAACTACATATGCCTGTGGATATATGGTACCCCATTTTTCATTTTTCTCATACAATCTTCTTAGTTCATCAGTAATTTTCCCGGCTATCAATCTGCCTCCACCGGTTAACATTTCCTCACGATAGAATTCATTTGAACAAACCGGGCATTTAGTAGGGTTCTTCTGTCTGAAAGAAACACGTCTTGCTTTTTTTTGTTCCATACCTGGTGATATTTCTCCCAATCAAGTTTCTCACTTCAAAAACAACACTATCTATACCATGAATATTTCGCAATTACCTTTTCATTTCATTATATCTTATTGCAGTGTAGTCAGATATACATTATATTGGAAATTCAATTACTAATTCAATATATTGTTTTATCATAGTCAATAATACAATTTTATAAAAATCAATTGATATTTTCACATAAAGACATAATTTAAATGTGTCGATATACATATAAAAGTGTATAGAGGTAAAAAAATGCCGCATAAAAGCATAACATATATAATAATTTCATTGATAATATGTGTTGGATTATACAGCAACAGTTCGGCACTTTCACCATCAATGAAATCACGAAACGATTACAGGTTCACACTTGATAAACTAAGAACCATGCGTATTATAATAGAAAATTTTGCTACCGATGAGCAGCAGAAAAAATACGACGAAATAAAAGCATTGTTTCAAAATGCATCTGAAGAATATTACGCACAAAACTTCACCTCATCACATCAAAAATTTTTCAAGGTTAAAACTGAACTACTTAATATGATTGATACCTTTTCTCAGGATTACATGAATCGCACAAAAAATATTTTAGACTCCACATCTAAAGAATCTTTTGATATTTTGATAGAATACAGCAAAGGTAGTGGACTTGCAAAATATTTTTACAAACCTTTCAATCCTCTCGAAGATGTTAAAGCTTACAAGGAAGAGAACTACCATTTTTTTCACGACAGAACCAGAATTGAAAGTTACCTTAAAAACGGTTACAAGAGATTACAGGATGCAAGAAACATTTATGAAGACGATGATTTGAACTATCTTAAAAATAAAGAAGACAGGACACACAAACATCTTGAATTACTTATCAATCGTTATATTGACATTATTGAAAATTGCAGGCAGGCCAAACAATATGGTATTGAAATACATAAAATATTGAAAGCACATGAAATTGTAGCCATACAAAAAAAATATGGTATCAAGGGAAACACGCTGGAACCCATTTTTGATGACCGTATACCGGAAGAATACAAGGTAGATGCGAATGACAACATGAGTCTTATTCATTCAATTGAAAAGTCTCGATTACAAAAAAGACAAGAATAGATAATTTTTTATTAATTGGTATACCAGCATCAACTAAAAAAGGATGGCTCTACTGCCATCCTTTTTATTCTGTTCACGAAAAGATAAGCTCTATCAGCTATCTTTATCTTTTTTCCTGGTCTTCTTTTTCTTTTTATCCCTGGAAGTATCATCTTCCTTTACTTCAGCTTTTTTGGTTCTAATCGGCCCTTCTACAAGCTCAACCATTGCCATTTCGGCTGAATCACCATTCCTTCTTCCAAGTAAATACATTCTCGTATAACCACCATTTCTTTCTGCAAACCTGGGAGCTATATCTTCAAAAAGCTTTTTGATAATATTCCGATTTTTTATCATCTTCATCGCAATACGCTTATTATGAAGCTGTTTATCACTGTCTTCCGGCTTTTCGAGATTCATTTTCGCCCTGGTGATAAGCCTGTCGGAAACCTTCTTCAACTCTTTGCCTTTTTGTCGTGTTGTAATAACCCGTTCATGCTCAAACAACGATGTCAGTATATTTGCCATCATTGCTTTTCTGTGAGAATGAGTTCTCCCAAGTTGTCTAACACTATTTCGATGTCTCATTACCTGTTACCTCTTCTCAGTCCTTTAATCCCAAGCTTAGATGATTTTCTTCCAGCTTTTTCTTAATTTCAGAAAAAATCTGTTCGCTGAAGTGTTTTGACTTTCTCAGTTCATCCTCTGTTTTGTGAACAACGTCTTCAAGTGTATTCAATTCCAGGCTCTTTAAAGTGTTATACGCCCGCACTGAGAGTTCAAGATCATCAATTGATTTTGACAACGTCATTTTGATCTTTTCAAGATTCTCATCAACAACTTCAGTTTCTTCTTCAATTTCTTCTTCGAAATTGATGAATATTGTCATATGATCCTTTATGATCTTAGCTGCATGAGCAAGTGCGTCATCCGGCTTTACAGATCCATCAGTCCATATCTCGATAATCAGCTTATCATAGTCTGTACGCTGTCCTACTCGCGTATCTTCTACCTTGACATTCACTTTCCGAACTGGTGTAAATATCGCATCAATAGGAATAACACCGATAGATTCAGCACTGGATTTGTTCAACTCTGCCGGAACGTATCCCCTGCCTCTTTCTATCTGCACTTCCATATCTATTTTACCGTTACCCGAAAGGGTAGCAATAGGCATATCCGGATTCATGACTTCAATATCTGAATCAATATTGAAATCTTCCCCTGTCAACATACCTTCATCTTCTTTAACAACATGAATTACCTTAGGTATTTCACTATCATACTTGAACCTGAGTTTTTTTAAGTTCAAGATAATTCTCGCGACGTCTTCGACTACACCCTCAATAGTAGCAAATTCATGTGGAACATCTTCAATCTTAATCGCAGTTATTGCAGATCCTTCTATAGATGAAAGCAGTACTCTTCGTAATGAATTTCCAATAGTGAGTCCGTACCCCTTTTCGAAGGGTTCCGCAATAAAACGCCCGTAATTATCCTGGAGCTCGTCATGTTCAAATAGAATTTTTGTGGGTCTTCGAAAACCTTTCAGTAGGTTTTTGGGCGACATCAGTACCTCCGTTTGTTATACACATGCACTTCTAATAATTATTATCTTACTCGGGCTCTTATTACTTGGAGTATAGCTCAACTACAAGCTGCTCATTGAATGCAGCCAGGACATCCTGTCGTGCTGGTAGTCGTACAATTTTACCAGTTCTACCATCGTAGTCAACTTCAACCCATTCTGGAACAGAACTCACAGCCTTGGAAAGTTTTATAGCATCTTCAAGCATGGTATTTTCTTTAAAATCATCCCGAATCTGCACTTCATAATTTTCCTTCACACGGAATGATGGTATATCTACTATTTGATTATTCACTGTCACATGTCTATGCTGTATAAATTGTCGAGCTTGAACTCGTGATGATGCAAAACCCATGCGATAAAGCACATTATCAAGCCTTCTTTCCAATAATGACATCATGTTATCACCGGTAACACCTTTCATCATTGAAGCTTCAACGAAAATGCTTTTAAACTGCTTTTCAAGCAGCATGTAGCTTCGCTTTATCTTCTGCTTTTCACGCAACTGGATACCATAATCAGATAATTTTGATCTTCTTTTTCTTGGTGGTCCAGGGGGAAATTTTTTCCTCTTCACAGCACATTTTTCAGTTAAACATCTTCTACCCTTTAACATCAAGGGCACACCCTCTCGTCTACACAATTTACATGATGGGCCGGTATATTTTGCCATAAGTACGTACCTCGTTCCTTAAACTCTTCTTCTCTTTCTTGGTCGGCATCCATTATGAGGAATTGGGGTTACATCTTTTATCTTCGTAACACTCAAGCCGGTTTGAGCCAGAGACCGGATCGCAGCTTCACGCCCAATCCCGGGACCTTTTACCATAACTTCAACTGATTTTAAGTTTGCCCCATCAATAGCCTTTTGAGCAGCTACCTTGGCGGCCATTTGAGCTGCAAATGGTGTAGATTTTCTTGAACCCCTGAATCCTTCTCCACCTGCGGATGCCCATGATATCACATCACCCTGCATATCTGTGAGGGTAATTATGGTATTGTTATATGTAGCCTGTATGAATGCCTTCCCTACCGGGATATTCTTTTTTTCTTTTTTTCGGGTTTTTCTTTGCTTCACTTCTATACCTCGTTAATTATTTCTTCTTTTTCCCGCCAACAGCTATTCGCCTATTACCCTTTCTTGTGCGGGCATTGTTTTTGGTGTTTTGTCCTCTAACAGGTAATCCACGTCTGTGACGAATACCCCTGTAGCAACCTATATCCATTAATCGTTTTATATCCATAGCCAGTTGTGTACGTAGATCACCTTCTACCTTGTAACTACGTTCAATAACTTTTCGAAGCTCATTAATTTCCTCATCAGTTAAATCCTTAACCCGGGTATCCGTATTAATATTTGCTTCTTCTAAGATTTTTAAAGAAGATGAATGTCCTATACCATAAATATATGTTAGTCCAATCTCTACTCTTTTGTTATTTGGAATGTCAACACCTGATATCCTTGCCATATAGTTCCTCTTTAACTGATTTATAATTACTACGCTTTTGCAGTTCGGCGTTTTTGTCTTTGCTTATGACGCGGGTTTTTACAAATCACCCGAACAACGCCATGTCTTTTGATGACCTTGCAATCACTGCATATTTTTTTGACAGAAACTCTTACCTTCATTTATAACACCCCTTCCTGTAGAAAAAGACAGTTGCTAATATATCAATTACTATTTTGTCCTGTATACAATTCTTCCCCTTGATAAATCATAGGGAGATAGTTCCACTGTTACCTTGTCACCGGGTAGTATTCTAATATAGTGCATTCTCATTTTACCGGAAATATGAGCAAGGACAACATGATCATTTTCCAGTTTTACCTTGAACATTGCGTTCGGTAACGAGTCTACTACTTCACCTTCGACTTCAATGGGTTCTTCTTTTGCCATATATACACTCTTAATTTCAACTAAAATTTTTACCCTTTGTTAAAATTCTCGCTTTTCCATCAACTATTGCGATACTATGTTCGAAATGTGCAGAAAGCCTGCGATCCTTTGTTACTGCTGTCCAACCATCGTCAAGTACTTCTATCTTGTATGTGCCCATATTAATCATGGGCTCAATGGCAAATACCATACCATCCTTTATTCTTGGCCCTTTTCCTGGTTTACCATAATTCGGTATTGATGGTTCTTCATGCAGGTTTCGTCCAATTCCATGACCTACAAACTCCCTTACCGGAGAAAAACCATGTTCCTCCACATAAACCTGTACCGCATGGGATATATCAGAAATCCTGTTTCCAGCAACACACTGATCTATTGCATGATATAATGATCCTGATGTTACATCAAGCAAATGTTGTACTTCTTCGTCAACTTTTCCAACTTTAAATGTTCTTGCAGTATCACCATAGAAACCATAATACAAAACACCTATATCAACCCCAATTATATCACCTTTTTTCAGGGAAACATTTTTATCGGGAATTCCATGTACTACAACTTCATTTATTGAAGAACATATCGCACCGGGAAAACCCCGATAACCTAAAAAAGCCGGTTTACCGTTTACTTTTTCAATTCTATCCCTTGCAATTCTGTCCAATTCGTAGGTTGTTATGCCTTCAGAGATATTATTTCCAATTTCATCAAGTACTTCAGCTGTAATTTTACACGCAGCTTCAATCCCTTGCAACTCGTCCTTATTATAAATATATATAGCCAAATTATGCGCTCACTTCAACATCTACTACCATTATGCAATAAACATTTTATGGTTATCGACGCCCCCTCATTCTTCCTTTTTTAAAGAATCCATCATAATGCCGCATAAGCAGCTGTGATTCTATCTGTTTCAAGGTATCCAGAGCAACCCCTACTATAATAAGAAGGGACGTACCACCAAACATGTATGCCATTGATGGTGAAACTTCTTCCGGCCAAATCCTTATTATAAAATCCGGGACAATTGCAATAAGTGCAAGAAATATAGATCCTGGAAGTGTTATCCTGTTTAAAATATATGTTATATACTCGGCAGTATTTTGTCCGGGTCTTATTCCTGGAATGAACCCGCCATACTTCTTCAAGTTGTCAGCAATATCCACTGGATTAAACTGTATAGCCGTATAGAAATAACAAAAGAATACTATTAATGCACTGTATAATATCATGTATGCCGCATGACCGGGTGATAACCAGTATTGTATCTTCGTAAATATTGTATACTCTGATCCCCCCAGCATATTACTTATCTGTGCCGGAAACAGAATAACTGATGAAGCAAAAATTATTGGTATAACACCAGCCGCATTTACACGAAGAGGAATTGCCTGTGACGACATTTGCACCATTCTTCTTCCTACAACTCTTTTACCATATTGTACTGGAATTTTTCTTGTTCCAAGGGTCAACATAATTGATGCTGCCACAACCAGTATAAAAATTCCTATCAATATAACACCAATAATAGGATCACTTCTGCTGACTATCCTGTTAATTGTATCATGTGTTGCCCCTGGAAGGCGCACAACAATACCCGCAAATATCAACAGGGATATCCCGTTTCCTATTCCACGTTCAGTGATCATTTCACCCAGCCACATCAGAACCATGGTCCCCGTGGTGATAGCAATAACCGCAATCAGGATGAATTCAAGTCCGGCATCTTTGGGAACAACTGCACCTTTGGGAGATGTCATGGATTTCATCCAGAAAGTCAAACCCATTGACTGAACTGCACAAAGGATAACCGTTCCATATCTTGTATACTGGTTAATCTTTTTCTGCCCTTCAGGCCCTTCTTTAGAAAGTCTTTCAATTGCTGGTATAACAACGGTTAAAAGCTGCATAATAATTGATGCAGAAATATATGGCATAATACCAAGAGCAAATATTGTAAACCTTTTCAATGCACCACCTGCAAACAGGTCAAAAAAGTCCATTAATCCGCCACCCTGACTTTTTGCTGCCTGGTCGAAATATGCCTTCAAAGCATCCACGTTTATACCCGGTATGGGTATATGGGCACCTATTCTATATATTACAAGTATTGCCAGCGTAAATAGAATACGTCTCCGTAATTCAGGAACCTTAAAAATGTTAACCACAACGTTTGACATCTGGATTATTTATCCTTTTTTGAAGGTTGTATTTTTTCTCTTATTTCGACTGAACCGCCAGCGGCGATAAGCTTTTCCTGTGCGCTTTTAGAAAACGCATCAGCGATAACTTTTTTTGAATTTTTTATCTCACCATTTCCCAAAATCTTTATGACCTTATCAGCATCATTGATAATCCCATTCTTTTTCATGAGAGCTGGATCAATTTCAGATTCTTTTAACTTGCTAATTTGCTCAATGTTGACTATCTGGTATTCCTTTTTAAAGAGATTGTTGAAACCTCTTTTGGGAACCCGCCTCTGCAATGGCATCTGTCCACCTTCAAACCATGGACGTCTTGAATAGCCAGATCTGCTTCCCTGCCCATCCTGACCTCGACAACATGTTTTACCATGACCACTTCCTGGTCCACGACCAACCCGCTTTCTTCGTTTTATAGATTCCGGTTTTTTCAGTGTATAAGCTTCCATGAAAAATACTCACCTGTTATTCTTTAATTTCCTGTACTTCAACCATATGTCGCACCACATTGATCATTCCACGTACAACAGCATTATTCTCGTGAACCTTCTGGCTGTTAATTTTCCTGAGCCCGAGAGCTCGCAATGTTGCCCTTTGTTTTGGCTTGGATCCAATATAACTTCTTTTCTGGGTTATCAATAGTTTTACTGCCATCGTATATATCCTCTACCTATGGTTGCCACAATTTATTCAAGGGAATTTCACGTAGATCAGCAACCTCTTTCAAACTTCTCAGTCCCATCAATCCATTCATTGTAGCTTTTACGATATTGATTGGATTTCTTGAACCTACTGATTTTGCCATAAGATCTGAAATTCCGGCACGTTCTGCTACTGCCCTGACAGAATCCCCTGCAATAATACCCGTACCTGGACTGGCAGGTTTTAATATTACCTGGGCAGACTTATACCTTCCAATAATCTGGTGAGGTATAGTATTTTTATTTAAATTGATTTTATATAAATTCTTCTTTGCATCTTCAACACTCTTTTTTATGGCATCAGGAACCTCATTTGCCTTGCCAAAGCCAACGCCAACATGACCTTCCGCATCACCGACAACTGACATTGCATTAAACGAGAATCTTCTACCACCTTTAACAACCTTGGCGACCCTGTTTATAACTATAACTTTCTCAGCAACATCCAGTCCTTCAGCCTTTGCTTTTTTCCTCACTATTTTCATCAGTTATCACTCCTAAAATTCTAACCCATTTTCTCTGGCTGCATCAGCAAATGCTTTTATCTTCCCATGGTATAAATATCCATTTCGATCAAAAACCACACTTTTAATTCCATTTTCTACTGCACGTTCAGCCAGGATCTTTCCAAGCGCTTTCGCAGCCTCAATATTTCCTTTATGTTTCATTTCAGGAAACGATTTTTCAAATGTCGAAGCGCTTATCACGGTAGCACCCTTGCTATCATCAATTATC
Organism: uncultured Leptospiraceae bacterium; assembly: GCA_964629365.1. Lineage (GTDB taxonomy): Bacteria > Spirochaetota > UBA4802 > UBA4802 > UB4802 > M55B154. Next base: position 10,799 of record CAZVRB010000010.1, read on the forward strand.
TGAACATAGAAATTTTTATTAGATCGTGAAATGCATAGTCGTAAGCTCTCTGCATTTCGTCGTATCTTTTTCTTAACCGTGTATCTTCTTCGAAGATATCGTTTCTTTTTTAAAGCTAGTTTATCCATACGTATCCTCTGGTTATCTCCGATTATTTAGCAGCCTTTCCAGCTTTTCTTCGAACATATTCATCTTTGTATCTGATTCCTTTACCTTTATAGGGCTCCGGAGTTCTCAATTCTCTTATATTTGCGGCAACCTGTCCAACTTGCTGTTTATCAATGCCTTTAATTTTTATCTTCGTTGGATCCACGACCTGTATTGTTATACCTTCAGGTGGACTGAACTTAATACTGTGTGAATACCCAAGTTGTAACTCGATATCCTGGTTCACCTGTGTTGCCCTGTATCCAATCCCATGTATTTCAAGATCTTTTTCAAAACCAGTAGCAACACCATTAACCATATTAGAAATCAGTGCCCTTGACAAACCAAAGAATGCCTGTAATTTCTTATCCTCTTCTGCACCCTTATTCTCAACATAAAGGATATTGTCTTCCTGTTTTAGATCAATACCTTCTATTAAATCCCAGCTTAATGAACCCAGAGGACCGGTTACATTAACTTTCCTGCCGGATATTTCTACTTTAACACCCTCGGGTATTTGAATCGGTTTTTTTCCTACTCGTGACATATCAATTACTCATTTATCCTGTATTATAATATCTCGCAAAGCACTTCACCACCAACATTGAGTTGTTTTGCAGCCTTGTTGGTAATTATTCCTTTTGAAGTGGATAGAATCCATATACCAATATTATTGTAAACAGGCTTTATATCTTCAGCCTTTATATATACTCTTCTACCTGGTTTACTTATCTTCTTAATACTTAGAACAGAAGGCTGGTTCTGCTTGTCATATTTCAAATATACACGCAATATCTTCTGCTTATTGTCATCTATAATCTTAAAGTTTTTTACAAACCCTTCATCTTTTAATATTTTTGCGATAGCCATTTTCAATTTTGATGAAGGTATGTCTACTTTAAGATGTCCTGCATTTATTGCATTCCTTATCCTAGTTAACATATCAGAGATAGGATCAGATACACTACTCATAATATTTAAACACTCCCTTATTATTTACCAAGATGATTTTGTAACACCAGGTATTTTACCTTCACTGGCCAGGTCTCTTAAACAAATCCTGCACATTTCAAACCTTCGAAGATATCCACGTGGTCTTCCACAAATTCTACATCTGTTTCTATGTCGAACCTTAAATTTTGGTGTTTTTCTCATTTTTGCAAACATTCTTTCGCTGGCCACGATTCTTACCTCGCTTCTCTAAATGGCATTTTGAATTCATCAAGCAGCGCCCTGGCTTGCTCTGAATTTTTTGCAGTTGTTACTATTGTAATATTTATTCCATAAATCTGATCAGTCTTATCAAAATCTATCTCAGGGAATATAATCTGCTCTTTAACTGAAAAGTTGTAATTTCCAAAATTATCAAATGACTTTGGAGATAGCCCCCTAAAGTCACGAACACGAGGTAAAGATACATTGATCAACCTGTCAAGAAATTCATACATTTTTTCCCCACGAAGCGTTACCCTGCAACCAACATCATAACCTTCGCGAATTTTAAAAGCAGCAATTGATTTCTTTGCCACTGTCTTGACAGCTTTCTGACCAGTTATTGCACTAAGTTCTTTAATTGTTGAATTCAGCGCGTTTTGATCAGCATGTGCATCCCCCATACCTACATTAAGAATTATTTTCTCGATTTTCGGTAATTCCATAGGGGATGAAAATTTGAACCGTTCCATAAGGTTCTTTTTAATATTTTTATCATATGTCTCTCGAAGTCTGGAAGCCATTATCATCACCCTTTATTAATCAATACTCTTTCCGCAATTTTTACATACTCTCAACTTGCTGTCATCTTTCTGCTTGATACTTATACGTACAGCCTTTTTACATTTTTCACAGAATATCATAGCATTCGATATATCTATGGGGTACTCCAGGGTTATAACACCACCCTTTGGATTTTCCTGAGAGGGACGCACAAATTTTTTCTTCTTGTTGATACCTTCGATAACAATCCTGCCAAGCTTTCTATCAACATACAGAATTTTGCCCCTTTTTCCTCTATCAGCCCCCGATGTTACCATCACGTTATCATTTTTCTTTAACTTTGACTTAACCATATCATCCACCTTCTATAAAACTTCTGGCGCCAAAGAAACTATTTTAAGGAAATTCTTCTCGCGCAGTTCCCGTGCAACAGGTCCAAATATTCGTGAGCCTCTTGGCTCACCCTTCGGGTCAATAATTGCGACTGCATTGTCATCAAACCTGATATACGTTCCATCAGTTCGTCTTACCGGCTTCTTTGTTCTTACAACTACAGCCCTCAAAACGGCCTTTGTGTGAACTTTTTTCCCTGTTGTATCTTTAAGGCCGTAAGAAGGATGTGAATCCTTAACAGCCACAACAATTATATCACCTACAGTGGCATACCTTCGTCGTGTTCCACCCAGTATCTTTATACATTGAACCTTTTTAACACCACTGTTATCAGCAACATCGAGCATAGTTTGTACTTGAATCATTGCGCTAACCCTATTTCACTTTCTCAATTATTTCTACCAGTCGATACCGTTTTTGCTTTGAAATGGGTCGTGTTTCTTCAATTCTAACAACATCCCCAATTGAGCATTCATTTCTATCATCATGGCTTTTAATCCGCTTTCTTCTTCTTACAAACTTGTGGTAAATAGGATGCATAATATACTTCTCTATCTCAACCACAACGGTTTTATCCATTTTATTACTAACCACTTTACCAGTCAGCTGTTTACGATTCATTTTTTCCATTGCTCGTTCTTCCAACCCTTAATAATTACTTTTGCTTTTCTCTGATACCCAGTTTATATTCACTTTTAAGCGTTAAGATCCTTGCTATATGTTTCCTGAGCTCACTCATTTTCTTGGGATTCTCAACACGGCTGGTTACTGCCTTGAATCGTTCCAGCCTTAATGCTTCTTTACTTTCACTGAGACCTCTATCGAGTTCCTCAATTGTTAATTCTTCAAGTTTACCCTTCATTGTATATATCCCTGATTACAGTACTACTTAATAGAAATTATTTTCGTTTTAACAGGAAGCTTGTTGGATGCATTTTTTAACGCATCACGTGCTAACTGATCATCAACACCAGATATCTCAAAGAGTATCCTTCCCGGCTTTACATCAGCTACAAATCCCTCAGGATTACCTTTTCCTTTACCCATTCGCGTTTCCGCTGGTTTCTTGGTAAACGGTTTATCCGGGAATATTCGAATCCACAGTTTCCCGCCTCTTTTCACTTTTCTTGATATTGCAATACGGGCAGCCTCAATCTGGCGACTGGAAATTTTTCCACATTCTACACTCTTAAGCGCCAATTCCCCAAAATTTATGGTCGATCCCTTCAGGGCTTTTCCTTTCATGCGCCCGCGCTGTATCTTCCTGTATTTTGTCCTTTTCGGCATCAACATTGTGAATAACCCTTATCTACTATTACTTAGTTTTTCTTTTAACAGCGTACTTGTCTTCTTCTGTTTCTTCTCTACCTGACAACACATCACCATTGTAAATCCAGACCTTAACACCAATTACTCCAAAAGTAGTATGTGCTTCTGCTAACCCGTAATCGATATCAGCACGCAACGTATGAAGGGGTATCCTGCCTTCTTTGTAAGACTCGGATCTCGCCATTTCAGCACCATTTAAACGTCCGGATACATTTACCTTAATACCAAGTGCGCCGCTTCTCACTGCTCCTGATATAGCCTGTTTAACTGCACGCCTGAAAGGAAATCGAGAAACAAGCTGCGCTGCAACCTGCTCTGCCACCAGCTTCGCTGTTTTTTCAGGTTTTTTTACTTCATGTATGTTAATGTATACATTCTTCGAAGCTATTTTTTGCAAATCCTTCTTCAGAGCTTCAATATCAACACCTTTTCGGCCAATCAACAATCCTGGTCTTGCAGCATGGATGTTCACATTCAACCGATCTGGAAATCTTTCAATTGTAATTCTCGCAATACCGGCATTTTTATGTTTGTCCTGCACAAATTTCTTTATCTTGAGATCCTCATGCAAATTATCTGTATATTCTTTCTTATCCGCATACCATACAGAATCCCAGCTTCGGTTAATACCTACGCGTATACCTATTGGATTGACTTTCTGACCCATTACAATTACCTTATATTACAAAATTTTTTAACTTTCATCAGAGAGAACAATTTCGATATGGCTCGTTCTTTTCCTGATTCTTGTTGCTCTTCCCCTGGCCCGTGGTCTATACCTTTTTAACGTTGGCCCTTCATCAATAACTATTTTCTTGATATAAAGATCATCTTCACGCAGATCAGGACTGGCATACTTGGCATTTGCACCTGCAGAATAAAGCGTTTTCAGAATCAATCCTGAAGCCTTTTTGGGTATTGCCTTTAATATATCAATCGCTTCAGGAAATGGATATCCCCTGATCTCATTTGCAACCAGTCTGGCTTTTGAAGCAGACATCCTGTTGAATTTAGAAAAAGCCTTTGCTTCCATTATCTTTTCCTCTTCGCTAACTTATCGTCTTTACTTGTATGGCCTCTATAATTTCTTGTTGGAGCAAATTCACCAAGCTTATGCCCAACCATGTTTTCTGTTACATAAACGGGAATAAAATTTTTACCATTATGAACCATTAATGTATGTCCGATCATCTCGGGAAATATCGTCGATCTTCTCGACCACGTTTTTATTGCTTTCCTGGTATTAGTAGAATTCATTTCCTCAATCTTTTTGAAGAGTTTGATTTCTACGTATGGTCCCTTCTTTAACGATCGTGCCATATTTTACTTCCTTCTTCTCACTATCATGTTATCACTGTACTTATTTTTCTTGCGTGTCTTGTATCCCTTAGTTGGCTGGCCTGTAGGCGATACAGGGTGACGACCACCGGAAGATTTCCCTTCACCACCACCAAGTGGGTGATCTATAGGATTCATTGCAACACCTCGAACTTTTGGTCTTTTACCAAGCCATCTGCTGCGCCCTGCTTTTCCAATGGTAATGTTGATGTGATCCTTATTGCCCACTTCACCAATAGTTGCATAACACTCCCTGTTAATTCTCCGGATCTCTCCGGAAGGAAGTTTAATATTACAATACTTACCTTCTTTTGAAGTAATATGAGCGGCAACACCTGCAGATCTTGCAAGCTGTCCGCCTTTACCCTTGGTCAATTCAATATTATAAATTCTTGTTCCCTCGGGTATGTTTTTTAAAGGGAGAGCATTACCCGCTTTTATCTCTACATCTTCACCGGCAATTATTTTATCGCCGACCTTGACAGAATCGGGAGCAACAATATACCGCTTCTCACCATCAAGGTATACGATCAATGCGATATTTGCTGAACGATTTGGATCGTACTCAACAGAGTCCACACGCCCTTCAACCCCATACTTATCCCGTTTAAAATCAATTATTCGATATCGTTTCTTATGTCCACCACCTCGTCGACGGACTGATATCTGTCCCTTATGCCCACGGCCGGCATATTCTTTTATGCCCTTTGTGAGCGATTTTTCAGGAGTATCACTGGTTATCTCATCTTTCGTGAGATTTGTCTTGTATCGCTGTGTTGGTGTTATTGGTCTAAAGTTTTTAATACCCATCGTATTTTTTTCCTGAAATTGAAACTTTTAAAATATACTGAATTACTGATTTTCAAATAGTTCTATTTTATCTCCAGCCTTAAGCGTAACAATTGCTTTTTTCCAGGCTGTTGTATATCCATACTGATATCGTACCCTTTTTTTCTTACCGCGCATCATTATAACGTTCACACGGTCAGGGGTTACATTAAAGATTTCTTTCACAGCCTTCTTGACCATGTCCTTGTTGGCTGAATTTGCAACCTGGAAGACATACTTGTTCTGCTCGGACAAATCTGTCGTCTTCTCTGTCACAACCGGTCTTATTATTATATCATTATAATTCATTCCATTTACCCTTTACTTAGCATACTTCTCGTTCAGGTATTTTACTGCACTTTCTGTCATAAGGAGTGTCTTTGAATAAAAGATTTCCCTGCTGGAAAGCCGCTTTACATTGTTGTACTTGAACCATCCAATGTTTCGCATTGCCCTCTTGATCGCGGAATCTTCTCCATCAACTACCAATACCCCTTTTTCAACACCGAGCTTTTTGGCAATTGCGACCATTTCCTTTGTTTTACCATTTTCAATCGAAAAATCATCAATAATCTTAATGGTTCCCTGCTTCGCCTTAAGTGACAACAAAGATCTGTATGCTTCACGCTTTAAATTTTTCGGCATGTCAATACGATAATCTCTCGGACTGGGGCCAAACACAACGCCCCCGCCAACCCACTGGGGTGATCGGATGCTGCCCTGCCGCGCCCTGCCTGTACCTTTCTGCCTCCATGGTTTTGCACCACCACCACGCACGAAGGAACGTTCCTTGGTAGCATGATTCCCCTGACGCAGATTGGCATTTGCTGCCTTAATAAGCTCGTATACGAGCACATCATTTACCTTTGCGTTAAAAACAGAATCTTCCAGGTTCGCCTGACCCGCGCTATTTCCATCTATTGTATACTTATCCACTTGCATGGTGAAACCGCCTATTTCTCTCTAACCGTAATTATTGAATTTCTTGTTCCAGGCACCGCTCCGGAAATCATCACAATGTTTTTATCCTTGAGAACTTTCACAATCTTCAGGTTCTTCACCGTCACCTTGTCTCCGCCATATCTTCCCGGCATTTTCTGCCCTTTCCAAACTTCGTTAGGGAATGCACATGCGCCTATTGCACCGGGAGCCCTGTGAAAATGTGATCCATGCGTTTTCCGGCCACCACCAAATCCGTGGCGTTTAATAACACCCGCGAACCCCTTTCCTTTTGAAGTTCCGGTAACCTGCACGACATCATTCTCCTGGAAGATATCACAGGTAAGAACTTTTCCCTCATCCAGTGTTTCATCATAGAGCGGTACTTCTCTGAAAACTTTTTTAAAGGGGATATCCTTTTTCTTCAGATCCATCGCCACTGGCCTGGTAAGACGGTTTTCCCTTGTATCCAGAAAGCCAAGCTTGATGGCACCATAGCCATCCTTTTCTTCATTTTTCTTCTGCACGACGACACATGGTCCGAGTTCACATACTGTGACGGGGACAATAGTACCATCTTCTTTAAATACTTGGCTCATTCCAAGTTTTCTGCCAATTAGAGCCTTCTTCATCTTGCTAACCCATTTAGCCAATAATATCAATTCGCATATACGTACATTATGTACAAAGAGAAAACTGCCGATAATCAGGATTTAATATCGACTGAAACTCCGGCGGGAAGTTCAAGCTTCATAAGCGCTTCCACTGTATCCGAGTTCGGGTCAATTATATCGATAAGCCGCTTATGAGTTCTAATCTCAAATTGCTCACGTGACTTTTTATTAACATGAGGAGAGCGAAGTACACAAAACTTTTCAATTCGTGTTGGAAGAGGTATTGGACCCGCAACCTTCGCACCACTTCTGTTTGTAGTCGCCACGATCTTTTCCGCCGATTGATCCAGCAGCTTCGCATCGTACGATCTCAGTTTTACTCTAATTCGTTGTCCTGCCAGCTTTGCCACTCTATTTCCCTTTTCTATACTCTAAATCAAATTTTAGACATAAGCGTAAATAATTATACATTCATTATATCATGTCAGGCCATATCTTCTATGGCCTGACAACATCTATTACACAGCATTGTAAAATCAAGTAATTTTTTTTAATTACTCAATAATCTTTGCAACAACACCAGCACCTACTGTTCTGCCACCTTCTCTAATGGCAAAACGAAGGGCCTCGTCCATGGCAACCGGTGTGATAAGCTCAACTTTCATCTTTACATTATCACCTGGCATTACCATCTCAACGCCTTCAGGAAGCTCAATGATCCCTGTTACATCAGTAGTTCTGAAATAGAACTGCGGACGATAGTTGGCAAAAAATGGTGTATGACGTCCACCTTCTTCTTTTGAAAGAACATATACTTCTGCATCAAATTTTTTGTGAGGTGTAATCGCACCTGGTTTAGAAAGAACCTGGCCTCGCTCTACGTCATCCTTTCCAATGCCTCGAAGCAGACAACCAACATTATCACCTGCCATACCTTCATCAAGGATCTTACGGAACATCTCGACGCCGGTCACAACTGTTTTTCTTGTTTCTCTAAAACCAACAATCTCTATCTCATCACCAGTATGAACGATACCACGCTCAATTCTACCTGTAACTACTGTTCCACGTCCGGTAATAGAAAAAACGTCTTCTATCGGCATAAGGAAAGGCTTGTCCTTGTCTCGCTGCGGATCAGGTATATAATCGTCAAGTGCCTGGCCCAGTTTAATGATAGGTCCGCAAGATTCACAATCTTCTTTACCACAACCACATTCCATTGCCTTGAGAGCCGATCCGGCAATAATCGGAATTTCATCACCAGGGAACTCGTACTTGCTGAGAAGATCCCTTACTTCCATTTCAACAAGCTCAATCAACTCGTCCTTGTCGGATGGATCCAGCTGGTCAACCTTGTTAAGAAACACTACCATGTACGGCACGTTAACCTGACGAGCAAGCAGAACGTGTTCCTTTGTCTGAGGCATTGGTCCATCTGTTGCAGCTACAACAAGAATGGCAGCATCCATCTGGGCAGCACCGGTTATCATGTTCTTGATGTAGTCAGCATGACCAGGACAGTCAACATGCGCATAATGCCTCTTCGGAGTGGTATACTCCTGATGCGATGTAGCGATCGTTATACCCCTGGCCTTCTCTTCAGGTGCATTGTCTATTTGATCAAAATCAATTGCCTTTCCCTCACCGTAAGCTGAGAAAAGACATTTTGTAATTGCAGATGTAAGCGTAGTCTTTCCGTGGTCAATATGTCCAATGGTACCTACGTTGACATGTGGCTTACTCCTATCGAATTTTTCCTTTGCCATCTCCTTTCTCCTTCATTAAATATTCGTAGTATTTTTGACAAAAGTTTAAAAGCAGTTCGTATAGCTTTAATTGTTGAACATGAAAGAACTGCTTAAAATTGATTAGTACATAATTATATGTTAATACGTTAATATACCACACCCAGGGTTGATTCTGGGTGTGTGAATTAAAAAAATATATGGGATTTCTGTCAACCAATTAATTCCATATAAAAAGAATTTTTACCTGGAATGACTGGTCCACTATATATTTAATTTCCGTACAGTACTATGAAAGTAACACAATAGCAGATTTTATCAAATAATTTTGCTCATTTTTAATAATATCTGCCTGAAAACCGTGCAAGTATCTGTTCCATTACATTCTGCGGCACAAGATCATATTTGCTGAACTGAAGAGAATGTGATGCCCGCCCCTGGCTTAATGATCTGACACTGGTGGCATATCCGAAAACTTCTGACAATGGTACAGTTGCGTCAATAACCTTCAGCTGTCCCCGCATATCAATACTTTCAATTTTTCCTCTTCTGGAATTCAAATCGTTTATTATTTCACCGGTATATTCATCCGGCACTACAACCTCAAGTTCCATTATCGGTTCAAGCAGGGTAGGTTTCGCCTGCTCAACTGCCTCTTTAAACGCAATACTGGCTGCTATGCGATATGCATTCGATGCTGATTCGCCTTCCCGGTATTTCGCATCCTTGAGTATCGCCTTAATGTTCATCAATTCATATCCGGCAATAACACCAGACATCATTGCATCCTTAAAACCTTCTTCGATAATGCCCACATATTCATCCGGAACCTGTACGCCTGCAACTTTATTCTCAAAAAGAAAACCTGAACCAGGCTCCATTGGTTCTACCTCAACCTTCACATTGCCATATTGCAATTTCCCGGCAATCTCCTTCTCGAAAGTGTGCTCGGCAACCGCATTAGTTGTAATGGTTTCCTTATAGGAAACCTGCGGGTTACCCACATTAGCCTGTACGTTAAATTCATTTTTAAGTCTATCAATAATAATTTCAAGATGCAGCTCTCCCATGCCCGATATAAGGGTCTGCCCCGTATCCGGATCAGTTTTCACTATAAAGGTGGGATCCTCATCCTGCAAACGCTCCAGTGAATTGTTAAGCTTCTCCTGGTCTGCCTTTGTTCTTGGCTCTATTGCCACTGATATAACAGGAACAGGAAATTCCATTTTTTCAAGCAGAACCGGGTTATCTGTATCTGTAATTGTATCACCTGTCTGAACTGTTTTCATTCCCACGAGGGCAACTATATCTCCGGAAAATATCTCCTTGATGTCCTCCCTGTCATCTGCGTGCATTCGCAGTATTCTACCAATTCTTTCTTTTTTGCCTTTATCCACATTCAAAACCTGTTTACCCGTTTCAATATGACCGGAATAAACCCGTATATAGCAAAGTTTGCCCACGTAGGTATCGGATCGAATTTTAAAAGCAAGGGCACAGAAAGGTTCTTTGTCATCTGGATGCCTTTCTACTAATATCTCGTGATTTTCCGGGTCAAAACCCTTTATAGCAGTTACATCCTTCGGTGATGGGAAATAATCAACTACAGCATCCAGAACATGCTGTACACCCTTGTTTTTAAGGGCACTTCCACAAAAGACCGGGAAAAGCTCTGAAGTCAGTGTAACCTTTCTTATTGCTTCTTTTATCTCTTCCTGGGAAGGTTTCCCACCCTCAATAAATTTTTCCATTAACGTATCATCATGTTCTGCCAGCAATTCTATCATTCGCTCCCTGTAGAGAGAAGCTTTTTCCATTACATCATCCGGAACATTCTCAGTTTCAAATTTTTCTCCTGTGCCTTCTTCACTCCACACAAACGCTTTCATTGATACCAGGTCAACAACACCTTTGAATCCTTCTTCTCTCCCGATGGGTATCTGCAATGGAAGTGGCGTGGCAAACAACTTCTTTTCGATCATCTCAAGGCATCGCTCAAAATCGGCACCCACCCTGTCCATCTTATTAACAAAACACATTCTCGGAATATGATACCGGTCAGCCTGCCTCCAGACCTTTTCAGATTGTGGTTCAACACCGGCAACAGCATCAAACACCGCTACAGCAGCATCAAGAACCCTCAGGCTTCGTTCTACTTCTACGGTAAAATCCACATGCCCCGGGGTATCAATGATATTGATACGCGTATTCTTCCAGGACGTGGTTGTTGCTGCAGCAGTGATAGTAATACCACGCTCTTTCTCCTGCTGCATCCAGTCCATTTCAGCGGTGCCCTCATGCACCTCTCCAATCTTGTGAGTTTTTCCTGTGTAAAACAGTATTCTCTCTGTAAGAGTAGTTTTACCGGCATCGATGTGGGCCATGATACCAATATTTCTTGTTCTATGTAACGGAAGTTCTCGTCCCATAATCAGCACCTGGTATATTCAATTCTTATTTTACCACTTCTCATCGTAATGATGATATGTACAACTTTTTGTGTAGATTATCATAAAATACCAAATACCAGGGTATCTGCCCTGGTATTAAAAGGTATAAATAAATACAGTATAGTTGATTCTACCACTTATAATGCGCAAATGCCTTGTTCGCTTCTGCCATTTTATGGGTATCTTCTTTTTTCTTAATTGTTGAACCTGTATTATTATACGCATCCATAAGCTCACCTGCAAGACGCTGATACATGGTCTTCTCGCCTCTTGCCCGTGAATAGTTAATAATCCAGCGTATGGCCAGCGCCTGTCTTCTTTCAGGCCTGATCTCAACCGGAACCTGGTAGGTGGCTCCACCAACCCGACGTGACTTAACCTCAACCTGTGGTTTCACGTTTTCAAGTGACGTCTGGAATACTTCAACAGGTTCCTTCTGTGTCTTTTCCGCAAGTATATCCATAGCCTTGTAAAATATTGACTCAGAAACACCCTTTTTTCCCTGCAACATCATGCAGTTTACAAACTTCGTTACCAACTTACTACCAAATTTCGGATCTGGAAGTATATCTCTTTTGGCTGGTCTTCTCCTTCGTGACATGCTCTAACCTCTTTACCCCTCAGTTAATATCCCGGTATTATGCCTTGGGCCTTTTTGTTCCATATTTAGATCTGCTCTTTCTTCTGTCTTCAACACCCAGTGAGTCAAGTGCACCACGAACGATATGATAGCGAACACCTGGAATGTCTTTAACTCGTCCACCTCTTACAAGAACCGCCGAGTGTTCCTGCAGGTTATGCCCTACTCCGGGAATATAAGCAGTTACTTCTATTCCATTCGTCAGACGTACACGGGCAACCTTTCTCAGCGCGGAGTTAGGTTTCTTGGGCGTCACAGTCATAACCCTTGTACATACTCCCCGCTTCTGGGGACATTGTTTTAACGCCGGGGATTTTGATTTGTTGGATCTACTCTTTCTCCCCTTTCGAATCAACTGGTTAATAGTAGGCATTTGTGCTCCTTTATATCCTTAATTCTATATTGGTTTTGCAACACATATTTCAAAGTTTACTGGTATATGCGTCGCAGCCCCGTTTTTTGTCAAGAAAATTTAGCTTTCAGTGGGAACTTCTTCCTGTTTTTCCTCTTCCACTATTCCCTCAAGGTCACCCGGTTTATCCTGGTACACTTCTACTCTCTGGTATTCCCTGACCCCGGTACCAGCAGGAATGAGATGTCCGATAATGACATTCTCTTTCAGACCTCGCAACTGGTCAACCTTACCCTTTATCGCTGCATCGGTAAGAACCTTGGTGGTTTCCTGGAATGAGGCCGCGGATATAAATGACTCAGTATTAAGAGCCGATTTGGTAATACCCATAAGAATTGGCATCGCAGTTGAAGGTTTACCACCCTCTTCTACCACCCTCTTATTCTCATCGATAAAATCAAACTTATCCACTATCTGCTCGATTACGAAGCTTGTATCGCCTGGATCCGTAATTTTTACTTTTCTAAGCATCTGGCGTACAATGACTTCAATGTGCTTATCATCGATTATTACACCCTGAAGCCTGTAAACTTCCTGGATTTCGTTCACAAGAAATTTCTGGAGTTCCCGTGGACCCTTGATCTTTAAGATATCATGGGGGTCAATTGACCCATCATCTACCTTTTCGCCTTTATTGATCCAGTCGCCATCCTGTACCCTCAGGAACTTTGAAGCAGGTATTGAATATTCCTTGTCTGTTCCATCCTCAGCGGTGACAATTATCTTTCGTTTATTCTTTGTTGTATCACCAATTCGTACGGTTCCGTCAATTTCACTCAGGGTAGCTGAATCTTTTGGTGACCTTGCCTCAAACAGCTCGGCAACCCTTGGAAGACCACCAGTGATGTCCTTTGTTTTCGCCACCTCTCTTGGAATCTTGGCGAGAACATTACCAGCCTTTACAGCCTGGCCATCCTCCACGTTAAGATGCGCTCCCTTTGGCAGAAGGTATGTATTAATTTCCTCACCCGATCCATGTACCTCGATCATGGGCTGAAGCTTTTCAGTCTTGTACTCGACAATTACACGCTTCGTCTGGTTTGTTTGCGGATCAATCTCTTCCCGCAGACTCTTGTTCAACTCAACATCAACGAATTGCACCTTCCCGTTGATCTCTGTAAGAATCGGCTCAAACCATGGATCAAAGGTTACCAGTGGTTCAGTTTTCCCGGTTGAAGGATCAACCTCGTAAAATTTTTCTGCCTTAATTTTTATTTCCGCACCTACATTGATTGGTATCATATGTGAATCACCAAGAATGTACAGTTTCTTCTTATCCAGCTTGGAAATACCTGAATGTGTTGCATTAATGGTGGTGTCATCTGGTTTCTTGATCATTGGTGAGCCGCTGTACACTTTCTCTCCATCCTGCACCAGTGCTTCCCAGTCACTCTTTATTGAAACTTCGTCAATTATTCTTTGCACCACAATGTACCCACGTCGTACAGAAATGGTTTTCTTGTTTCCTTCTTCGTCCTGTGCTTTAACCGTCTTAAAGGTAAGTTCTTTTACGTAAATCGGGTAATTAAGCTGCACTTCGCTCTCTTCTACTGACCTTGATGCGATACCACCAATATGGAAGGTACGCATTGTCAGCTGTGTGCCAGGCTGTCCGATTGACTGTGCCGCGATGATACCAACTGCCTCGCCATTGTCAACCGCCCTGGCATTGGCAAGGTTTCTACCGTAACACTTTGCACATACCCCATGACGTGCCTCACATGTAAGTACTGATCGGATTTCAATAGAATCTATGTCTAACTCGTCAATTATGTCGGCTGTTTCTTCGCCGACTATCTCGTCAGCACCACATATCACTTCTTTGGTGACAGGATGAATTAGATCGTATAAAAGAGTTCTTCCCAGCACCCGGGCGCCAAGTGATTCAATCACCTCGTCGCCTTCTTTTATGGGATACACGTCTATGCCTACCGTGGTATTACAGTCCACCATGTTGATAACAACATCCTGTGCGATATCAACAAGCCTTCTTGTGAGATACCCCGCATCAGCGGTTTTCAGTGCGGTATCAGCAAGACCTTTTCTAGCACCGTTGGTGGAAATAAAATATTCCAGTACTGTTAAACCTTCTTTAAAATTCGCGCGAATAGGTACGTCAATAATTTCGCCGCTTGGTTTTGCCATCAACCCACGCATACCGGCCAGCTGACGAATCTGCTGCTTGCTTCCCCTGGCACCTGACTGGGCCATTATATATATGGGGTTAAAACCTTCAGCATCGCTTGACATTTCCTGAAACATGATATCCGTGACTTCTTCATTAGTCTTTGTCCAGAGGTCGATAACCCTGTTGTATCTTTCCTCGTTTGTTATATATCCATTTCGATATTCATTTTCGATACTTTCAAGTTTTTTGTCGCCCTGTGTAATAAAACTGCTTTTCTCTACAGGTATCTTGATGTCAGACATCGAAATAGTTGGACCAAACAATGTACCGTATTTATAACCTGTTTCTTTAATGGCATCCAGCACCCTTACCGTAGCGTTAGGACCATGTTCCCTGAATATCTTTGATATTATTGAAGCTACTTCCTTATCGTTTACAGTGTAATTCACATAAGGGTACCCCTCCGGTAGAATTTCATTGAAAATAATTCTTCCCGGGGTTGTAACAATAAATTCATCACCGATCAGGTATTTGATTTTGGACCGCATCTTTATCTGGCCGTAATCAACAGCCCTGGTAAGATCAGCATCATTATCAAACATTGGCATATGTTCAACTTCTTCACTGAATTCAGATGTCAGGTAATAGATACCAAGAACTATATCCTGTGTTGGTGTTACGATAGGCTGTCCGTTTGCCGGTGACAACAGGTTGTTTGCAGAAAGCATCAACGTCCAGCATTCTATCTGTGCACGTGGTGAAAGGGGGACATGCACTGCCATCTGGTCACCATCAAAGTCGGCGTTATATGCATGACATACCAGTGGATGCAACTTTATTGCTTTCCCTTCTACCAGTACCGGTTCGAAGGCCTGGATACCAAGTCGATGAAGTGTAGGTGCCCTGTTGAGAAGCACCGGATGTTCGGCAATTACTTCTTCAAGAACTTCCCAAACTTCTGGTCTTTCATTTTCAACCATTTTTTTTGCGGATTTTATATTCTGAACATACAAATTATCCACAAGTCTTTTCATTATAAAAGGCTTGAACAACTCAATGGCCATTTTCTTCGGTAGACCGCACTGGTATATTTTCAATTCGGGGCCCACAACAATTACTGAACGCCCTGAATAGTCCACACGTTTTCCCAGTAAATTCTGTCGAAAGCGGCCCTGCTTACCTTTCAGCATGTCGCTGAGAGATTTTAGCGGTCTGTTCGCCTTCCCTTTTACTGCCCTCTTTCGCCTGCTGTTATCAAAGAGGGCATCAACTGCTTCCTGAAGCATCCGTTTTTCATTACGTACAATAATATCCGGGGCACGAAGCATAAGCAGTCTTTTAAGCCTGTTATTTCTGTTTATAACCCGCCTGTAAAGGTCATTGAGGTCTGAAGTTGCGAACCGTCCGCCATCAAGCTGTACCATTGGCCTGAGTTCGGGGGGGATGACGGGAATAGTATCCAAAACCATCCACTCGGGTTTATTACCCGAGTCCCTGAATGACTCAATGATCTCAAGCCGCTTAATAAGTTTCCTGTCAACCTTGGATTCGTTATCAGCAATTTCCACACGAAGGTTTCGTGACTCCTCGTCCAGGTCAAGACGCAACAGCATTTCTTTTATTGCTGATGCACCCATATCCGCAATAAAGGTATCACCTTCTGTCTCGTAATAATGATTAAACGTATCTTCATCGATAATTTCGCCCATCTTCAACTCGGTATTACCGGGATCAATGACAACATACTTCTCATAATACAATATCGACTTCAGCGCATTAACCGTAAGGTTGAGAAGAAGTCCAACTCGTGATGGAACAGAGCGATAATACCATATATGGGCAACCGGACAGGCAAGTTCAATATGCCCACCGCGTTCCCTTCTGACCTTGTAATGGGTTACTTCAACGCCACAACGGTCACAGACAACACCTTTATACCGTATGGATTTGAATTTTCCGCAGTAGCACTCCCACTCCTTGGTGGTACCGAAAATTCGTTCACAGAATAAACCATCACGCTCAGGTTTTAAAGTTCTGTAATTAATGGTTTCCGGTTTCTTCACCTCACCATATGACCATTCCCTGATCATATCGGGAGATGCTATTTTAATCTGAATGGAATTGAAATCGTTAAAATCTCTCATCATATAGTCTCACATACCTTTTAATCAAATTTTTTCAAGTCTTCTAAAGGTAAGTACACATAGTATCAATCATATGTTCTCCAAAGTGTCCAGCTTGATCTTACGTTTAGTTTTACTGAAACCTTCACTCCACTCTGAAAGACCTATTTCGTTATTATGATCATCATATATTCTTACATCAAGGGCAAGACCCCGCAGCTCCTGTATCAGAACATTAAATGATTCCGGTATACCCGGGGTGGTTGTATTTATGCCCTTCACGATTGCTTCGTATATCCTTGCACGTCCCAGCATATCGTCTGACTTTACGGTAAGGAGTTCCTGTAATGTATATGCCGCACCATATGCTTCCAGTGCCCATACCTCCATTTCTCCAAGCCGCTGTCCACCGAACTGCGCCTTCCCACCCAGTGGCTGCTGGGTAACAAGAGAGTACGGACCTGTTGAACGGGCGTGAATTTTATCATCAATCATGTGGGCCAGCTTCAGCATATAAATCTGCCCCACCATAACTTCGTTCTCAAATGGCTTGCCAGTTCTACCATCGTACAGAATAGTTTTGCATGACTCTGGCAGATCCGCCTTTTTAAGATAATCCCGGACATCCTGTTCCTTTGCCCCGTCAAATATTGGCGTTTCGATGAGAATGTCCAGTTCACCCGCCGCCCAGCCAAGCTCAGTTTCAAGCAGCTGGCCCAGGTTCATTCGAGATGGAACTGACAGTGGATTAAGAACAATGTCAACCGGGGTACCATCGGGCAGATACGGCAGATCATATTCGGGAACAATCCTTGATATAACCCCCTTGTTACCATGCCGTCCGGCCATCTTGTCACCAACCGAGATTTTCCGTTTTGATGCAACATACACCTTAACCAGTTCTTCCACACCGGGTGACAACTCATCACCGTTTTCACGGCTGAATCGCTTGACGTCTACAACTATGCCTTCAACACCGTTTGGTACACGCAATGAAGTGTCACGAACCTCGCGTGCCTTTTCACCGAATATTGAATGCAGAAGTTTGTATTCCGGCGTGAGATCCTGCTCTCCCTTGGGGGTTACTTTCCCTACAAGGATATCCCCTGGTGCCACATACGCACCATTGCGCACAACACCATCAGCATCAAGATCCCTGAAAGCCTTCTCGCTGAGATTCGGAATATCACGGGTAATAACTTCCCGTCCAAGTTTTGTCTCACGGGCTTCAATTTCAAATTGCTCTATATGAACAGATGTAAACGTATCGTCCTTTACCAGCCTCTCTGAAATAAGTATCGCATCCTCAAAGTTATATCCCATCCACGGCATAAAGGCTACCATGATGTTCTTACCGAGGGCAAGTCTACCATTATCAGTTGCAGGACCATCTGCAATAATATCACCAGCCTTTATCTTTTGTCCCTTTCTTACGGCAGGACGCTGGTTGAAACAGGTACCCTGGTTAGTTCGTTTGAACTTTTGCAGCCAGTACTCGTCCATATCTCCACTGGAAGTCTTAACCTTTACCAGTGCACCATCAGCGTACACCACTTCTCCAGCCCTGCGTGCTATTATAATAACACCTGAATCGTATGCGGCTGCCTTTTCCATGCCTGTACCCACAAGCGGAGCTTCCTCCACCAGCAATGGTACAGCCTGTCTCTGCATGTTTGATCCCATGAGTGCCCTGTTGGCATCATCATGTTCGAGAAAAGGTATAAGGCAGGTGGACACAGAAAATATCTGCTGTGGTGACACGTCCATATACTGAATCTCGTCAGGTTTTTTATACGGAAAATCACCCCTGTGCCGGCAGGGAATAATTGTTTTAACAAACTTTCTATTATCATCAATTTCCGCGTTTGCCTGTGCGATAAAATGCCTGTCTTCCTGGTCGGCAGTAAGATACTGTATATCATTGGTAACAACGCCTTTTTTTACCACCTTGTAAGGTGTCTCAAGAAAGCCGTAGTCATTTATCCGTGAATATGTACTCATCGAAAGGATTAGCCCGATATTCGGACCTTCAGGTGTCTCAATGGGACACATTCGTCCATAATGGGATGGGTGAACATCTCTTACTTCAAAACCCGCTCTTTCCCTTGTCAACCCCCCCGGGCCAAGGGCATTCAGCCTTCTCTTATGTGTGAGCTCTGACAGGGGATTTGTCTGATCCATAAATTGTGACAACTGGCTTGAACCGAAAAATTCGTTAATAACAGCCGTAATAGGCTTAATACTTATCAATGCCTGTGGAGTCACAACATCAAGATCCTGAATGGTCATACGCTCCTTAATGACACGCTCCATCCTCTGAAACCCCAGTTTCACCTGGTTCATAATAAGTTCGCCTACTGAACGGACTCGCCTGTTGCCAAGGTGATCAATATCATCCACGCCATACCCTTCAACCTCCGCGATCAGGTATAACATGTACTTAACAGTGGCTACAATATCATCTGTAACAAGAGTATCCTCTTTTCGATCTTCCATCTCGAAGCCGAACTTCCGGTTAATTTTATACCTGCCAACCCCACCAAGACTGTATGTCCTGGGGTTGAAGAATAACCTGTAAAGTTCGTTGTTGGCGTTTTCAACATTAGATGGCTCACCTGGACGAACAATCTGGTGAAGCTTTAAAAGTGCTTCCTCAGAACTCTTACATTCGTCTTTTTCCAGTGAGTTTATCAAGTATGCGTCATCTTTATTGTTAGGAAATTCAATTACTTCAATTTCTTTTATCTTTTCATCTTTAAGCGTATCAATTGAGTCTATAGTGATTCGTTCACCGGCATCAAGAATAACCTCTCCGGTTTCACTGCTCACTACGTCTGCTGCCACACGCCTGTTTTTAAGACTTTCGTAAGCTTCTTCTTTTGTAAGCTTTATTTTTTTAGTATCATAAAAAAGCTTTATTACTTCTTCATTTGTTTCAAACCCGAGAGCTTTAATCAGTATGGTAACCGGAAACTTCTTTTTTCGGTCAATTCGGCAAACGATAAGCCCCTTGGTATCCATCTCAAATTCAAGCCAGGAACCTCTATCGGGTATTACCCTTACATTATACGTTCTTTCATTTTCCTCGTAAAAGAAGAATATTCCAGGAGACCTGTGCAGCTGATTCACAACCACACGTTCTGCTCCATTGATAATAAATGTCCCGCTTTCAGTCATCAATGGGATATCACCCATATACACAGACTGTTCACGCACTTCCATACTGTCTTTCTTTATAAGCCGTATCGTTGCCTTTAAAGGAGTGGCATGAGTGACATCACGCTCTTTGCATTCCAGTTCAGAATACTTGGGTTCCCCGAACTCGTATTCAATGAATTCAAGAACCACATCCTCATGTGGACTTTCAATTGGGAAAGTATCGGTAAATACGGCCTGCAGTCCCTGAGTCTTCCGTTTGTTCGCAGATACGTCCGGCTGCAGGAACCACTTATAAGAACTGACCTGATTATCAATAAGATTTGGAAGCGTAATACCTGGATCAATCTTTCCGAAACTGATTACTTTCTTTTGTTTCTGCATGTACTTTTTCCCGATAATATATTTTCCTGAATGTATAGACACGCCTCAGAAGACGTATTAAAGATTTTTTCACATGATGTGCGACGAATACCCTGTAATCGTTCTACTTTTTTAATTTGGTGTGCAATGAATGGCTTTTTCAACGCTT
Source organism: uncultured Leptospiraceae bacterium (assembly GCA_964629365.1). Classification (GTDB taxonomy): domain Bacteria; phylum Spirochaetota; class UBA4802; order UBA4802; family UB4802; genus M55B154. The sequence goes on from CAZVRB010000010.1 coordinate 31,289, forward strand.
TTGAATGCCGTTTGAAGAAAAAATTTTGTGATAAAAACAATACACCGAGAGGCCTGGTCGATGAACAACCAAACCTTTCGGTGTTAGTATACCAATTTTTTGATACTTTTTCAAATTAAATTTGCAACACTTTTATTTAAGTTCAACTGTCGCGCCAGCTCCTTCAAGCTGTTCTTTAACCTTTGCAGCCTCATCTTTGGCAACTTTTTCTTTTACTGCTTTTCCACCAGCTTCAACAAGCTCTTTCGCTTCTTTAAGGCCAAGTCCGGTAATCGCACGAACTTCCTTAATAACCGCAATCTTGTTTTCTCCAAAACCGGTAAGAATAACATCAAACTCAGTCTGTTCTTCTTCAGCCGCTTCAGCGCCGCCTGCTGCGCCGCCTGCTGCTGCAACTGCTACTGGTGCCGCAGCTGAAATCCCGAATTTTTCTTCCATTGCTTCAACGAGTTCTGATGCTTCCAGAAGCGTTAACTCGCTAATCGCATCCAAAAGTTCCTGTACTGACAATTTTGCCATTTTTTGTTACTCCTTATACTTAGTGATTTCTCAAGTTAATACGAACGTAGCCGCAAAAACTTATAAGGGGTAGAAAAGACGTTGGTACCTACTGAACACAAAGTCCTTTTTCGCCCTGAAATTCTATATCTTAAGCTGACTGCTCGTTTTGTTCAGCAACAGCCTTGATTCCTCTTGCCAGCGATGATATAACCTGTTTTTGCATCATCGCAATACCTGAAGCCGGACCGTTTAGAAGTGACATGATCTGTGCCAGTAATTCGTCCTTAGTTGGCAGATCTGCAATTTTCTTTAACTGATCCTTTCCGTATATAACATTATCCATTATGCCCAGATTATAACTGAAATTCTCCTGTTCTTTAGAGAAATTTTTCATAATCTGTGCGGCTTCACTGAGATCTTCCTTTGCAAATACAACACCAATAGGCCCGGTTAGATGTTCATTGATGTCCGGAAAGCCAACTTCCTTCAAGGCCCTGCTGAAAAGACTGTTTTTAACTACCTTGTAATCTATATCTTTTTCGCCGAGTGAGCGTCGTAATGCGTGTAGATCTTCAACCTTAATACCTGAATAATCAGTAAGGATAATATTCTGCTTTTCTTTCAGCCTGTTGACAAGATCAGTAACCGCATCTATTTTATACTGTTTAGCCATTACCTTTCAATCCCCTTATGATTAATTTTTATTCCGGGTCCCATGGTTGAACATATATGAACCGATCTTATATAATTACCCTTCGCATCTGAAGGTTTATCTTTTACTACCTGGCTGTAAAATGTTTTGATGTTTTCCACCAGGCTTCCATCATCAAAGGTTTTTTTGCCAATGCCCATGTGAATTACACCTGTTTTGTCAGCCCTGTATTCTACACGGCCACCCTTTAGCTCTTTTACCACACCTTTTACGTCATCGGTAACAGTACCGGCTTTCGGTTTAGGCATTAGACCTTTTCTGCCAAGAACAGGTCCCAGCTTTCCAACTTCTTTCATCATGTCAGGAGTGGCCACCACAGCCTGAAAATCAATCCAGCCTTCCTTGATTTTTTCAATAATATCTTCGGCACCCACATAATCAGCACCAGCTTCTGTAGCCTCTTTTTGCTTGTCACCTTTACATATTACCAGAACTTTTACTTCTTTACCAGTACCATTAGGAAGCACCGCAGAACCACGTATATTCTGGTAGCTTTTGTGAACTATTTTGACTGACATCTCAACAGATTCATCAAAAGACGCGAAGGCATTCTCTTTTAACAAACCAATCGCTTCATCAAGAGGGTACAGTTTTGTTTTATCTACTTTACTTCGTGCATCAGTGATTTTTTTTCCGCGATTCATAATCAAACCTCAAAACTTCATTTATCTGAATAATACCGGTGTCACTCTGCTACATCAACACCCATTGAACGTGCAGTGCCGGCAATGATCTTTACTGCCGCGTCAATATCTACCGCATTCAAGTCGGGCATCTTTATATTCGCGATCTCTTCAAGCTGGGCCCGGGTTATTTTTCCGGCCTTTTCCTTGTTTGGTTCACTTGACCCGCTTTCTATCTTTAATGCCTTCTTAATCAACACTGCCGCAGGTGGAGTCTTGATTATAAAGTTATATGACCTGTCTTCGTATACGGTAATAATAACCGGCAGAATCAACCCCTGCTGGTCTTTTGTTCTATCATTAAATGCCTTGCAGAACTCCATTATGTTTAAACCATGCTGACCAAGAGCAGGTCCAACTGGTGGAGCGGGATTTGCCTGACCACCGGGGATCTGGAGTTTAATCTGAGTCATTATTTTCTTTTTCTTTGGTGCCATCTTCAACTACCTTTTCTGATTATTAAAGTATATATTTCCAGTCTATATTTTCCCAACCTGTAAGAAATCCAGTTCAACAGGAGTTCCCCTGCCAAAAATCTCAACTTTCACCCTCAGTCTTCCTTTTTCCGGATGCACTTCTTCAATAATACCGGTAAAATTACTGAAAGGACCATCAATTACCTTTACATGTTCACCAACAGAGAATTCCATTACAGCTGATGCTTTCTCTTTCGCTTTCTGTTCACCCATCTGATCAAACAGGGAGCTAACCTCATTTATAGAAAGAGGACGGGGCTTACCCGATCCGTACGCTCCCACAAAGTTGGTAACGCCCGGGGTGTTCTTCACAAGGCTCCACGTCTCATCATCAAGTACCATTTCAACAAGAACATATCCAGGGAATATTTTTTTCGTTTTTACCCTTTTCTTCCCTTCTTTGACCTCAGTAACATCAACAGTGGGTATTTTAACCTGAAGAATTTTATCATCAAAACCAAGATTCTGCACCTTCTTCTCAAGCGTTAGCTTCACCTTGTTTTCGTGACCTGAGTACGTATGTATTACAAACCATCCCTTTGACATGATTATCACATCACCGACTGAATTAAAGACATAAGAGTGGTATCAACTGCCCACAGAAAGAGGGATACTATTACCACAGTCACTACTACCACTATGGTAAAACTTGTCACCTCGTCACGTTCAGGCCAGGTAACCTTTCCCAGCTCGTCCCTGGCTTCTTTAACAAATGTCACTGTTTTTTTAAACACTACGTGTACCCCGAACCCTTATGCCTTCGTTTCTTTGTGCATTGTATGCGTATTGCATCTTTTACAATACTTCTTCATCTCAAGTTTCCCGGTCTGGTTCTTCTTGTTCTTTTTCGTTACGTAATTCTTTTCTTTGCATTCCTTGCATTGCAGCAATATTATATCACGCATGGCTTACATCCTGGATCAGTCATATTTTTAAAAATGATACCGTAATCAACCGCTCAGGCTAGAGCACGCTAATACGGGGACACTTTTCGTCAAGTATTTTATTCTGCATAAAATGTAAAATGACGTGCCGCACCTGAGCAAGCCGGCATGCCCTCGCTAAGTCACTACGTCTTCACAGATATGTTACACAATGAGCCCACGACCAGAATCGAACTGGTGACCTTTTGCTTACCATGCAAATGCTCTACCGACTGAGCTACGTGGGCATCAGGACGATGTAGTATCAAAACATGGTCTTTTTTTGTCAACTTTTTTTTACCAGCAGTATTTTTTTTGACCAACCTTTGTTAAATAAATAACTTTCGGCTCCTTTCCGGCAATAACGACCCCTGATCATATAATAAAGCATCCCTGAATGGAGATGCTTTATAGTAAGAATACAGCAATTAAACTTTTTTTCAATAAAATAATATACAATAGTGGAGGATATCTCCGGTTTTTTACATTTATCGTCTTTCTTCCACAAGATATGAAGGTATGTCACGCGCCTGTAAATCTCTTTTGAAGTCTTCAGCCTCGTATTTTGACTTCAGATTGGTAATGCGCACCTTATACAGGTATCCCTCTCTAACAACAATAACCGGTTTATTAAACATTGAAGAAACTTCATCCCGTAGTTTATCAGCATTTACCTGTGAATAGAATGCCCCAACCTGTATCTGGTATGGACTGCTGACACTATCCATATGATCTGAAGCGTTATAACTGTCCCGACCGAAAACAGGCTCAACCTCATCCGGTCTTCTGTGCTGCTCCAGGTTATCACGGTTATCTTTTTTGCCAAGAACCGTTATTCCCACCATGGCTTCACCAGTTTTAAGCATACCAAGTTCCGCAGCAGCCACATGGGATACATCCAGTATCCGATCCTTTTTGAAAGGGCCCCTGTCGTTTATCTTTACTTTAACTTTTCGGCCATTGTCAAGATTTTCCACCAGCACCACTGTACCAAAAGGCAGAGACCTGTGCGCTGCTGTATACTGTTTCATGTCAAATCGTTCACCCGAAGCGGTAAGTCTTCCATGAAATTCCCGTCCATACCAGCTTGCGTTTCCTTTCTGATAAAAACTGTCCCGTTTTTCAGGAATGTCACTTTGAATGCGGGGGTTTTGAGAGAAGAACTGTTCATCACCCATGTTATTGTATCCATCAGCATTCATCCTGTCACTTGACCTGTTGTATCCCCTGACATCATCATATCGTTCAGGTTCAGACCTTTCCCTGTACTGCCGCCCTTCAGAGCGAACCCGTCCCCTGTCATATACATTGTCATCCCTGCCGCGGGCAGTATTGTCATGATCATCATTATATATAAATTCTTCTTCCCCAGAATCATACTGGAACCGGTCTGCGCCGGTATTGCCCTTTCGGGTCATTGCTCCATTAGGCGCGCAGGAACTCAGCAAGAATGCGCACATGACCGCTCCTGCAAGAACGCCACTTTTCAACTTTGAACCAGAACTCATAAGATATACCTCCACTATTCCTTGCTACTTGACATATCGGATAATGCACTGTATCTCTTTACAGGAAAAACTCTACTATACATTAATTTAGGCGATTATTTGTGAATGTCACGTGAAGCAGGCTATCTCTTACCGCAATCCCTGTATCCAGATGGCACAGGGTATAGTTTCTCAGCTGTTTTTCGTGGAGAAATCATGCTTGACCTTCCACATAATACTCATGATAGTTGCTTTCTATTAAACAGGCGGAGATGATGAAAATGGGAATTGTGGGAAGCAAACCAACCATTACCAGGAAAGAACTGGAAGGTGTACTTGACTGCATGATTCAGGATGAACTGACAACAGGTACAACCGTAAAAAAACTTGAAGCACATTGTGCGCAAATGACTGGCATGAAGTTCTGCCTTGCAACCAGTTCACACACCGCTGCATATCATCTTGCGTTCAAAGCGCTTGATATTGCATCCGGGGACGAGGTAATCATCCCATCATATTTTAATTCAGCTCCCCTGAGTGCGTTGCAATTATGCGGAGCCAAACCTGTCCTCGTGGACATTGACGACGGGGCATTTTCACCATCTGTTGAACAGATTAGTGAACTGGTATCAGAGCGCACCCGGGCAGTAGTAGTTGGGCATCTATTCGGATTTCCACTTGATATGGAACTCTTTTCCCGGTTGAATATCCCGGTGATTGAAGATATATCACATATTTTCGGTAAGGACAGGGGGGAGGACGTCAACATTTTCAAGGGATCCATTCTCGTTTCTTCCTTCTCGCCGGAAATGATGATTACCACTGGTAATGGCGGGATGGTTTTTACTGCAAATTCACGCTATTATTCACAGATAAGGGATTATCGCAACGGTGCGCCCTCTGCAGCCATTCCCGGTTTTGATTATACAATGACAGACCTGCAGGGGGCAATGGGGATAAGCCAGGTATTAAAAATAAAAAACTTCATTAAAAGAAGAAAAGATATCGCGAAAATATATTATGATGCCCTTCAAAAAACACCTCACCAGAGCATTTACAGTTTTAATGATGACTTCACATATCAATCATTCCCCATACTCTTTGATTCCATCCCCGAAAAAATCGAAAAATTCTGGAAAAAACAGAATATTCAGATTTTCAAGCCGGTACAGCCCGCGCTGCATGATTACTGTGAATTAAGAGGTCTTGATTATCCCAGAAGTGACAGGTTTTCCAAAAAGCTCTTCTCACTTCCCATTTATCCAACCCTGACACGAAAAGAAATAGAAAAAGTTGCCAGGGCATTATCAATGTTTGTATAATTATAGAAGAGGTAAACAATGTACATACTTACTGTTGAAGATTCTTTTGCCGCTGCACATCAGTTACACGGCTACATGGGGAAATGTGAGAATCTTCATGGACATAACTGGAAAATTGAGCTGGAAGTGGCCGGACACGTACTTAATGATATAGGGCTGTTGATTGATTTCCATGATCTGAAGGACATTTTAAAATCTGTTCTGGCTGATCTTGATCATGGAAACCTCAATGAAACCGAATTATTTTCCACAATAAACCCCAGCTCGGAAAACATAGCACAGTACATTGCAACAGCTGTTCAGAAGATGATATCAGAAGGTGATTTCGGGAAAGATATACATGTTCGAGCGGTAACCGTATGGGAATCAGGCACATCAAGATGTACGTTTATTCCGGAATGATATATGGTTACATAAATTTTTTTTAAATTAATGCTTGATTTTTTATTTGAATAATGTTTTTTTAAAAGAAACTATTTAAATAAAGAGGGGTTACATCGTATGAAGAGAAATATCCTTATGCTGATCTTTGCTGCAATTTTTGCTTTTACAGTAAGCTTTACTTTTTCAGGCTGCAAGCAGGAAGCCAAGGCTCCTGAAGATGCCACAGTAGAAGAGCAGGCAGATGAAGCAGCTGCTCCTGCTGAAGAAGCAAAAGAAGAAGTAGCCAAAGAAGAAGCTGCTGAATAATAACCGTATATCGGCTATAATCAGCAAAAAAGAGGGTATACGATATACCCTCTTTTTTATTGATTGACACCATACAGTTACGACAGTAGCATATTAAAAATTTATTCTTAAAGAAAATAAAAAATGGTTTTCCGTGATGTCAGAAGAACAAAACAATATTCCTGCCAGTAACGAAACGGGTACAGGCGCAGAACCTAATCGCATGCTTGTAGCGGAAGAAGCGGTTTCCCTTCTTTCTTCTGATAACATTACAGCGGCAATGAATAAATACAAGAGTGATACTCCCGAGAAAGAGATCGCCCTTGAATTTGTCAACTCTCATTACCAGTTTATGCAGGAACTGGTTAAGAATGATCTTGGTCGGAAACTTGGCAGGTCTGATTTCGAGATCAAGGATCTCGTATCGCATGTGAATGTCATGATGAAGAACAAGGACGAATATATTTTCACCACTATGGTTATTCACTCCCCGGTACACTACCACCTGATACAAGAGAGTATACTAAAACAAAAGGTTAAAGAAGAACACAAGGAAGAAAAATAATATACCTTATTTATTGAAGCAATCCTTTCGGCACAACTACAATTCCTTCTGGTGTAACAGTAAATCGCTGCCGATCTTTTTCAAGGTCAAAACCGATTTCTTCATTTTCTGAAATAATGTTATACTTATCAATAATTGCATTTTGTATTCGCGTGTGTCTTCCTACCCTGCATCCATGCAGAATGATGGATTTTCGTATCTCAGAATAACTGTTTACTTTCACACCTGGTGATATAACCGAATCTTCCACCAGGCTGCCACTGATGATAGCCCCATTTGATATAATCGAATTTACAGCTAACCCCCTCCGACCTTCCTGGTTAAACACCATTTTAGCCGGGGGCCATTGTTCCATATAGGTACGTATAGGCCATTCCTTATCATAGAGATTCAACTCTGGCGAAATTGCCACAAGGTCATGGTGTGTTTCAAAATAAGAAGATATGGTTCCTATATCCTTCCAGTAAGGATGGGATTTCGCATTATGCACATAATCATACGCATATACTTTTTCATCAGCGTATACCCTGGGAATTATATCCTTTCCAAAATCCCTGCTACTATCCATTTTATGGTCCTCGGAAAGATATTGCACAAGCTTACTTGTAGTAAACACATAAATCCCCATCGAAACATAAGAAGTATCATCTTTCCCCGGCACAACTGCCGGGTTATCGGGCTTCTCCTGGAATCCTGTCACCTGCAAATCAGCATTTGTCTGTAAAACGCCAAACCGCTTTGCTTCTTCCACAGGTGTCTCGATAGCTGCTATTGTCATATCCGCGCCTTTATTGATGTGATACTCAATAAGCTTTTTATAATCCATTTTATACACATGATCCCCTGAAAGAACTACGATATATTCAGGTTTCTCATGTTCAATTATATAAATATTTTGGAATATTGCATCGGCTGTGCCCAGGTACCAGTTTGAATCAAAACGCTGTTGTGGAGGAACCACGTCAATAAAATGCCCTGACTCACGCCTGTATAGATTCCACGCGGTTTTTATGTGTCGGTCAAGTGATAGTGATTTATACTGGGTAAGTACTATTATACGTCGCAAGTCAGAATTGAGGCAGTTACTCAGCGAAAAATCAATAATCCTGTATATCCCACCGAAGTGCACGGCAGGCTTGGAGCGGTCTTTTGTTAATGGATACAGCCTTTCTCCCTGCCCACCTGCCAGCACGAATACCAGTGTCTTTTTTAGAAAATCATCAGCCATTATTGATTGCGCGTCGTCAACAATTCGCTAATTTTTTCTTTCAACTCGTCGAGATTTGATGATTTTGTAATATATGCATCAGCTGTCCATGTCATGAAGTTACTTTTATAGTTTGAGTATGCCGTATAGATTACAATGGGTATCTTCTTATCCCGGGAAAGAATTTTTCCAAGAGCTTCTATGCCATCCATTTCAGGCATCCGTATATCAAGTATAACCAGATCATATTTGTTATCTTTTACCATGTCTACTGCTTCCTTTCCATTAGAAGCCTGATCTACCTCATACCCCTCTTCCTGCAATTCCATAGCATACAGTTCGCGCTGATGTTGTTCGTCTTCAACTATCAGGATTTTACTCATCGCCACCTCCATTGCTGATTAATAAAGTATACAACTAACCCACTGCTGATTTCAAATACATTTTACATACTTTTTGAATCACCCGGGTAAGGGAAGTGAAATTTGCACCTCGGCACCATTTTCCCTGTTTGTTGCAGTAATTTCTCCACCATGATCCATAATAATTTTTTTTACAATTGCCAGGCCAAGACCAACCCCTGTTACCTTTGTACTGAAAAATGGATCAAAGACTTTTTCTATATCATCCTGTTCGAAACCAGGTCCCGTATCCCGGACAATTATTACAACTTTTTTGTTTCTCATTAAGGTTTCCACATAAATCTTACCATGAGATGCCGTGGCGTCAATAGAATTCTGCAAAAGGTTAAGCATAACCTGCTTCATCTGGTTAAAATCAGACTTTACAAGTGGTATGTCATCTCCCAGCTGCAGGTCTATTTCAACCCTTCTTTCCTGGAATAGATTTCTCAGAAGATCAACCGTGTCCTCAATAACTTCGTTTATATTATTAAATTTAAGTATGAATGGCGACGACCTGGTGAAATCCATAACATTGGATAGAATTTTTTCAAGCCTGTCAGCCTCGTTTATGATAACATTTGCCGCCTTGTGTACCTGGGCACCCTTTGGAATTTCAGAATCTGTTTGCTGTATGATCCTCCTGGCATATCCCCCCATGGTAACAAGGGGGTTTCTGATTTCATGGGCAATATGAGACGCGATCCGTCCAACAGCTGCCAGCTTTTCAGACTCCACAATGGCCTCCTGCCTGTGCTGTATCTTGTCCATTTCATCCTGCACCATTTCCAGGTTATTATAACTCTCAATTGAAAGTGCAGCCTGGTAGGCAAATATTGAAAGAAGATCAACACTGTCTATTCCAATTGGGATCTGGTTGAATTTATTATCCGCTACGATAACTCCAATCGTTCTGTTTCCGGCAACCAGCGGGACAATGACAAATTCATTCACATCAATGAATTTCTTAATATTCTCATCCACCCGGCTGTCGCTGGACGCGTCATGAATGTGTATACTGGTTGCGGTATTCAGTACCCATACAAGAAGATTGTCCTCTTTAAGATCAAAACTCGCTGTCTGAACATTCCTGAGAAGCTCCTGCCCCTTGCCCTCGGCGGTATCTTCAATAGCCACATTATTGTTCTCTTCTCTTTCAGACGCTACAGAATTCCATATCTTTATTGCTTCTTCTATAGTATCCGGGCCCACTGCCATTCTACCTGATAGTATATGTCTCTTCTCATCCTTCAAAAAAAGCATAGCCCTGTTAAAACCAAGCCCGGTACCAGAGGTAACCCCGGTAAGAATTGTGTGCAGTACATGATCAAGCCTGTTATCATGCTGAATAGACTCGGATATCTGGCTTATCAGGGAAATCTGGTAGTCTTTTCGACACCTGTTGGTTATATCATCCATAACCAGCACAATCTGGTTCTCGCCTTTTACTGTTATGTATGATATTTTTATATCAGCAATTATTGATATCCTTTCATTTGACAGAAGATGTGTTTTCTCAAGAACTACCGAGTTTCCATTCCTTTTTACCTGCTGTATTGATTCTTTAATTCTACCCGTAACGAAATAAAATATGTCATCAATCTTTTTCCCTGCTATATATTCCAAACTTATCTGAAATTTTTTACAGAACACTTCATTGGCGAAAATGATCTCTTCCCTTTCATTCAGCACAAGAAAATATGAATTCAGTGACAATACAATACTATCGTATAATTCACGAAGCTTCTCAATCTCTCCCTGTTGTGATGATATAATATTATCAAAATGCGTACCAACTATGACAAGATCACGATGTATGTCGGCAAGGGCGTCATCCCCCCTGGGTTGCTCTGTCCGCAACTTGTACTTTCCCTTTTTGAAGGCATTAATTAATGTACGGATATCAATTATTCTTGATGTATAAAGCTTTCGAATAAGGTTATTTATGAATATTGTCCGAACAATCATCAATACAATCAAAAGGCCCATAACAATGAACAACGCCTGCTGATACTGATTAAACATTCCAACAAAGGCAAACACCGCAAGTGCAAGTAACAGCACATCCGGGATATACATGAGTAATTGTATCTGTATATTACGTTTCATTTTTACTTAATCAGATCTCTTCCATAAAATATGGCTTAGTGTATTCATGAATAACTTTAAGAACGAACTTATGCCAGGCCTTCTCATCTTCTGTATCAAGCATAAACTGTGGTACACCTTTAATAAACGACCTTGGTTTCAACTCAGTGTGCAGTACATCTAAATAGCGTATATACGGGTCATGTCTTTTGAGTTCATTGTACATATTGACTTCCTGTCCGATATTCTTAACTGGTATATATCCCACGATAATAAGTTTTGGGGACAGACCTTTCTGAAAAAGGGCAGATAATTCATAAAAACTCTGCACAATATCGATAAACGGTTTATAAATTCCACCACCGATATTCATCACCTGGTTTATAAGTGATTTTGAGAAATCTCTACCGTATTCCGCTTCAGTATTAGTAACAATAGCAATCCCCTCATCTGAGCTGAATACCTTGAATTCCGTGTTCCTGTCAAAAGAACGCTGAAACTGTTTTACCACAGAAATGTCTATATCCTTCGCCTTCTCCACAATAATGTTCCCATTCCCACCGACCACGTTCTCCCTTGAAACTACAAATCTTCTTCTGTTGGAATGCCTGTTCATTAACCTGAAAGAACGAACCATATCATCAAGCCTGTCTGCTTCAGCTATGCCAACCTTCAGAATATTTTCCTGTTTTGGGCTGTTATCATCCATTTATAGTTGTAACCATTATCCTTACTATACATTTTCTGATTTATACTTCAATAATAAAAACTACAATATAATTATATATTCTTTTGATATTTTTCATCTAACCTTGTCACATGATAACGTAATTGTATTGACTTCCCTGGCTTCACATGTGATATCATCACTGTAAATACAACCTTTTGTAAATGAATATACTTATGAAACTTGTCATAGCAACAAAAAATCAAAACAAAGTCAGGGAAATACTACCTGTACTTGAACCACTTGGGGTACAGAAGGTGTCTACTTTGAATGATTATCCGGAAATCCACAACATCGAAGAAACCGGGACAACTTTTGAGGAAAATGCTTCTATTAAAGCAAGAGCCGTTTGTGTCCACACCGGTATTCCTTCTCTTGCAGACGATTCAGGCCTGGAAATATATGCCCTTAATGGAGAACCGGGAGTATATTCCGCCAGGTATGGCGGTCCTTCACTTGATGACACTGGTCGAAACCAGCTTGTATTGAATAAAATGATACACGTGCCCGACAGTGATCGTGCTGGTCGTTTTGTATGCGTGATGGCACTTGCATTTCCCGATGGCAGAATATATACACGTACGGGTACTTGCGAAGGATTAATCACCCATGAGCCGCGTGGAACTCATGGTTTTGGGTATGATCCCATATTTTACCTTGAAGAACACCGAAAAACGATGGCCGAACTGCCACTTGCTGAAAAAAATCGCATCAGCCACAGGGCACAGGCACTTCACAAGATAGCTGATCTACTTGCATCACTGCCCGAAACAAAAACCTGAAAGGACTTGTTACATGACATTAAAATTTATACCAGTAATGTTTCTTTTCATCGCCCTTTCATGCAGCAGTTTTGAACTGAAAACCACTGGGAACCACGAAAACCTGCGCCGATATAAAAATCCGGACATCAACGAAATTATTATTGGCGGGTGGGAACACATTCAAAAGAATAATTATGAATGGGGAGGCCTTGATTTCAAACGGCTTATCCAGAAAGATTACGCTGATTATGATATATTGTTTGGCGCAGGTATGGCCCAGTATTACCAGGGATTATATTCCGAATCAGTGAATTTTTTCACCATGGCCCTGAAAGAAAACCCTGAACATTTCGAAGCTTTATATTACCGGGCAAATGCATATATGCAACTTGGTAACAGGTCTGAATCCTTAAAGGATTTTAAAAAAATTATATCCATAGAATATTCTCGACCACTGGTATGTGGACTGTATTTTTCCAACAATGATATTGCAACAGAAAACATATTAAAAAACAGAAAGCATGAGGCCCGACAATATCTGAAAGGCAATATACCATGAAATTTCTAAACGAAGATGCTGTCACAATTCTTAAGTGGGTGATAACCATTCTTATTACCGGCTTTATTGCCCAGTTCGGGAAGAAGCTTGCCAATTTCATTATTGACAAAACCAGGAAAGGGAAAAGCTTACCTGCGGCAGAAAACAAAAAGAATAAAGAAATTAATAATAAACATGGTCACGATGAAGATAGCTCTCCAGAGACGAACCAGGAAGAATTATTGAAAGCACAAAAGAAAATTGAAAAAGAAAAGCAGAAACAAATAAAAAAAATGGCCAAGGCACAAGAAAAGGCTGCTAAAAAGCAGAACAAAGAATGACACAGGAAATTTCATCAGCCATACTCAAAATTCTCAGAGAAACATATGGTCAGGTTGAACCCGGTCTCCACTACAATAATCAGTATCAACTGCTGATTTCCGTCGTATTATCAGCCCAGACAACTGACAAACAGGTTAATACTGTTACTCCTGTTCTTTTTCAGGAATACCCCGATTTTAAAAGCCTCGCCCAGGCTGAAATCGCGGATATTGAGACCATTATAAGGTCAACCGGGTTCTACCGCAATAAAGCCAAAAATATTGTCATGCTGTCAGGTATAATCACATCAAAATATAATGGAAAAGTACCGGATACACTGGAAGATCTCACCTTTTTACCCGGTGTGGGGAGAAAATCAGCACAGGTGGTCAGGGCTTTTGGATTTGGCATTCCCGCCATACCTGTTGACACCCATGTGATGAGGGTGAGTAAAAGAATTGGATACACGACTTCAACAAATCCCGTAGAGGTGGAAAGGTCTCTTGCTGGCCTGATCGCTGAAGAAGACTGGATAGAAAGTCATGTTCTTTTTATTACTCACGGCAGAAGTATTTGCCTGTCGAGAAAACCATCATGTGACAGGTGTCCTATATATCGTTATTGCGATTTTGTAAATAATAATCTCTGAAGAACAGTATTGTACCCGGGTCATTCACCTGGCGATTAAACTCCCCGGCAGGATCTTTACCTGTAATTGAAGCGAGAGCCCCATACGCGGCATTTTCATATATACTCTGTATATGGGTAAGGTAGTTGATCAAAAATGGCATGTACACTATCTTTCGATGTTGTGCTATTACACCTATGCCCCATAGCGTGAAGTGCTCATTGCCTCTTTTTATCCTGTTCATCAGGTCCTGTTCATTACCGTCACAATACCTGGATGTAAGCTTCACAAAATTTGTTGCTGCTTCAAGTTTTTCATCTGCTGATTCTGATTTTTCAGCTGCGTACCTGACCAGTTGGGTATAACTGAGAATTACATGCTCGTGAAGAAGATAACGGGACACCAGGTCTGCCATATGCACATTCTGGGCAAATAAAAGGGATTTCCACTCTTCAGTGGAATAGGTAAAATCTGTATCCGCATGTTCAGCATGTTCAAGCAGCCTTGCGAAATCCTGGTAATCAGGAGCATGTAATATTTCCTGCTCCAGGTAGGACATGGGATATGCGAACCCGTATTTCATTAACAAAAAACCTGTTTGAATTTTTGCCTGGTCACCCCGGGAAGCCTGAACATATACCAGGTGCAACATTCCTGTAGAAAAAGAAACCAGGAGGCCACTTAATACAACAGCAATAAATCCTTTTAACCCGTATGATATACTGCCGGAAAAAAATTCAAACAGAAGGAAATAGATCAAGATCATTACCTTTAGCAGCTTCAGCACCAGTATGCCAACACCACCCTGAATGGATTCATACACGAGTTGATCAAGAAAATAAAATGATACTGACAAAATCACAAACAGTGGAACTGTAATGCCAGGATTTTTTTTCAGTTTCAACACCAGCAATAGAATCAATGAATAATAAATGATGTTTACGAATTCACCATCCAGCAATGCCAGAACTGAATCCAGAAGCCAGTTCTTTGAATCAGTATATTCAGTAAAAGCGTACAAAACGGTCATGAGAAAAATAATAATAAAAGGTAATATCCGTGAATGGAAGAACAGTCTCCAGGCTCCTGTTTTCCCAAAGGCGGACATGTATGCTTCACGCCTCTCTTCAATATCTATAGAAGCATAATTAAAAATAATGTAAAATGATAACATGAAAATATATGCGCGGGTTACCAGTGATATACCATACCACTCGTAATGCATATTGAAATACGCGGTATATATCAGCAACAATCCAAGTATGACAAGAAATGGGATCAACCGACGCACAAGGTCTTTTAGTATTGAAAGGGGCATCTTTACAACCATCTATTCCAGACTTTTCAGTTTTTCAATTGATATCAGGTGCTCTTCAACCCCAACACCTTTTTTGTTTGTACCGATAATGGTAAAATCTGAAAAGTTTCGAAAACGTATATACTTTTTTTTCATTTTTTTATCAACCGGTAACTCTTCAGAGTGTAGTGCCTTTGAGACCAGCAGATCAATATCATCCTGTGTATCTTTATATGAAAACTCTGTCGAACAGGGAATCTTTTGCCCCCTTGGAAATGTAACGAGCTCCATTTCTATGTTGACGATACCAATATTTCCTGATTTCTTTGAAATGAATCCATGTGAATATCTATTTCCTTCAAGCTCAAGGTAGGTCATGTCAATTGTCATATCCCTGAAATGAGCCGTAATCCTGCTCCTTGAACTGATACCAGGCATATAAATATCGCCCCATGTATGCTCCCTGAAACCAATACAATCTATTTTTTTTGTCACGCCTTTTTGAGAGCCTTTTTTAAACTGCAAATCACCGATTACCCGGCAACGCTGACCATAACTGTTCCACAGCCGGGTATTCTGCAGTTGCTCACTACTTTCAGAACTATCAAATTGATCAGGGATAAAATCATAATACGGGTACATTCCCTTTACCATGAGATCAGTTGTTATTTCAGAATTTTGCAGTTTTAATTCGAATTTTTCAAGGGGTTTTACGATTTTATATTTAAAATTGTTGTCAGTAAAAACTTTTTGAGGCAATTTTCCATCAAGTTGTATACTGTTTTCATATTGGAATTGGAGTTCATTTATAAATATACTCCACTCAAACCCCATCACATTCTGTTTTGAGAGCCATGTAAATTCACTTACTCCATACAGTTTATCCTTTTTACTCACAAAGGAGACCTTGTAGGATTCTACATGATTATCCATTTTATCTGAATCATGTAAAAATTCATCCTGCTTTCCTATCATAAGGCGACCTGCTCCAGAAATAACACTCTCATTGAATTATAACGCCGTGTTAACAGGGTATCATGTAACGAAGCCAGGGCATTGTATTTCTTATACAATCCTGTTATTAATGTATCGATTAAAAAACCGAAAACATAAATAAAAACACGTAATAATGTGATTATTAACTGTAAACCGGGCAGATTATTGTTGATATGGTTTATTTTTCAATATCTTTTTATTTATTTTTTAACACCGCTATTCTGGGTAAACCGGAATAATCCTGAAATATTGAAACAGAAAAACCGCTCTCTGAGGACTTTTCAATAATGTATTCACTCATTGACTCACTGATCTCAATAAGCAACATTCCCTCGTCATTGAGCATATCCCTGGCATCTTCAATAAGTTTTGTCACAATTTCCTTTCCTCCTTCAGCGGAGTAAAGAGCTTCCGGTGGTTCGTATTCGAGGTCTCTTTGCAGGTATTCTCTTAGTGCAGGATCAACATATGGAGGATTACTCACTATCATGTCAAAACGGACATTACTAAATGGCTCAAAGAGGTATCCATTATGGAATTCGACCTGCCGCTCAGGGCCAAGTATTGTTTCAGCATTATTTTGTGCAACAACAAGGGCCTTTTCTGAAATATCCGATGCACACACTTTAATATCAGGGCGATTACATTTTACAGCAACTGCGATGGCACCTGAACCTGTACCAATATCTACCAGTTTGCCATGGGGAGGGGTATAGTAAATAGCCAGGTCAACAATGAGCTCTGTTTCGGGCCTGGGAATCAATACATCTTTGTTTACCTTGAAGTTTAGAGAATAAAATTCCTTTCTACCGAGAATATATGCTATCGGCTCGCATTCTTTGCGGCGCTGTCGATAATTACATATTTTTTCATATTGTTCCTGGCTTATTTCTTCATCGGGATTAATCCGTACTTTATGTCCGGGCATACCGGTAACTTCTTCAACTATCAGTTCAGCATCAAGTAGAGGACTTTGTGTAAGTGAACTTTTTAAAAAATCAATAGTTTCCTGTAATATGTTTCCAACCTTCATCCCGATGTACCATTTATAAAGAACATTTATTACCTTTCAACATCACGCAATTGTTGTTCGGTTTCATATTTCTTCAATGCCTGCACAACCGGCTCCAGTTCTCCATTCAACACCTGTTCCAGTGAATGAAGTGTGAGATTTATTCTGTGATCTGTTACCCTTGATTGCGGAAAATTATATGTACGTATACGCTCACTTCTATCACCTGAACCAATTTGTGATTTCCTCAGCTCGCTTTCCCTGGCCATTCTTTCCTGCTCCGATTTTTCGAAAAGCCTGGCGCGAAGAACCCGAAGAGCCTTCGTTTTATTTTTAAGCTGTGATTTTTCATCCTGGCAGGTAACCACCATTCCCGAAGGTATATGGGTTATACGAACCGCTGAATCCGTTGTATTTACAGATTGCCCCCCGTGACCGGAAGACCGGTATACGTCTATACGTAAATCTTCAGGGTTGATCTCAATTTCATTTTCTTCGGCTTCAGCCATAACCGCAACGGTAACTGCCGAAGTATGAATTCGCCCACCTGATTCAGTTTCCGGTATACGCTGCACCCGGTGAACACCTGATTCGAATTTAAGATTGTCATAGGCGCTATCTCCCCGCACAGAAAATATTACCTCTTTGTATCCGCCAATTTCATTTAAATTACCCTCGATAAACTCGCATTTCCACCCCATGATATCAGCATACCTGGAATACATCCTGTAAAGATTCGTTGCAAAGAGGGCTGCCTCATCCCCCCCTGTTCCTGCGCGTATTTCAATCATGACATCCTTCCCCGAGTGGGGATCTTTTGGAAGAAGCAAAACCATGAGGTCGTCTTCTAACTCCTCCAGGTTTTTCTGCAGCTTGTCAATCTCTTCAAGAAGCATATTCTTCATTTCAGGGTCTTTTTCTTCATCAAGGAGCTGCGTGGAGTCTTCCAGTTCTTTTTTTGTATTTTTGTATTCATCATATTTCTTCACCACAGGAGTAAGCTGGGAATGCTCTTGTGAAAGCTGCTTAAATTTCTGTTGATCACTGATGACACCGGGATCACTCATCTGCGTTTCAATATGTCTGAATTTCTCTTTTACCTGGTCAAGTCGCTTTTCCATACTGTTTCCTCAATATAAAAAAAATAGCGGGAAAACCCGCCAGTTTAAATATTTTTTCGCTCCCGAGAGGACTCGAACCTCTGGCCAATAGTTTAGGAAACTACTGCTCTATCCACCTGAGCTACGGGAGCAGATGTGCTAAGAATACATATTCTTCCTGCGGGTGTTTACAAGCCGCTGGAAGTCCTTAATATTTCTGACAATTATTCTGTCATTGAACAATTCAATTTTTCCAAGCTTATTCAAATGTGTCAATATTTTTTGTACTTCTGCTATCTGCATACCTGCCCAGTTGGCCACATCCTGAATAGTAATGTGAAGGGTGACCGCTTCCTGCATGTCTATATGAGGATCCTGTTCTGCAAGCATATTCATGACATCCATAACCTTTGCCTGCGGATCATCAAGTAGCAGGATCATTAAACGCCTTTTCGCGTCATAAATCCGCTTTGAAAAAATGACAAGAAGCTTGTATGCCAGCTGCGGATTACCATGAAGCAGGGTATCAAAGTTTGTCCTGTGAAAACGCAGTACCTTTACATGATCCAGTGCTATGGCAGAGGCCGACCTGGGCTCCTCCTCAAGAATCGCCATCTCGCCAAATACATCCCCGGTTTCAAGTATGTCCAGTGTTTTTTCACGGTTGTTAATAATTTTAACTATTTCAACTTTTCCCGACTGAATGAAATAGAATTCATTACCAGGCTCAAATTCACAAAAGACAATTTCACCGGGTGAGAATTCAACCCCAAATTTATCGAACAGTTTTTCGTCAATCAGCATGACGTTACCCGCATCCTATTTATTCTCCAATGCCTTAAGATACTTCATCGCGTTTCTTGAGACCTCGTCTTTGGGCTCCATTGATGCAACTTTTTGAAAATATGTACTGGCCTTGTCATTTTTTCCGGTATCATAAAAAATCATACCTATATGTAATAACGCGTTTTTTACATTTTCTGATTTGGGAAATGTTTTTAGCAAAAGGCTGAACGCGTTTATTGCATCCTTGTATTTTTTCATTTTATAGTATGTTCTTCCAATTTCGAAATGAGCCTTCTCATATATTTTCTTTTCAGAATCATTCTTGAGATTCTTTTGTTCAAGAATTGATTCATACAGATCTTTAGCGGTTTCAAAGTTACCCTGTGAAAAACTGCTCATGGCGTCATAAAACTTCTCTGTTATATCGGTTCCTGATGCTGTTTCACCTGCTGGTTCATCATCAAAGCTGAAACTTTCCAGGTCGCTGTCAACAGGATCGTTGAGAAACTCATCCATTTCAGTTGCTATCGATTCTTCATTACCATTACTATCCTGAAACATGTCCTCACTTGAAGACGGGCCCGAATCATCAAGACTGAAATCAGTCATATCCACGTCGCCCGATTCCCGTGTATCCGGTACATCCGGTTCATCCGGCATATCCATTGACATCCCGGAGCCCACGTTCTCCTCTGCGCGGCCGGAGTCAATTTCACGAATGCGTTTCATCGCGACATCAGAATACTTGGTGTCCGGATAATATTCCATGTATCTTTTATATGCGTACAGGGCCTGCTGAAAACGGCCCACACGATAATAATATTCCCCGATTTTAAAAAGTTCCATTTCAGGATTTACCGTGTTTGATTCTCCGAGAACTTCACGAACCGTTCTTCCAATTCGGCGAAGCTGGTTACTGAAAATACGAAGCATCTTCACAACCACGTTTACGTTCTTCAGTATAAGACGCTCAAAATCAGCAAGGGTAAGCACGAGACAAACTGTTTCTTTTACTGTCTGTGCTGTTTCTTCCCTGGGATATTTCCCCAGCGAAGATTTCACCCCAAAGAATTCTCCCGGCTTAACCTCTTCTTTGACTTCTTCCCCGGTCTCCGGCTTGGTTGATGTAAGAATGACCAGTCCGGCCTTTACCACGTAGATATATTCACTCTTATCATTCTCGAAGTAGACAATAGAACCGGGTTTGTAACTCCGGGTTATGATCCCCGATGCGGGGCTTGTGCCGCCGTTTGACATCTATACTCCTCCAGTCCTAAACCTCAAAAGCTACAGGTAAAAAGGGAAACTCTTTCTTAAAGCCAACAGCCTTACTGATCCTGCGAAGAAGCCCCTTCAGATCACCCACCACTATCTTCTGCTCACCATTTACTTCAATTTCCTGGAATGGCACTTTGAGAAATTCAAATAGTTCACTATGCTCGGCATTACCGTACATGGGTCTTCCATTGATTACAATTAATTCAATATCTTCAATTTCGGCGTTGACCACGCTGGTGTAAGGATTCTTATCATTTTTTCTGAATATGACCAGATCAGCAAGATTTCCATGCCGCAGTATCCCGGTATTCTGTAACCAGAATCCCCTGGAGGGATTGGCAGTCACCATCTTCACTATCTGTTCATCAGGAAGCTGTTCGCCGTATGTTTTGCTGTAATACTCCCTGTCAAATTTCATCTCGAACAACAGGTTCAATCCTCCGGACATTGGGGAATCTGTTCCGATACAGACATTTACCCCTTCATCCAGCATTTTTTTCACCCTTGCGGTTGTATTGAACATGAAGGTATTGGAATCTCCGCACCATACCACTGTAGCACCGCGTTTCTTGATCAGCTTAATATCATCATCTGAAAATGCAAGACCGTGCACCAGCACCGAATGATCTCCCAGTCCACCCAGTCGATCCAGGGTACGCACATCCTCTACGGTTTCATCATCAAAGCCCTCGGCAATATGGGTGATAAAAGGAATATTTTCTTTTATCGCCTTCTGATACTCAACGGTTATTCCATCCCCCCATGCCAGTGCGAATGAAGACACCGAATGTGCCAGGGCATAATCCCTTATTACCTTGGTTGGCAATAAGTCGAGAAAAGGTTCATTAACGAAATGGGGAATATGGTCAGATACCGATGTAACACCTGAAAGCAGGTTTCTATACCCGCCCAGAAGATACAGGTCCCTGTTATCTACCTGCTGTCGTTCTTCGTACACGGGAGCACTTTTTAAATCATTGTCCCAGGGAAGCCAGTTCTCGTAGGGACCATTACCGACTTTCGGATAGTATGTTCCCAGAAGATGGTCATGGCTGTTTATAAGCCCCGGAGATAACACCCCGTCACTTTCAATTGTAAAAATGGATTTGGGTGACTGCTCCGTAATCTTTTCGATAATATCATCTTTCACCGTAACTGAACCACGGTCAATATGTTTTTCAGGTGTTATTATACTTACTCCGTTTATTCCCCATTCACCCATACTGAGTTCTCCATTGAAAATAAATTCCTGCATAAGAATAATCCATGCAGGGTAACAGGAAAACAGATAGCACTTTATTTTTAGTAGACTGGAAATGGTCAGTCAAGCAAAATACAGCAGCCCATAGAAACCGTTTTACCCGTTACAGGATATAATCATATATATTACTATCGGTTATACAAGGTAAGGAGTAAATACCTTTTTCAATGTG
>CAZVRB010000011.1:0-28705 GCA_964629365.1 uncultured Leptospiraceae bacterium
CATTGGAAAGTATACTTAACATTAAGTAGAACCACAGAGGTGCAGAGGTACAGAGGAGGAATATATATTTTTACCGTTTCATATCATGAAGGCTATAAGGCTTTCTCATTCGGCATACTGCTTTGATATAACATATAGACAATTATAAAAATCCTTTCTCTGTACCTTTGTACCTCCGTGGTGAATTACAGCCTGTTCTGTTCTTCTTTCCATGATTTTGCGGTGTGGCGGTAATACTCGTAGGGAGGGGCTGATGCTTCCATTTTTTTTATGAGAAGTTTACGGGCCCATCTTCTTTCTGCCTGTTCACAGATATCCTTTATGTTTCTGCCAGAGAGACCTTCGCCTGCAACAGCGATGCTTTTCAGTTCTTCAGTTGAAAGATGCTGTGCATAATTGGCGAATATTGATGCCCGTTCCTGTTCATTTGGCAGCGGAAAATGAATACACTGATCAAACCTGCTTATCAGTGCGTGATCCAGGTCTTTTTTCCTGTTGGTGGCACCAATGGCGATGGTATTGGTTATAGAATCGATGCCGTCAAGCTTTCTTAGCAATACCGACAATATCCGCCTGGTTGCCTCGAACATGTTCTGGTCACGTGAGCCGGCAAGTGAGTCAATCTCATCAAGAAACAGAATACACCCTTCAAGGTCTTCACACGCGTCAAATATTTCCGCCAGGTTTTGTGATGACTGCCCGTACCATTTTGACATGATTGATTCAATAGGCACATACACCAGGGGAATCATCACCTCGCCGGCAATGATCCGTGCCACGGTCGTCTTGCCAACTCCCGGCATCCCGTCAAACAGAATGGCACTTGGCCTGTTACTCTCATGTACTTTCCTGGTCATCTTCGCAATTGAATCGTATACCTCGGGGTTTTGAAGAGGCATGATAATAGACTCACGAATTTTACGTTTTACATCTTCATACCCCGCAATATAGCTCCAGTCAAGGGTACCCTTCTCGATATACACGGTTGCCCCGTACTGTTTCAGCCTCTGTACCGGGTCTACCTTCATCGAGCGGTACGCGGCCTGAAATATTTCAAGCACGCAATTAACTTCCTCCTGTGAGAGGTTGCCTTTTTTTGTCATTTCAGCTTTGAAATTGGTGGTGAGGCCGAAAAATTCGATTTTAAAATTATCAAGTATGTTCTCAGTCTTAAAGAGACTCTTGTGCAGCGCCTGGAAGGCATAGTACCCATCACCGTAAGAATGTATACGCACATGATCCAGGTGGTCTTTAATAATCGTTACGAAAACGGACAGGATCCCCTCGTTCAGTTCGGGCAATGGGAACATCACGTGGGTAGCTCCCTTTTCAAAAGATATCCTTGGAATAGGTATATTCTGACGCATTGAGAGACTCTCGGCAAAAGTCACCACCGAAGATTCTACCTGCGTTTTCATCCTGTCAAACTCAATAAGATTGTTCTCGATCACCGTATTCATGAACTATACTCCTTCTTATGTCTCATTATAAGTATCGACAATGAAACGCGCAAGGTAAAGAGTATTTTTTACACCAGGAATCAGGCCAGGGCACCACCATCAACTACCAGGCAGGCCCCGGTTGTAAAACTGGCAGCATCTGACACAAGGTACAGCACCGCTCCCGCCATCTCGTCAGGTTCAGCCGCCCTCCTGAGAGGTATAGTAGGGAGAATAATGTTCATCACGTCCTCGTTCTGTGTCATTACTGAAGAGAACTTCGTTTCTGTCAATCCCGGCAACAGCGCGTTAACCCGCACGTTGAAACCCGCAAGTTCCTTGGCAAAAGATTTTGTCATGGCAATCACTCCCGCCTTCGTCATTGAATATATACCCTGCATAATGGCGGGGCGTACACCGTTGATTGAGGCAACATTTACAATACTGCCGCTTCCATTCTCCACCATCATTTTTCCGGCCTTCTGACTCATAAAGAAATAACCCTTCATGTTCACGTTCATGGTTTTATCCCACGCTTCTTCGGTTGCATTGAGCACGTCACCGAAATATGGATTCGTGGCCGCATTGTTAATGAGTATATCAAGTTTTTTGTATTCTTTCTCTATCTGGCTGAAAAGCTGATCAATTTCTTCCATCTTTCCCGTATGACATGGAATGGTCTGAGCTTTTCCCCCCGCATCTTTAATGTCTTTCTCAACTTTTTCAAGTGACTCTCTTTTTCTGCTGGTTAGAATAACCTCTGCCCCATGGGCTGCCAGTGTTTTGGCAATGGATTCTCCTATTCCCCTGCTCGCCCCTGTAACAAGTGCCGTTTTACCGCTGAGATCAAAGCTGACTGTACTCATGGCATCATTCCTCCGGTTTACCCGTATATTTTCTATTATTCCATGCCCTATTTCACATATTGACTGACGGTACGTCAAATCAAAAACATCCAGGATTCTCTGCATAAGGTCAAAGGTTGCCCTTCTTAATATCATATTAATTTTATTATTGCATTTACCAACCATTTGTTATAATACGATCACACAACAAAATTCACCTGAAAATAATGACATGGAGTAACCGATGGACAACCCTTTCAAGAGCCTGATGAACCCCCGGTCTATAGCCATAGTTGGCGCTTCAAATAATCCAATGAAGATGGGAACAATGCACGCACTGAGTATCCTGAAGGATGGATTCGATGGGAAACTCTTCCCGGTGCATCCTACAGAAAAGGTTATACTTGGCCTGCCGGCATACCAGAAGGTTGAAGATATCCCGGAAACGCCAGACCTTGCGATTTTCGTAATACCCGCTGCAGTGGTGCCCGGCCTGCTTGAGGATTTCGGGAAGAAGGGAACACGACGAGCCATCATAATAACCGCGGGATTCAGGGAAGTTGGTGATGATGGCCGTGACCTCGAGGATAAAATAAACAGTATAGCCGAGAAGTACCAGATTCGATTCATAGGCCCCAACTGCATGGGGATCATCAATACCGAAATATCACTGAACACCACCGTGGCTTCCCTAACCGAAAAACCAGGATACCTGGGGTTCGTCTCTCAGAGCGGCACCTACGTCACCCAGTCGCTCCCCTATCTTCGCAAGCATGGTATCCGGTTCAGCAAGGCTATCAGCGTGGGCAACGAAGCCAACATGAATATCATTGACGCCCTCGAATACCTGGGTGAAGACAGTCAAACACGTGCCATCGCCCTCTATATTGAAGGAATACGGGACATCCCGCGCTTTCTCCAGGTTGCCCGTCGCATCACCCCCCACAAGCCCGTCATCGCACAGTACGTGGGAGGCTCAGAGGCAGGTGCCCGCTCAGGCCTCAGTCATACCGGTGCCATGGCAGGTCCAGCCCACCTGTACGAAGGGCTCTTTCGGCAGGCGGGTGTATTACAGATGCATTCCGTTGAAGATCTTTACGGTCACGGCTGGACCCTTGCCACACAGCCCAGGCTGAAAGGGAACAGGCTGGGGGTGCTCACAAACTCCGGCGGCCCCGGCACCGCCATGGCGAACACCTGCGAAATGGGAGGATTCGAGGTTCCCCCCTTCTCAGCTTCCCTGCAGGAAAAAATAAAACCACTTATCCCACCCCACGCACCTTCGGGCAACCCGGTTGATATCACCTTCAATCTCAACCTTGATGTGCTGGCCACAGAAATTCCACGGCTTGTAATGGAAAGCGGTGAGGTTGATGCCATCGTTCTTCATGGCGCCTTCAGGTACGGTTTCATTGAGGCCATCTACCCTCATATCAGGGAACTGGTCAATAATGCCCCTATTGAAGATATACTTTCCATGATGCCTTCTGATTTCGAGAGTCCTGGAAAACTGCCCCACCACTACGGTATACCTATGACAATATCATCATTTTTTGATTCAGATGATGACTTTACCCGTATGTACCATGAGAATGACGTACCCCATTTTGACGCCCCTGAAAAAACAGCACGGGCCATGGTTTCCATGCTGCAGTATCACCGGGTAACACATCGTCAGCCATATACAGAACCAGAGCTGCCTGCAGCAGATCCTGAAGCTTCAGCCATTTTACAAAAAGCGTTAGAAGAAAAAAGGAGCGCACTGGATGAGCATGACGCCAAAAAACTGCTGAAACTCTACGGCATACCCGTACCGGATGAGTTTATCGCGAACTCTGAGGATGAGGCCATTCACAGTGCAGAAAATGCCGGCTTTCCGGTAGTGATGAAAGCACTGCATCACGATATACTGCACAAGACTGAAAAAGGGCTTATTGGATTAAATATTTCTTCTGATGAGGAAGTACGTCAAACCTACAGGCTTCTTCAGGAAAGGGCCGGGATGAATGTTCCCGTACTCATCTATCACATGGTGGAAGGCTCAAGAGAGTTTATGGCCGGAATCGTTCGGCAGCAGGGTTTTGGACCGGCAGTATTGTTTGGCCTGGGTGGCATCTTCACCGAGGGGTTGCGTGATACAGTTTTCCGTGCAGCCCCCCTTTCACTACACGAAG
The DNA here is from genome assembly GCA_964629365.1 of uncultured Leptospiraceae bacterium. Lineage (GTDB taxonomy): Bacteria > Spirochaetota > UBA4802 > UBA4802 > UB4802 > M55B154. The sequence goes on from CAZVRB010000011.1 coordinate 4,459, forward strand.
CCGGTGAAATGCTTGATGACATCAGGGGGTTTCGGCTGCTTGGAAAATTCCGCAACATGCCCGCGGTTGACCTGGATGCCCTTACACGGTTACTCCAGCAACTCAGCTTCATACCGGTACTGCATCCGGAAATATCCGAGATAGACTGCAATCCCATCATCATAGAAGGAAGCAGGCCCGTAGCGGTTGACGCACTCATTGTTCTGGCAAACAGCGACCGTTAAAAGATATACACATTTTCAACATTTTGTAAAAAAATGCATTGAACTGGAAGGTGAACTGAATAGAATGGTAAACAATATACTGTCAATCTAAACTTTACGTCATCACCAGGGGACATGATAAGTGATTTTCTGCATAACCATGCCATAGAAAAGGTGATTTTTCTTAAATCAGAAAGCACCCTGCATCGTACGCTTGAGCAGTTTCTTGGCAAGAACAAGGTTCCATACAGCACCATTGTCAGCAAGGATAACATTCCTCATGACCCGTCCTTCTGTATAATAATTCCCATCAGCATATATACCATCACCGAGTCCATGGAGATGTTGCAGCATATATCAGCCATGGATCCGATGCCTTCTCACGTATTATTTGCCACCGATTTTGTGTTGTCATCACGATTCAGAAAACGTTTCGTTGAAGCCGGACTGCCTGGTGTAATTGAATGTGCCACCATACCCCGTTTCATCCCCTTTGATGAATATTCCAATACACAGAACACATATCCTTCGGCACCACTGAATGCCCTTATTTACACGGCAGAAAGTTTTCTTTCCCGCACTATTTATCGTGCTCTTTCAAAAAACATTATGTTTAACGCGCTGATTAAATTACATCCAACGGTGATTTGTGCTACCACCAGGCAGGGTAATATCATATATTTTAAACTGCACAGGCAGTATTTTACACAGTTTCAGAACGTCAAAAAAATGCTGTATGGCAAAAAGATTCACGAGATGACCGACACACCGGGAAAGATTGATGCTCTGTTCAGTGCCATAGAGAACCAGGATGACCAGCGGGAAATCGAGATAGAATTTACTTTTGACGGACAACAGCACGATCTTCTTATAACCGGTGAACAGATCACGTTGTACAATAGTATCGAAGCAAATCTACTTGTAGGAATAAATATTACACGGCAGAGAAAAACCGAGGGCATGCTGATCAAGACAGAGCATAAATACAGAACCCTGGTTGATAATCTCCCGGAGGGAGTAACCCTTTCATCAGAAGACCAGGTAGTCTATATGAACCAGTCATTTCTTGATATTTTTGAATATCCTCCTTACATCTTCGTCTCTGATATCCATTTCAGCGATCTCTTGATAGAAGAAGACTACGAAAAACTCTCTGCGATGATGCGTAATGATGAAAAACATGCTTCACTTGAATTGAAGGGAATCTCATACCGCGGTCTCGACCTGGTTCTTGAAATAAGCATCACCCCTCTTATTATCAATGACCAGAGATTTCACCAGGTACTCTGGAGAAACATCACAGATCACAAAAAGCTCTGGGACAAGCTGTTACTATCTGAACGCCTTTCCGCCATAGGTGAACTGGCTTCGGGTATAACCCATGAGTTCAACAATATACTGACCAGCATCCGTGGATACGTGCAGTATACCGTTAATAATCTCGATGATATACCTTCAACAAGGAAGGCGATGGGTGTTATCGAAAAGATGACCGAACAGGGTGGAACCATACTCCGTAATCTTTCCATGCTCAGCCAGAATGAAATAAAAAACAAGGAACGTTGTGATGTTACTGAACTTATTGAGGAGATACTGAAAATCCAGGAGAAGATACTCCTGAAAGATGATATCGTACTGGTTCGCAAATTCAAAGATACTCCCCAGGTTATGGTGGACAGGGCATTGCTTCAGCAGGTATTCCTGAACCTGATACTGAATGCCGTACATGCCATAAAACTCAAGGGCAGTGGCACCATCACCATCACCGTTGAAGAAAAAGATGGAAAAGCCATCATCCATTTTCATGATACAGGAACGGGAATCGATCCTTCTATAGCAGATGATATATTTAATCCATTCTTCACCACCAAGCAGGGTGGCAGGCTCAACATTATCGGCACGGGGATGGGTTTATCCATATCCAGAAATATTATTGAGCAGCACAGGGGAAAGTTAAATTTTTTAAGCACTCCCGGGAAAGAAACGGAATTCATATTGGAACTTCCTAAACATGCAACCACGTATTTTTCAGATAATAATATACCACATGATGGAATATCCCCGGATTTACAGAATCTCACCATTCTTGTTGCGGATGATGACGACGCAATACGCGAGCTGTTTGCAACCCTGTTGCGATCCCTCAAGGTAGGAACTGTTGATTTTGCCACAAACGGCGCTGAAGCCCGGGACATCTGCCTGTCAAAAGATTATCATCTTGTATTCATGGATGTATCCATGCCAGCCCTTTCAGGCATAGATGCCTTCAGGGAAATTCATGAAAAGAAACCCGGTCAGAAAATAATTTTTATTACCGGTATATTCCAGGAAGATCATATAAAGGACATCGTTGACAGGGAAGGCGCTTTTGGGTATGTTAAAAAGCCATTTGACATATCCGAAATAAGCCAGATGTTATGCCGCTTCGCATCCTGTGGTGATCCCGAATAACCAAAATTTACTTGCCCTGCAACCTTCTAAAACACTACAGTTGTTCTGTAATACTACTATCCAGACAAGGAGAATACCGTGAAAAAAGCATCCATCGGAATAATTGGCGGATCAGGATTATACGAGATTGAGGGGGTTGATGTCATTGAAGAAGTAAACATTGATACTCCCTGGGGATCCCCCTCAGATTCCATCACAATTGCCGACGTAAACGGTGTGAGGGCTGCCTTTCTTCCAAGACACGGAAGAGGACATTACGTTATGCCACACGAGATCAATTTCAGGGCAAACATCGCTGCCTTGAAAATGATTGGCGTTGAGGAAATCATAGCCTTTTCTGCCGTAGGAAGCCTGAAAGAAGAGATACGTCCCCTCGATTTTGTACTGCCGCAGCAGGTAATCGACCGCACAAAAAGCCGGGCATCTACCTTCTACGGAAATGGCGTAGTGGGACACGTGGCATTTGCAGACCCCTTCTGCGAAAGAATGCAAAAGATCATACCAAAAACCGCCGAAACCCTGGGCATCGTGATGCACACCGGCCAAACCCTTATCTGCATGGAGGGCCCCGCCTTTTCCAGCAGGGCTGAGAGCCACCTGTATCGTTCATGGAATGCCGGTGTGATAAACATGAGCACACTACCCGAGGCCAAGCTGGCCCGTGAAGCCGAGATGTGCTATACCGTTATCTGCATGAGTACTGATTACGACTGCTGGAAAGATGACGGGGATCACGTTACCGTGGACATGGTTGTGGCCAACCTCACCAGGAACGCCGATAACGCCAAAGCACTGCTTAAGGCAATACTTCCTGAACTTGGCGGTACAAGAGACTGCGGCTGCGCCGAGGCATCGAAATTCGCGGTTATCACCGCACCAGAAAAGCAGAATCCTGAACAGAAGAAAAAGTTAAAGACCATCTTACCGGATTATTTTTAATCACCACTCACCCCGGGTTATCTTCAACCCGGGGATTATTCAACATCAAGAAGTCTTTTTTTAAAATCATTTTCCAGTTTCATCAGCTGGGTTTCCACATTCCAGTTTAATCATGATACCCAAAAACCCGCACATTCTGATTGACGTAGCATAACCATACAGATATAGTCTGATACATAAATATTAAAGACAAATGTCCAGGAGGATGGCATCATGACTAAACGCTATTCATTAACAGTATGCAGTATTTTTCTAAGTGTACTTTTTCTTATGACCATAGCCCTTCCGCTTTATTCAAGCGACATGTCAGATGCGAAGATGCTTCGCGAAAGAAGTGAAAAAGAGATTCAGCAGCTTGAAGTGTGTGTTAAAAATTTTGGTGACGATTCAGAAAAAGAACGCTTCAACAAGGCACAGCGTCTTGTGAAAATGGGCAAGCTGAAGATCACCCAGTCAAAATTCAAGGATGCCATCGACAATTACAACCAGTACCTGAAAATGCAGTACAACCTGTATGTTGACCTGGCAAAAAAGTACATCGACCGCACCCAGTCTGTGAATGACGAGATTGCCGAAGAGCTGGTTGATCATATCGACAAGCCCAAGGTTGACAAGTATTTCAAGCTGGCCTACAGAAACCTGAAAAATGCCAGGGATTCTATGAACCAGAAAAACCCTGTGCAGGCGATCAGGGACTGCCGAAAGTCAAAGGAATATTCACTTGGAGTTTACAAGCTTGTGGGACAATCAGTACCAGACAAATACACGGTGGACGTGTTAGATGCACAGGGAAAAATAGCCGGAAACTAATTTTTCAGGTGGTTACCTCGTGGTCAATGTCTTTAAGCACTTCACCGGCCATCTCCATGAGGGTATCACGGCGGTTCAGCTCGGGATGGTCGAGCACCTTCTCGAGCAACTCGTTTAACACTTTCCCTATTACCGGTCCCGGCTTCAGTTTGAATTCATCCATAAGCACTTTACCGTCGATATCCAGGTCGCGCACGGTGAAGGCATTCTCAGCTTCAATGATTTTACCAATACGTTTCTGAAGCTTTTTAATAGGCTCAGGCATACCCTCACGCATACCGTTGCCCGCCCTGTCGGCAAGCCGCAGGTCAAACAGGTCTTCCAGGTTATCCAGTCCGGCCTTCCGCATGAAACGTCGTACAGCCCCGTCTGTCCATTCAGGGGTATAGTGAAACATGTGATTGGATATCAGGTTAGTCACCCGTGCCACGTCATCATTTGAAAATTTCAAACGGCGCATCAACTTGCGAACCATCCTGGTGCCGATAACTTCGTGATTATAAAAGGTGTAGTCTCCATCATCCCCCACCCGCCTGGTTGGCACCTTGCCGATGTCGTGAAGCAGGGCTGCCAGCCGAACAAGGGGCTTGTCTGCGGGAGCTGAATCACAGGAATAAAGACTGTGATAGTATACATCGAACATGTGATACTTATTCTGCTCCACACCATAACACGCGGCAAGTTCAGGCATACATTGTGCCATTAGACCGGAGTTGCGCATGTATTCCAATCCGATGGATGGAATCTCAGCTTCAAGCATCTTCATGATCTCATCCCGTATTCGTTCAACAGATACTTTTTCTGCCACGTGGAGGGTTTCTGAAATAGCATTGAAGGTATCATCATCCAGCCTGAACTTCAGCCTTGCGGCAAACCGGCATGCCCTGTAGGTTCTCAGTCCATCTTCAGAAAACCGCTCAAGGGGATTACCAATAGTCCGTATCAATTTTGCAGACAGATCATCAAGCCCCCCTGCATAATCAATAATTTCCATTTCAACAAGATCATAGGCCAGCCCGTTGATGGTAAAGTCTCTTCTGAGCACATCTTCCTGCAGGGTATCTGAGAAGGTAACCTGTTCAGGCCTTCTGCCGTCAGTATACTGACCCTCTGACCTGTAGGTGGTAATCTCGTAGGTACCATGTTTCATCAGTACCGTCACGGTGCCATGCTTTATCCCGGTAGGTATAACCCTCCTGAAAAGACGGCTCACCACTTCCGGCCTGGCATTGGTAGCAAAATCAAAATCATACACGTCAAACCCCAGAAGCAGGTCCCGCACAGAACCTCCCACCAGGTAGCATTCATACCCTTTTTCACGTAAAACACGGTGTATGGTACGTATCTCTTCCCGTAACGGGTTTTTAATATCCAGTTCTTTTTTCACAACATTCATAATGTAACTTCTGATTATTTAGTAATTACGCGTCCTGAAGCGTCGCCAGTTCACTTTCCAGCCGCATCATTCTGGCCATTGCATATTCAGCATGCGACCACATAAGGGGCAGCGCGAAGGTGAGGTATTTATTATCGGGCTGAGAAAGGATTGTCCTGTCAATCTCATCATACGCGTTCTTCATGTGGTTGAGCTCCTCCACGATTAGATCATAGGTAATACCGGGAACCATTATGTCAAGGGCAAACTCTTTATCAAAATCATTTCCCGGCAGCCATTCAAGACGTTTGAATTCGTAAAAACGTTCGGCGGTTGTCAGGTGCTCACACAAATACCCTTCACGGGAAGCGTAGCCGTCGATTATATTAAGTATTGTATCGCCTTTTTCAATATTTCCCGTAAAATAATAATACTGTGCCAGCATAGAGGTGTATTGAAGCCATGGGCCATTACCCGCGTGAATATGTGTATGCGGGTCCTCAATGAAAGGAAGATATCGCTGCAGCATGCCAAGGTCGGGGTCCCACAGGGTCTGTTCAATGAACCGTATGGTATTTCTAAAGAACTCTGTATCTTCAAAATAAGGATGTTCCATACCCGTACCGAAGAAAAAGGGACTCAACAGCGTTATGTCAGGACGCAGATCGGTCACCCCGTCAGGTTTGAGCCGGCGTACAAAACGCTCAGACATGGTAAAGACATTCTCAATAATGGCCTCAAACCCGTCCTGAAGCTCCATCTCTTCTTCAAACCGGTTCAACACACCATAGGTCTCACCCACCTCCCTGATAAGCCTGAGCATGAGCAGGTAGGCATAATTCACCCATATGGAATACCCTTCCTCGATGGCTGATTCATGAATAGACGTTGTAGAATAAAAGAGATGGATCTCGTTCCTGTAATAATTTTTCCTGGCAAAGGCAGAGCCCCGGTCTATGGCGTCAATAAAGGCTTCCACGTTGGGCACATCCACACCCTTTTTCCGGGCTGCCAGCAGGTACCGGCTGAGAATAATTACCCCGTGGGCCACGTTATCTTCCTGCCGGTATATTCCCTTGTCCGAATTATCAATTCCATACCGCTGCCCCCAGTACCCGTCGCTTCTCTGGCAATGCAGTATAAACCTTGCGATCTCACCCAGCAGCCTGAAGGCAATCTCTCCCGACTTCATGGGACTTGAAACCAGCCGGTACAGAAACCGTGACGCGCAGGCGCTGTCACGTGGATACACGTATGGATACCTCGACCCCGGCAAAGTTGCCAGGAGGGCGCTTCCGTTATCGGTATCAATGGTGCACTGTGAAAGTATGTCAAGATGATGGTTGATGTCCCTGTTCAGGTCCAGTTGCTTCCTTGTAATAACCGCCAGTTGGGGATTTTTCAGCACGTCCTCCCTGTTTTTCTTGCGGTATTTCACCACCTGCTGCAACTCATCCAGCATCTTTTTGTCTTCTCTTATAATATCAAGAAAATCCACACTGGATATTTTGACCAGGTCGCAATCTTTACTGCATCGCACGGTGGCATTGCGGGTATCGTCAAGCAGAAGTGACATCTCACCGAAAAACTGTCCCTCGGCAAGAATGGAAACCAGGGTTTCACTTTCCTTTACATTCCTGTATACTTTTACTTCACCGTCCCTGATAAGATAGAAAGCGTCCCCCGCCGCCCCCTCATGAAAAATCTCTTCGCCAGCCTCATGGCTTACAAGCTCCACTTTCTCCAGTACGGCGTTAAACAAAACATCATCGAGACTGGTAAAGATGGGCACACGTCTCAGGTCGTTTCTGAGTTTCCGGTCGATGTAAGCCTGGTCAAGCAGGCCCTTAACACGGTCAGAAGAAGAAGCAATTGTACGTATAGCTGTTTCAGGCAACGCTATGACCGTTACGTCGTCTACCGCGAATATTGAACTTTCACGGGGCTCAGAGCTGAACAGTATATCTTCACCAAAAAAATTACCCCTGCCTATCTTGAACAATTCATATCGGGGATTATCGGTTGTGGGTATAATGGCCCGAACTTCACCTTTCAGTATCACGTAAAGCCATTCATTGAACTTACCATGACGGCAGATAAGACTTCCCGCGGAATACTCAAAAATCACCGCTTCATCAGCTAACTGCTCGATGACAGCACTGTCCACATCTGAAAAGAAATCAACCCCTTCAAGAATCGTGGAGGGGGACATGTGCTGAAAAGATGGGAATTTTGACAACCTGTTTTGCATCTGCGCAAGTGTATACAGTTTGTTTTCCATTCGCATACCACCGTTTCTATTGTGTAATCTCTGATCCGGCGAAAGGTCGTGTTGAGATCTCCTTTGAATGTTTTGATTCATGGTTATGCGGTGATAACGGTTTATACGTATCATACGCCGTAACAGAGAAAAAGTAAAGAACACCATTCTTTAACAATGGATACTTAAGAATACCTGAAGGGTCAAGTGCCCTGTTTTCTTCAATCACTTCGTTGTCCAGCCGCACCGTAACCCAGTTCTCATCTTTTACCATTTTATTGGTGATGGGCTTGCCGTCAACCACCGTAATAACACCATCATACTTCCCTGACCGTACCCCGTAATAGATCTTATATCCAAGGAGGTCATGCTCAACATTCTTTTTCCACCTGAGAACCACTGACTCATCTCCCCTGCTTTCAGGTTCAAGAAAAACCGGTGCTCCCGGCGAAGCGTCAAGCTGATACCGCATTGAAATATCGGTAACCACCGGCGACCTGTTCCCATCAGGAGAACCAATAAGGTGGGCCCGCCACTGGTAGTATTTTCCACGAAGATATTCGCCGTTTATTTTTTTCAGGTATATATTTCGCTGCTTATTTTCCATACGATACCAGCGGGGATTCGCATCAGATTTTTCAAAAAGACTGTCGGCGATACGAAATTCCATCCATACAAAAGTATGCGGGGGTAATTTTTCTTTCCATTTAAAAAGCTTAATCATGGTTCCGGTTGAATCGAAGGAGTATACCGGGCTGGTAATCACCCCCTCCCTGTTTACCGGGATTCTCCCTGTCATGCCGGACTGTCGGTACTGCGTCTCGGCCATCTCTGTTTCCTTCTCCAGGTCTTCGTAGTGCCGGTAAGAAACACGCAATTCGTCCATACACCCGTAAAAATTTTTTCCGATTATAACAGGCGGCAGGTCTTCACATACAAATGCGGGCCGGTACACGTTAATGAATGGCTCCTCCATTTCGGAAACAAAAACCGATTCATGTTCTTTACCGTTTATGTATGATGACAGTTTCCCCGAGAGACGATCAAAGGATACCGCGAAATGATACCATCGTCCCTCATCAAGCCTTGGAGTTCGCTGCAGGGTAACATCAACTGGCCGGTTATCCATGTTTTTAAACACACCGCTGAAGCGGGCAACGATGGTATTCCCTTCACAAAGTATCTCTATACCGTTTTTTCTTCCGCTGGTGTAGCCTACCCGGGAAAAAAGAATACCGTTATCAGTACGTGTATTGATGAGCACACGAAACTCAATAGAGAAGGATCCCAGGTCAGCACAGTTGCTGAGCCAGAGGTTTTTATCGGTCTGCAATTCAAGCCCGTGATCTTTCTTGTAGAACCGTGCACACCCTTTACCCAGGGCATCTTTCTGTTCAGAAAACTGAAAAGCAGCATCCTTCACCCGGTAATGCTGCAGATCATCACGTACCATCTGGTGTGAGGGTGTATCGAAGGTAACCAGGAGATCTGATATCAGGGGCATCGTGGTACGTGAATAGGCAATATCCGCGAGGGTGTACCCGGTGTCTCCCCCGGGCAGTTCAACCTGGCGCACGTTGAACAGGTCCAGGTCTTTACCTGAGAATGTAATACTTCTCGTGTCCTCGTAGGTGAGGGACATGAGCAGGGGAATTGCCAGGAGTATGGCCATGGTAATACTTTTTTTCATGAAATTATTCATGCCGCCGATCCTTATTATGGAATTACTGGTTATTCTCTATATCGGCAAGTTTATCCAGTCTCCTTTGATGTCTTCCCCCTTCAAACCCGCTTTCTATGAAAGTTCGCGTGATCCTCAGGGCAAGATCAAGCCCCACCACCCGGGAGCCCAGCACAAGAACATTCGCGTTATTATGCCTTCGGGACATGTCCGCCATAAATTCATTAGTGCACAATGCTGCCCGTATGCCCTTATGTTTATTGGCAACCAGGCTTGCGCCGATACCCGTACCGCAGATAGCGATCCCGGCATCAACCTCTCCCCGCTGTATCTTCTGTGCAACCAGTTTAATATAATCAGGGTAATCACATGATTCCCCGCTGTCTGTTCCCACGTCAATAAAATCAACTTCTGTTATGGAATCCTGTATGAAACGCTTGAGTTCCACCCCGGCATGATCAGAACCAATGGCCATTTTCATTGATCTATCCCTCACAGTCTAACAGTGTTTTAAAATGGACGCATACCAGTATAAAACGCGACCCTGCATAGTTGATTACAGTGCAGAAATACATTTATGTCAAGGAGAAGATACATCGGGCCGCTGATACACCCTGATCGCATCATCGAGAAAATCGGAGAATACCACGAATCTGCCATCCGGCGACACGTCAAGCCCGGTTGGCTGGTTTCCCCCTTTCCAGTATTCAACAACCTTCTTCTTCACAGTATCGATAACGTATATTCTGCCAAGATCATATCCTTTCAGAAGATAACTCTTCGGATTGTTCTTCCCCCTGCATGACACGTACAGCATTCTCCTGTCCGGGGAAAGGGCTATGGTATTGGGATGGTCATACACATCAATGGCCCCTGCGGAACGATCATTATCCAGCCTGTAAGAAATGACCTCGTCCCGTGACATATCTGAGACGAAAAGAAGGTCATCCTGGTACAGGGGTACCGCGTGACGCTTGGCACCAGTTGTCCCGAAAAAGGATATAATTTTATTTTTTTTCAGTGATATCTTCACAATTCGCCCGTTGCGGTCTATGGCGTTTTTTTTCCCGTATTGACAAACGTAGAGGTAACTGCCATCCTCTGACATTGCCATTCCCCTGGGCACACCCTTTGCCGGCAACCTGAAGAGTTCCCTGTATTTCTCTGCATCTATAACGGAAATATCTTTACTTTCCCAGTTAGAGAAATAAACCCTTTGACGACCCTCATCATATAACAGCACCTTTCCCCATATGCCTTTTGTCTGTACTGTTTTTTTATATTTCAGCCTTTTGCTGTCAAACACGTGCAGTGCCCCGGTGTTCATTTGTGATATCCAGAGTTCCTTTTTTCTGCCTATCACCAGGCTTTCCACAAATCCCTCTTTAACTGCAAACTTTTTCGGGGGAGCGATCCGGGTAGTTTTTCCAGTATGAATATTAATGATATCAATGCCGGTATCATTCAACAAGGGAACGGCAACCCGTTGATTATCAATAAACCGCACACTCTTGGGCTGCCGCCCGGTTTTCCAGTAATGCAGAAAACGGTGACGGTTGCCTTCAGGGTCAAGCACCGCAAAAAATGGTTGTTCTTTATACAGTGAATCCCGTCCCTGAAGCATTACCCTTGCAGAGAAGTTTTGATAGCCCTTCTTTTCAACCCGCAGATCAAAACCCAGTTCATCCCTGTAGAGGGGAACCTTAAGCCGCATGGTTCGCATTGATTTATCATGTGAGATCCATGTGTATCCTGTTTTTTTATCGTTTATATATACCCGCACATTCTTCCCCGGCTGCAGGGTAAGCTGCCAGGGTATCATCTTAACCACTTCTCTCTGGGAGGACGGGGGCAGGGGCCTGTCCATCTTCCCCGTGGTAACACATCCCCCTAAAAAAACAAGACCCGCTGCAATACCCGGGAACAGAATATACTCAGCTGTTATTCGTTTAAAATCTCGCATTCCCCGGGGTCCTTGGGAAGGGTATCACGTCACGGATATTCTGCATGCCGGTAACGAATTGAACTGTCCGTTCAAATCCCAGGCCGAAACCTGCGTGTGGTGCCGACCCGTACCGGCGCAGGTCGAGATACCACCAGTACTCCGCCGGGTTAAGCCCCATTTCTTTCATCCTGTCTTCAAGAAATTGCAGCCTGTCTTCACGCTCACTGCCCCCTATGATCTCACCAACGCCGGGAACCAGCACGTCCATTGCCCGTACCGTTGTATCATCATCGTTGCGTTTCATGTAGAATGCCTTTATATCTTTGGGGTAATTGATAACCACCACCGGTTTTTTACATTTTTTTTCAGTAAGCCAGCGCTCATGTTCGGTCTGCAGGTCGCTGCCCCACTCTACCGGGTATTCGAAGTTTTCACCGGAAGCAGAAAGAAGCTTCACCGCCTCGGTATATTCCATCACCTCGAAGGGGCTGTCCGTGATATGCTGCAGGGTGTCAATTATCCCCTTTTTTATCCTGGTATTAAAAAACTCCATGTCTTCTGCAGCGTGCTGCAGCGTATATGAAAAGATGTACTTCAAAAATTCCTCGGCAAGGGCATAGTCGTCTTCAAGGGTGGCAAAGGCCATCTCCGGTTCAACCATCCAGAATTCCGACAGGTGCCTTGTGGTATTTGAATTTTCCGCCCTGAAAGTTGGACCAAATGTATATATATCACCAAGGGCCATCGACAGCATCTCACCCTCAAGCTGACCACTTACCGTCAGGCCTGATTGTGTCCCGAAAAAATCCCTGCTGTAATCAACTCCACCCTCAGCCATGGGCACCCTGTTCATGTCCAGGGTAGTCACCCTGAACATCTCACCCGCCCCCTCGCAATCACTTCCGGTGATTACCGGGGTATGCACATACACAAAACCTTTTTCCTGGAAGAAAGTGTGAATGGCATAAGAGAGCACGTTACGCACCCTGAAAACCGCCCCGAATGTATTTGTTCTTGGCCGTAAATGAGCAATCTCACGTAAAAACTCAAAAGAATGCCGCTTTTTCTGCAGTGGAAATGTATCCGGGTCTGCAGTCCCGATCAAACTGATCCGCTGTGCCTGCACCTCGTTCTTTTGTCCTTCACCCGGCGAGGCAACAAGCCGGCCCGAAACCTCAACACTGGCACCGGTGGTAATACGGGACATCTCATCATACCCCTCAATACCGGCAGGCACCACCACCTGCAGATTTCTCATGCATGAGCCGTCATTTATTTCGATGAAATAAAAATCCTTCGACTCACGCCTGGTTCTCACCCAGCCCCTGGCCAGCACATCAAAATCCTTTGATTCAGCATCAATAAGATCAACAACACGTGTTCTTTTCATACACCCACTATTATCCATTGTAAAATTATAATCGTCGTGTTACCCTTTACCATTTTCCACTTTCAAGATATTCATGAATAGAAAGAGCAGCTTTTCTGCCCGCCCCCATGGCCTCGATCACTGTTGCCGCTCCGGTGACAATATCTCCACCGGCAAACACCCCTTTTTTCGATGTTTTCATTGATTCTTCATCAGCATTGATATTTCCCCATTTGCTTGTCTCCAGTCCGGGGGTGGTTGCTGGTATAAGGGGGTTTGGATTGTTCCCGATTGCGATAATTGCCGCATCAATATCAATGGTAAATTCCGAACCATCCACAGGTATGGGACGTCTTCGCCCGGAATCATCCGGTTCTCCAAGCTCCATTCGCAGGCACTCCACCGAAGTAACCCTGCCATTATCATCTCCAATAAAACGTGTGGGGTTGGTAAGCAGTTGAAAGTTAATGCCTTCTTCTTCCGCGTGATGAATTTCCTCCTCGCGGGCCGGCATTTCTTCACGGGACCTGCGGTAAATCAGGTACACGTTTTTACTACCCAGCCGAAGTGCCGTCCGTGCCGAATCCATGGCAACGTTTCCGCCCCCTACCACGGCAATATTGTCCCCTTTAACGATAGGAGTATCATACTCCGGAAACCTGTAGGCTTTCATCAGGTTGGCGCGGGTAAGGTATTCATTGGCGGTATATATTCCCTGCAGGTTTTCACCCGGTATATTTAAAAACATGGGAAGTCCCGCTCCTGTGCCGATGAACACCGCGTCAAACCCCTGGGATAAAAGATCGTTTATGGTTTCAGCCGAGCCGATCACCCTGTTGAGAACAATTTCCACTCCCAGCGACTTCAGGGCATCGATCTCATATTGTACCATCTCCTTGGGAAGCCTGAACTCCGGAATGCCGTATACAAGCACCCCGCCTGCCTTGTGCAGTGCTTCAAACACGGTAACACGGTATCCCTTTTTAGCAAGCTCTCCTGCCGCGGTCAGACCCGCGGGCCCTGAACCGATGATGGCTACCCTCTTCTCCCTGGGTTTCTCTATCTTCACTGCGGGTAAATGCTCTTTTTCCCTTTCGTAATCAGCAGCAAATCTTTCCAGCCTGCCTATTGCCACGGGTTCAAACTTTTTAGCCAGCACACACTTGATTTCACACTGGTCTTCCTGTGGGCATACCCGTCCGCAAACAGCCGGCAGGGCATTGGTTTCCTTAATAATCCTTGCAGCTTCTAGAAAATTTCTATTGGCAATTTCCAGGATGAAACCTGGTATATTTATGGCAACAGGACATCCGTCCATACAGGTTGGTTTTTTACATTGCAGGCATCGCTCAGCTTCAAGAACCGCGGTCTCCTCGTCATATCCAAGGGGTACTTCCTGAAAATTCCCCTTCCTGACATCGGGATCCTGTTCCGGCATCTTTTGTCTTGGTGTTCTTTTACTCATATCTTCCACCTTTCGGCATAATCTCTATTCACTTGTATAAACTTTCCAATTAATTATATCACAGTCAAGTAAATAAAGGGAGCACGTTTCCATGTCATGTCAGGCATGGAACTATAAGCCGGTAATGTTACGATCATGTAAAATAATGCATAAATACTATATTATGTATAGCAATAGTAAATGTTTATATATTATATTGTAAGTAATAATAAATAATTATCATATATAGCTATACTTACAATTTACTTTAGCATTACTAATAATAAAAGGAGATTTATTATGAGTAATTTACAAAGACCAAATGCCAACGATGCCACCAGAACCACGAACAGATCACGCCATGTTACCCCTCAATCGGGTATTTGTTCAAGGTGTGTGGACGGCTGTGTGGGTAACTGCGAAATATTTCAGGCAACAATGCGCGGACGAGATGTATTGTATCCCGGACCGTTCGGCGAAGTGACCGCTGGTGCCGATAAAGACTATCCCGTCGATTACTCCCACTTGAACATACAGGGATATGCCACCGGTGCACATGGTTTACTGAATCCCGGACCTGAAACGGCAAAATTTCCCGATGTATCCACTGAGACATGGATCGGGAATCGCAACAGGATAAAACTGGATATTCCGGTATTTACCGGGGCCCTTGGTTCAACAGATATAGCCATGAATAACTGGGAACATTTTGCAATTGGCGCGGCCATATCAGGTATCGCCCTGGTTTGCGGTGAGAATGTGTGCGGGGTGGATCCCAAACTGGAACTTGACACAAATGGAAAAGTAAAAAAATCACCCGAAATGGCCCGAAGGGTTGAAACATTCAGAAAATACAAAAGTGATATGGGAGACATCATTGTCCAGCTGAACGTTGAAGACACCATGCTGGGTGTTGCCGAATACGTGATAAGAGAACTGGGAGTTGAGACCGTAGAACTGAAATGGGGTCAGGGTGCCAAATGTATTGGCGGCGAGATAAAGGTAAACGATATCGAAAGGGCCGTTGAGCTGAAAAACCGCGGTTACATCGTCACCCCGGATCCAACCAAAAAAGGAAACCAGGCTGCCTTCAAATCCGGTTCAATCAAGGAATTCGAAAGACATTCAAGACTTGGTTTCATTGACAAGCACGATTTTTTGCAGGAAGTTGAGCGCCTCAGATCCCTGGGAGCAAAGAGGGTAACCCTCAAGACAGGTGCCTACGGCCGCAGGGAACTGGCAGCAGCGATCAGGTGGTCTTCAGAAGCCGGTATAGACCTGCTCACCATTGATGGTGCCCCCGGCGGCACAGGGATGAGTCCATGGCGCATGATGGAAGAATGGGGTGTACCAACGTTTTATCTGCACAGCATGGCATACGAGATGATGAGAAAACTCACCGCAAAGGGCATGTGGGTTCCCGACCTTGCAATGGCAGGTGGATTCTCCACCGAAGACCATATATTCAAGGTTCTGGCCATGGGTGCCCCATTTTTCAAAGCAGTATGCATGGGAAGAGGCCTTATGATCCCCGGAATGGTAGGTAAAAATATTGAAAAATGGTTGAAAGAAGACAAGCTTCCTAAAAATATCGCTGTCAATGGAAATACGAAAGAAGAAATTTTCGTTACCTACGAAGAGCTTCGTGATATCTACGGGAAGGAAGTTGATTCTCTTCCCCTGGGAGCTATTGGCATTTATACTTTCACCCAGAAGCTTAAAGTTGGCCTTCAACAGATTATGGCAGGCAGCAGAAATTTCAAAACTGCCACCATATGCCGTGAAGATCTTATGGCACTCACAGAAGAAGCCGCAAGCATATCTGGTATATCATATGTAATGGACGCCTACAGGGACGAAGCAGATGAGATCCTGATGGAGGGTACTGATTATTGATTATCCACACAAGGGCGTGAAGGGTTAGCGCATGAAACGACTTGAGAAGAAAACAACAGGAATGGAAAACCTGGACCAGGTTTTCAACGGGCTTCGCCTTGGTGATAACGTTGTCTGGCAGGTCGACCATGTTAATGACTATAAAAGGTTTGCTATTTCCCTGGCTGATAGCGCGTTACAAGAGGGAAACCGGGTTGTATATATTCGCTTCGCCGAACATGAACCCATATTGCAGCAGGGCCAGTACAGCGCCATCTACACCCTTGACGCCCACAGTGGTTTTGAATCATTTACCAGCAGCATATACTCCATTATCAGGGATGAAGGTAATGGGGTATATTATGTATTCGACTCCCTTTCTGATCTTCATTCGGCGTGGGTTAATGACTTGATGATCGGTAATTTCTTTATGGTCATTTGCCCCTATCTCTTCGACCTGGAGACCATCGCCTACTTCTCATTAATGCATAATACTATATCATTTAATACAATCGCCGCCATTCGTGAAACAACACAGTTGCTAATTAACATCTATAATTCAGAAGGATATCTATATGTACACCCCCTTAAAGTCTGGAAACGTTTTTCAACCACCATGTTTTTCCCCCATCTTTTAAAGGATGATGTGCTGAAACCTATAACCGACAGTGTTGATGTAACCCGTCTTAGCACCCATATTCAGAATAAAGGTTCAGAAAGCACGTTAAGAAATCTTGATTACTGGGACAGGATATTTCTTAAAGTAGACGAGGCTCTTGCCCATCCCACCTCTCACGAGGAAATCGAGAATCTTCACAATAGTATTTCGAAGGCTATCATAAGCCGTGATGAACGGATTCTTGATTTAGCCAGGAAGTATATCACCCTTGAAGATTTCATTC
Source organism: uncultured Leptospiraceae bacterium (assembly GCA_964629365.1). Classification (GTDB taxonomy): domain Bacteria; phylum Spirochaetota; class UBA4802; order UBA4802; family UB4802; genus M55B154. The sequence goes on from CAZVRB010000011.1 coordinate 21,713, forward strand.
TGCTGAAAGACAGGCTTACCGGTACAGGATATATCGGCGGGAAGACCGTGGGTATGCTGCTTGCCAGGAGTATAATCAATGCCAATTGTGACAGGGAGATCCGCAACAGGATAGAACCCCACGACTCTTTTTATATTGGCTCTGATGTGTATTATACCTACCTGGTACAAAATGGCTGGTGGCACCTGTTTATGCGGCACAAGAGTGACGAAGAATATTTTTCGGCCGCGGCAGAGTTACACGACCTGTTGCTTAATGGAACATTTCCCGAATCAATAAAACAGAAGTTTCAATCTATTATTGAATATTATGGGCAATCACCCATTATCATACGCTCCAGCAGTCTTCTTGAAGACGGTTACGGAAATGCCTTTGCGGGAAAATATGAGAGTTACTTCCTGGTCAACCAGGGCTCCCCCGAAGACCGTTTTGCCGCGTTTTCCGATACGGTAAGAAAAGTATTCGCCAGCACAATGGGTGTTGAAGCCCTTGAATACCGGCATCGTCGTGGCCTGGACAAGCAGGACGAGCAAATGGGACTTCTCGTGCAGCGCGTGTCGGGATCATATCATGGAGAATATTACTATCCTGATATGGGCGGTGTGGGTTTATCCTATAATACCTTCGTCTGGGACAATGAAATCAACCCTGATGCGGGCATGTTGCGACTGGTAGCCGGCCTTGCCACCCGCGCGGTAAACAGGGTTGAGGACGACTACCCCAGAATTATCTCGCTGGACAGACCCATGCAAAAACCACACGGCAGCACCGAGGACGAAAGAAATTACTCTCAGCATGAAATTGACATACTTGATATTCCAGAAAACCGTATACTTACCCGGCACATTCATGATTTAATCAACATGAATAATATTAAGAACCTTAACCAGATCGCCACCCGCGACACTGAACTTGAAATCGACATGCGCAGACATGGAAATTCTGCTAACCAGGCATGGATAATTGATTTTGACAATTTTATTGAAAATACACCGTTTGCTTCCCAGATGAGAAGTATACTGCAAACCCTTGAAGACGCGTATGAATATCCAGTGGATATCGAGTTTACCGTTAATTTTACCGAAGATAATAATTTTCGTATTAATATTGTCCAGTGCAGGCCCCAGCAGACAAAATGGGAAACAGCCCCTGTTGACATACCGCAAAACCTGGAGAAGGACGATTATTTCATTTCCTCCCCCGGTCATTTTCTTGGTGGAAACGTGGTATTGCCTGTTACACGGGTAATATATGTAAATCCCGGTAATTACTCATCTCTGAACCAGACCCAAAAGTATGATATTGCCCGTTACATTGGTAAACTGAACCGTCTTACCCCTGACAGGAGCGAAAAATCGGTTATGCTGATGGGTCCGGGCCGGTGGGGAACAACTACACCATCACTTGGTATTCCCGTAAGATTTTCTGAGATCAACAATACTTCAATCCTGGTGGAAATGGCTCTCATGGGAGACAACTTCGTCCCCGAATTATCCTATGGAACACATTTTTTCCAGGACCTTGTTGAATCAGAAATATTCTACATCGCCCTGCTTCCGGAAAAAAAAGATGTATTATTCAATCTTGATTTAATAAAAAAATATTATGTTCCACTTGAAACTTTCCTTGACGACGGAGAAAAATATTCTTCTATAATCCAGGTCTATGATGATATTCCCTCTTTATACCTCATGTCTGATATCAGGCAGCAGAAGGTGGTATGCTTCTTCATGGACAAAGGCTGATTTTTGCTCCAGGCAACTTGACATTTCCCCACATCTCGAATAATTTAACATATCTGTAACATTTCTCTTTTCCCTGGCCGGCAAAAACCATTGACATTCAACCCTTATCTTCTTTTTTAGTAATACTATATTCTATTATAAGCATAACTAATCTAACAAGGAGCTACTCAACATGTCACTTATTAATGAAATTGTAGAAAAAGTCAAAAAGATCGATCCTGAGCAGAAAGAATTCATCCAGGCAGTTGAAGAGGTAATGCATTCTCTTGAACCCACTATTGACAAGCATCCGGAATACGTGAAGGCAAATATCTACGAACGTATCGTTGAACCTGAACGAGTCATTATTTTTCGTATACCATGGGCCGACGACAAGGGCAATGTTCACGTAAACAGGGGATTCAGGGTACAGTTCAACAATGCCATTGGCCCTTTCAAGGGTGGACTTCGATTTCATCCATCCGTTAATCTCGGAATTATCAAGTTCCTGGGATTTGAACAGATTTTCAAAAATGCCCTTACAACCCTTCCAATGGGTGGTGGTAAAGGTGGTTCAGACTTCGATCCCAAGGGAAAATCCGACATGGAAGTTATGCGCTTTACCCAGTCTTTCATGAGAGAATTATACAGGCATATCGGCCCAGAAACTGACGTACCCGCTGGTGATATTGGTGTCGGGGGACGTGAAATCGGCTATATGTATGGATATTACAAGAAGATACGAAATGAACATACAGGCGTATTAACCGGTAAAGGTCTTGATTATGGTGGGAGCCTCATCAGGCCGGAAGCAACAGGATACGGCGCGGTATATTTTGCCGCCGAGATGATGAAAACCCGCCAGAAAGATTTTATCGGCAAGGTTGCCATTGTCAGCGGATCTGGTAATGTTGCACAGTATACAACTGAAAAGGTCAATGAACTGGGCGGCAAGGTTATTTCTCTCAGTGATTCCAGTGGAACTATTATTGACGAAGCAGGAATCGATGATGAAAAACTCAAATTCGCCATGGATCTTAAAAATGTAAGGCGGGGCCGCATAAAAGAATATGCTGATAAATACAACGTGTCCTACTTCGAAAATAAAACTGTATGGGAAGTAGTAAAAGAACAGGGCATAAAGCTTGACATGGCATTCCCGTCCGCAACACAGAATGAAATTGACGGCTCAGACGCAGAAGCTCTTGTTAAAAACGGCTGTTACTGTGTTTCTGAAGGTGCGAATATGCCATCAACCCCTGAAGCCATCAAGATTTACATGGACAACGATGTACTCTATGGGCCGGGTAAAGCAGCGAACGCCGGTGGAGTTGCTACTTCAGGACTTGAGATGTCACAAAACAGTCTCAGATTTTCATGGTCACGTGAAGAAGTTGATGATAAACTTCAAACTATAATGCGCAATATTCACAGTTCATGTCTTGAAGCATCAGAAGCCTATGGACAGAAAGGCAATTACATGATGGGTGCCAATATTGCCGGATTTACAAAAGTTGCCAATGCAATGCTGGCATTTGGTATCGTATAAATTTCCTGTGATGGGAAAAAACAGCAAACATTTTACCAAAGGAGTGATGGTGTGCATATAATCAGTGAAAACAGTATGATAGCAGATAATATTGGCAAAATGGTAGTTGCAGCACCATATATTGCTGAGCACAGAAAAGCAGGACAGTTCATTATTCTGCGTATTGATGAATACGGAGAGCGTATCCCGCTTACGATAGCTGATGCTGATCCCGGAAAAGGCACCATCACCCTTTATTACCAGGTGGTGGGAAAAACAACGCGACAAATGCAATTGCTGAAAGAAGGTGATTCCATCCAGGATATAGCTGGTCCTCTCGGTCATCCAACGGATATCAAAAATTATGGTACCGTTGTGTGTATAGGAGGGGGCATAGGGATAGCACCAGTGTATCCCATCTCCGCAGCCATGAAAGATGCCGGAAACAGGGTGATAAATATTATCGGAGCCCGAAACAAGGACATTCTCATTCTTGAAGATGAACTGAAAGCTATTGGTGATAATTTCATCGTATGTACCGATGACGGCAGCCATGGGAAAAAAGCATTTGTCACAGAAGCACTACAGGAAGTAATCGACTCTGAGAAGGTTGACCTGGTAGTGGCCGTCGGACCGGTACCCATGATGAAAGCGGTCAGCAATATGACCAGCAAGCTGAACATCAAGACCATGGTAAGCCTTAACACCATCATGATCGATGGAACCGGCATGTGCGGTGGCTGCAGGGTAACAGTAGGTGGAGAAAAAAAATTCACCTGCGTAGACGGCCCCGAATTTGACGGGCACCAGGTTGATTTTGATGAACTCATGGTTCGGCTGGGAACATACAAAGAAGAAGAAAAGCAGTGCATGGACCATTTCGACCATGAATGCCAACTGCATGGAATGGAGTAGAACATGGGAAGAGATATACCACGACAAAAACCGGGTGAGCAGCATCCCGGCCAGAGAATAAAGAATTTCAACGAAGTCTCTACAGGTTTTTCAGAGGAAACGGCTATTGCCGAAGCCGAAAGATGTATACAGTGCAAGAAACCCCACTGTATCAAGGGGTGCCCTGTAAATGTTGATATTCCCGGTTTCATCGCTGCCATAGTGGAAGGCGACTTCAGCCGTTCTTTTCAAATATTAAAGGATACGAATTCACTTCCTGCCATTTGCGGCAGGGTTTGTCCACAGGAGTCCCAGTGCGAGATGTTTTGCGTACTTGGAAAAAAATATGAACCTGTAGCTATCGGGGCTCTTGAACGTTTTGTTGCTGATCACGAAAGGGAAGCGGGAAAAACTGAAATTCCTGTGATCCAGGACAGTAAACAGAAGAAAGTTGCGGTTATTGGTTCTGGTCCTGCCGGTCTTACCGTGGCGGGAGACCTTCGCAAAAAGGGATACCCGGTAACCATATTCGAAGCCCTTCACAGCCCGGGAGGTGTGCTGGTATATGGCATACCAGAGTTCAGGCTTCCAAAGAAGGTAGTAGAATATGAAATAGACGCGCTGTCCAGGATGGGAGTAGACATGGTACTCAACAGGGCAATTGGCATGTCAGAAACAATTGATGACATGCTCAATAATGGATATGACGCCGTCTTTGTTGGTTCAGGTGCAGGTTTGCCCCTCTTTTTAAATATCCCGGGTGAAAATCTAACCGGGGTATATACCGCCAACGAATACCTTACCAGGGCTAACTTAATGAAGGCATACAAATTCCCTGAATACAGCACCCCTATAATAAAGGGAAAGAATATTGCCGTGTTCGGCGGAGGCAATGTAGCCATGGATGCCGCACGCACCGCCAAACGTCTCGGTGGAGAGAATGTATATATCATATACAGGCGAACCATGAACGAGCTTCCTGCCCGAGTTGAAGAGGTTCACCACGCAGAGGAAGAAGGAATAATATTCAAGCTGCTTTCCAATCCCACAAAATTTATCGGTAATGAAAAAGGTCATCTTGAAGGTGTTGAGTGCCTTAAAATGGAACTGGGCGCACCTGACGAATCAGGCAGAAGAAGACCGGTGCCCATAGATAATTCTGAATTTGAGATACCGGTTGATCTTGCCATAATTGCCATTGGAAATGCACCCAATCCAATAATACAGAAAACAACCACGGGTTTGGAAACCACCAGGTGGGGAACCATCGTGGCTGATGATGAAACAATGAAAACTTCAAGGGAAGGTGTATTCGCCGGAGGGGATATTGTCTCAGGAGCGGCTACCGTAATACTTGCCATGGGTGCGGGCAGGAAAGCTGCAACAGCCATGGACAATTATCTCAGTACCGGAGAATGGTAAAACCATTCATTATATATCAATAATAAAAAGCGGCCTTTCGGGCCGCTTTTTTTGATATAATCACGACTAGATGAGAATTTACTTGTACATGTCCTCTATCGCATCTTTATACACATCGATAATCACCCTCTTCTTTGGTTTCTGGGTGGGGGTCATCATCTCGTTATCCTCGGTAAACCTGCGGCGCAGTATTGTATATTTTCTCACCTGCTCGAAGCGTTCCAGTTTCTTATTAACTTCCTGGATCTCTTTGTCTATCAACTCTTTCATTCTTTCCTGGTTCACGAAATCTTCACCAACTTCCACGCATATCTGCATACCGCCGATATCGCCATAAACCACTGCGTCCTTTTCATAAGCGATACTCTCTTTGTCATACAGGTCCATGAAATACGCGAAACTTGGGACAACCAGGGCTGAAATGTAATTCCTTTCATCACCGATGAAAAATATCTGTTCCACTACGCTGCTGGTAGAAAAAAGATTTTCCAGCTTCACTGGTGCTATGTTCTTACCAACCGCGGTACAGATAATAGCCTTCTTGCGTTCAACAAACTTGTAATACCCGTCAGGTGACTGCTCAACCACGTCACCCGTAATAAACCATCCATCAGGTGTAAAGGATGCCTCGGTATCCTCGGGCTTGTTCAGATACTCTTTAAATATTCCCGCGCCTGATAATTCCAACTCTCCATCTTCGGCTACCCGGCTGATACTTCCATTGGCGTTTTTACCCATGTAACCGGGTTTGCAGGCCGTAAGAGGATTGAGCAATGCCGCGTTGAAACTTTCAGTAGAACCATATCCTTCCACGACTGCAATCCCAACCGCGTAATAAAACTTCAAAAGATCAGGTGAAATACTTGCACTTGCCGAAAAGGAATGCCTGAAATTTTTGCCAAAAATTCCACGTACCTTTTTAAAAATAATTGTATCTGCTACCTTGAACTTAATCCTGAGTCCAAGCGGCAGCCTGGAAGCAAATTTCAGGTTTGAACGCATGTCATAACAGTCATTTTCGTCCTTCCTGTATTCAAGTGCCTCGTAGCCAATCTTCATGGCCCAGGTGAAAAGCTTTTGCTTCACCGCACTTGCTGCCATCTGGTCTTTTATAGTAACATATATTTTTTCATATAACCGTGGAACACAATTAATCCAGGTGGGGTTGTACTTCTGCATGTCATCCACAAGGGTGGCCGGCTTGTCCGCGTAACAAATGCACGCCCCCTCGCGTAACCCGAGCCACTGGCATGACCCCCTGTCAAACACGTGAGACAGCGGAAGGTAGCACAGGGTCACGTCCTCTTCGGTGATATCCATTTCATATTCATGAAAGTAATCCCTGGTTCCTTCAAGGCGTGATGCAGCTGACCAGTTGGTGATAACAACACCCTTACCAAGCCCCGTTGTACCGGATGTATACAG
>CAZVRB010000011.1:28805-51931 GCA_964629365.1 uncultured Leptospiraceae bacterium
AGAAACCTGCTTGCCGAGTCATTCATAATATAAATGACCTCGTTGTTGGAAAGGGTGGGATAAATGGTCACGCTGGCAACACCACAGCTGGCAAGTGCCACGTCAACCTGTGTCCAGATATGGCTGGTGGGTGCCATAAGCCCGGCCCGTTCTCCTTTTTTTAGACCAAGATCAATAAGCGCGCACGCTATGGACTCTACACGATCCTGCAGTTGGGCATATGTGAAAGACCCGTTATTATCACCCTGAAACAGGGCAACATTAAATTTTTGCGCCAGGTTGTCTGGAAACTGCTCACAAGTATCATAAAAATATTGCGACATTGTTTTAACATATTCAAACGACATAGTATCCCCCTGATTTACATGCTATAATCATACAAAGCGTATCAAACATCACATCACATCATGGAATGTCAATACACAATTCTAAAATATACAAATAATACTATATTAATATATATCTCATATGTTCATGTATAACAAATAATTTCTATTGCAGCCTGTTTTTGATACTCTCTATGGATTTCGCCACAGCCTGCTCTAAATTCTCGGGTGACTTACCGCCGGCCTGTGCCATGTCCTTTCGGCCGCCCCCGCCCCCACTAACTATTTTAGATATCTCCCCGATAACTGCATTACAGTCAATTCCCTTCTCGATCGCGGGCTGGGTGGCGGCACACAAAAGCATTGCCTTACCCTTTACTGCCGAGCCGAGACAGACAACAGATTCCTTTGCCCTTGAACGTATCATGTCAGAGAGAGAACGCAACTCGTCAACACTCATTTCTTTAAAGGTACTGGTAATTACTTTCAGCCCGTTTACTTCCACGGCATCCTGTATTAACCTGTCCGCATATTCCTTCAACCCTGACTTCTTCTTCTTCGACATCTCTTTTTCAAGTGCCCGGTTCTGTTCAAGAAGATCCTCCACTTTACCCGGAACCCCCTGCTCTGCCACGTTCAATTTTTCCGTCAGCTGCTCCAGTATCTGCTGCTGGGCCACAAACCGTTCATATATTCCACGAAGTGTCACACCCTCGATTCGCCGCATACCCGCACCGGGAGAGCCTTCACGCAATATTTTGAAAACACCGATCTTCCCAGTATTGTCCACGTGGGTGCCGCCACACAGCTCCATGCTGAAATCATCAACTTTCACCACCCGCACGTTGTCTTCGTATTTTTCGTCAAATACCGCAACCGCTCCCATGGCGATGGCTTCATCAAGCTGTTTTTCTTCAGTCTGTACCGGCAGGTTCTCCCATATTTTCCTGTTTACCAGTTCTTCAACAGACCTGATCTCTTCATCACTCATTTGCTTGAAATGACTGAAATCAAAACGAAACCGTTCAGGCTCAACAAGTGAACCGGACTGCTGCACATGCTCCCCGATAATACTTTTCAAGGATGCCTGCAACAGGTGTGTTGCGGTATGATTGGCACGGGTAAGGTTTCTTCTCACCGTGTCTATCTCGAGGGTTACCCCGTCATCAACCTTGAACACACCCTTTGTTACCACCCCGATATGCAGTATGGTATTGTTATATTTCCTGGTATCCTCAACAGCAAACACGGCGCCCTCAGCGGTGTATATGCGGCCGCGATCACCTACCTGGCCACCGGATTCAGCGTAAAAGGTGGATTCACCGGTAACAATGATACCCCGCGACCCTTCTTTGAGTGAATCAGTAATTTTTTTCATTGAATGCAGTACAATAATTTCAGAAGATATGCTGTCTTTCTCATATCCTTCAAAAGAGGTAGTTCCTGCTTTCTTAGCAAGCTCCTCGAATATCTTCTCGTATTCTGTTTCAGCACTTTTCCAGCTCTGTTTACCCCTCTCCCGCTGCTTTTTCATTTCATCTTCAAATCCGCCGGTATCAACCTTAAGATTCTTTTCTTCTGCCATCTCCACAGTCATCTCAAGGGGAAATCCAAAGGTATCATACAGCAGAAAGGCGTCCTTACCGGATATTGTATCATCTCCACTTTTTCCCAGTGCACTTACAATATCTTCGAGCTTCTGCATGCCGTTATCCAGTGTTTCCAGGAACCGTTCTTCTTCCCCTTTCAACAGCTCCTTCACGTTGGGAGCAGCCTTTTTTATCTCAGGGTAATAATCCCCCATTATATCCACGATGGGATCAACCAGCCTGTAAACGAATGGTTTATCAATACCTATCTGCCTGCCATAGCGAAGGGCCCGCCGCAAAATTCTTCGAAGCACGTATCCCCTTCCCTCGTTTGACGGATACGCCCCATCGGATATAGCGAAGGTAAGAGACCTGGCATGTTCAACTATAACGTTAACAGCAGTAGCGTTATCACCTTCGTATACAGTACCCGTCTCCCGGCATACGAACTCCACCAGTGACTTCAGCTCATCGGTGTCATATATTGAATCAACATTCTGCACCAGGGTGGCAAGCCGTTCCAGGCCCATCCCCGTATCAATACCGGTTTTGGGCAGCGGTGTAAGTTCACCCTTTTCATCCTGGAAAAACTGGTTAAACACCAGGTTCCAGTATTCCATGAACCGCTCACAGTCACATCCGGGCTTACAGTCTTCTGACCCGCAGCCGTATTCTTCACCCCTGTCAAGGTAGAGTTCAGAACAGGGCCCGCACGCACCGGTATCACCCGCCGGTCCCCAGAAATTATCCTCCCTTCCAAGGCGGACAATACGCTCCGGGGGAACACCAATATCTTTATTCCAGATATCGAATGCCTCATCATCATCCTGGAAAATGGATATCCACAGGGTTTCCGGCGCGAATCCGATCACATTTACCGAGTAATCCCATGACCACTCAATGGCCTCTTTCTTGAAGTAATCACCGAAAGAGAAATTACCAAGCATCTCAAAAAAAGTACAATGACGCTTAGTCCGTCCCACCTCTTCAAGATCACTGGTACGCAGGCATTTTTGCACAGATGTGGCCCGAGTATACTCCAGTTCCACGGTTCCCGCGAACATGGGTTTGAACTGCACCATGCCTGCCGTGGTAAATAGAAGTGTGGGGTCATCTTTTGGAATGAGTGAGCTGGATGACACAACCCTGTGATCACGTTCCCTGAAATAATTTAAAAACGAATCCCGTAAGTCCCTGACAGTCAACATATCTGTTCCCCTTTAATAGCTATCCTGTGAATCATTATCAAACAAGCCGTCACCTTTCAGACGGCGCATAATCTTCTGTATCTCATCGAACTCAAAACCCCGCTGACCAAGGTATTGCACAACCTTTCCATAAGGATTCTTTTTCGTCTTAACCCGTAATGCTTTCTTCAGCGCGATAGTATAAATATCATCCAGGTTGGGCTGATCTTTCTCGCTCTTACGTATTGCCTTTGTTACCAGTTTCCGATCAACCCCTCTTTTCTGAAGTTCAGCCCGCAGCAGGTTGTCCCCCACCGTTTTTGCCCTTCGCTTATTCCTGATAAACTGAATGGCATACTGGTAATCATTCACGTAACCCCGTTCTTCAAGGTCTATGAGCACTTCCCTGATGATGTCCTTTGAGAAACCCTTACGTGACAGGGCTATCTCAAGCTCCCTGGCCGATCGGTTCCGCACCGCCAGGTAATCATATGCTTTCCGCCTGCAGGTAAAACGGTCTGACTCTTCTTTTAGTTGCTGGTATTCGAGGTGGTCAACTACTTTTCCCGCCTCCAGTTGAAACATACCGGAAACGCCATAAGGTATACGAAAAGCTTCACCGGTGTCACACAACACCTGCAGAAAGTCATCCCTGTATTGTATGGAGGAAATGGTTACCATAAGTGCACTCTTACTTCTTTTGTTTCACGAAGAGAACATACCTGTCAACAATATATACTCACCAGGAAATATATTCATAAATTATTATTACTAAGCTGTCATGCTGAATAATCAAAATTATTCTAAAATGAATAATAATCCAGCATCTCCCCCCGCCTTCGGCGGGGGGAGATGCTGCAATTACGTTTCATTATGAAGCAAATGATCAATATTTTAGTCATAGTTGAGTAGTTACCATAAATTTATGATTATTGTCCATTATCAGGATTTCTTTTCCCATACACAAAAAGGGATGCCCTTTCCGGCATCCCCCTGGTTTTCTTGATACATGTATATTCTCTTATCGTTTTGAGAACTGGAATTTCTTCCTGGCTTTTTTCTGTCCGTATTTCTTACGCTCAACAACTCTCGAATCCCTGGTAAGAAATCCGGCAGTACGCATCATCTTGTGATACTTGTCATCCATTGAAGAAAGGCATCGTGCGATTCCAAGTTTCACCGCGCCGGCCTGGCCTGACCATCCACCGCCGATAACAGTGGCAAACACGTCATAATTGTCAATCTGCTCGATCTCTTCAAGCGGCTGTCGCACCACCAGCTCAAGGGTCTGTCGTCTGAAATATTCTGATATTGGCTGCTTGTTTATGGTGATAGTTCCGTTACCCGGTTTCACCCATACCCTGGCTACAGCTGCCTTACGTCTTCCGGTTGCGTATAATTTTTTATCTGCCATTATAAGTACCTCTTACAATTCTCCTGTTTACAGTTCAAGCGCTTCGGGTTTCTGCGGCTGATGCGGATGTTCCTCACCGGCATATACCTTGAGGTTTTTGATAACTTTTCGTCCCAGCTTATTCTTCGGCAGCATGCCCCATACCGCGTGTTCCACGATGTAGGTGGGATTTTCCTTTTTAATTTTCTCTATATTAATGAATTTCTTTCCACCCGGATGCTGGGTATGTTTGAAATATTCTTTCTGAAATTCCTTTTTACCGGTCAGCACAATCTTGTCCGCGTTTATTATAATTACGTTATCACCGTTATCAAGGTGAGGTGTAAAAGTTGGCTTATGCTTTCCACGGAGAACCCGTGCAACTTCCGTCGCAAGCCTTCCAAGAATCTTTCCACTGGCATCCACGATATACCATTTCTTCTCGATCTGGGATTCTTTCAATGAGAATGTCTTTTGTCGCGTTATCATCGTCTCGTCCTCTTTATATTACACGTGCGTATAAGTTCACAATTATATCCAAAAAGAATTGGAAAACAAAACTACTGGTGCCCCCTGTTTTTGTCAATAAAAAATACCAGGGACACAAAAATATCTCCCCTCCGGTTTCCCCGGATGGATAATGACAAATGTATGCCACCCATTGTAATTTTCAATAATAATTACATGATATTTAAAAAAATATGTAGTATTTAGTATGCTTTTTTATGGGGAGGAAACATCAAGTTGAGGGCATATACGAACAGGCACATCCATGTGCCGTCGATTACACATCCCTGTGGTGAACAAACTAACCTGAAAATTGAGAAAGCAGAACTTCAGACGTGTCAGAAAGGACATCAGACCGGTTAAAGTCATACCTGCCGTTATAAACAGCGTCACGTAATTCAGCAAGCTTCAGAGCCCTCTCGGGAGCTCCCTGCTCTTCATTTCCCCGTTGCAGCAATTCCCTTATTACAGGTTCGTAGTCCCTTGCTATTTTCAAGATCCTGGCCCTGTCTAATTCCACGTTTGATTTTAACTGGTAGAGACGACGGGCTTCACTGGAGATCTCCACAATGTCCTCTCCCCCGCTTGCCTTCCTTAAAAAAGTGCGTGACCGCCTGTTGCCGTCAGGCTGATCAAACTGGGGAATATTTCTCGGTGTTGTTCCACTAAACTGGTATATCTTCATGCGTATCACCTCTTTACTCATTATTCTGCCCACAACTTCTACTTATAGTATCGTCACAACTACATCTATGTTTAGCTATATTTATGTGTAGTGTGTATTTTTTTTAAAAAATCCAGCGGCCAGTCAAACGGCTTCACCCCCTTTAATTAATAATAATTGCCCTCATGCCAGAAGACATGCATAATGACCAGCAGCACTATCAATGAAAGGAGACCCGGCCCTGATGCGACGAAAACTCATTGCCTTTTTCAAACGATACTTCAGCACCCTGAACATGGATCCACGGTTCATACGCCCCCGGTCACCCGTGTTTGAAGAAGAAGAGACCCATGAACCTACCAGGTGGAAGGTAAACCTCCTCCTTCTCATCATCACCCTCATCACCACCACCCTTGCCGGCACAACCGGCGGTGATAGCCTTGTGGAGATCATAATAAGCGGGCTCCCCTTTTCCCTCACCATCATGGCAATACTATTGTCCCACGAGATGGGCCATTACCTGGCCGCCCGGCGTTTCCGCATAAAAGCCACACTGCCGTATTTTATCCCATTCCCCTCCATCATCGGAACCATGGGGGCTGTCATCAAGATCAAGTCCCCCATACGAAGCCGGCGGGCACTCCTGTATATCGGCGCCATGGGCCCCCTTGTTGGATTCGCGTTGAGCATAGCCGCCGTGATAATCGGCCTCCACCTGTCCGAGATACGCCCCCTGCCTGAGATGGAACCGGGAGCATTCGTCCCCATATTCGGCGATTCACTGCTGTTTGCCTTCCTGGTGAAGATAATACTGGGCACAATACCGCAGGGGCAGGACGTCTTCCTCTCATCATACGCCTGGGCAGGCTGGATCGGCTTCCTGGTTACCAGCCTCAACCTGATGCCCATGGGACAACTGGACGGCAGCCATATCCTCTATGCCCTGATAGGACGCAACCAGCTGTACTTCGGCTGGGCAGCCTTCGCCGCCCTGATAATTCTCGCTTTCGTATGGCCGGGCTGGATAGTCTGGATCGTCCTGGTGCTCCTGTTTCTCATGATCGGCCATCCCCCCGTTAACGATCCCACTCCACTCACCATGGGGGAGCGCATCATGGGCTGGTCATGCGTCATTATTTTCATACTCACATTCATACCCGTACCGGTAACACTGCCATGACCCGGGTTTTCACCCATATCATTCCCCTCCTGCTGCTGGCTGCCCTTCTGTCCTGCAAAACACCTGAGCAGCCGCCACGGGCTGGCAGCACCACGGGTCAATACAGCGCTACCCCTTTTACCAGCACCATTCACCCAATCCAGTGCCCCGGCTGCGTTCCCTCACTTGAACCGTCTGGAATACTGGTAAAGAACAACACCGTGTATTTCGTAAGCGACGACCCGACGCAGCAGCGAATTTACAGCCTTCAGCCCGGTGGCCGCACCTATAGGGCGAAGGTGGCCCTCCCCCTGCATTTTCCTGAAAACCTTACCAGGTCCATGTCACACAAACTCGACCTCGAAGGCATGTCCCTGGCGGGGGACGGGGTGGCCCTGGTGGATGAACGAAACAGAAATATATACATTGTAAATAACGATGGCATTGTTACCCCCCTCACCCACGACATCGGGAAGTATAATCTACAACATGGAATCACCTTCTCAGATGAATCCAATGCCGGATTTGAGGGCATCGCCGTAAATCAGGATAATAACACCTGGTATATCGCCAACGAACGCAACAGGGCGCTGGTATATGTACTCACAAGGAGGCAGAACACCCTGAAGACAACATCACATATTGACCTGCAGAAACTTCTAAACGACCCCCAATGTGACATCTCTGACCTCTACCATGAAAAGGGCGCCCTGTACCTGTTATACCGAAAAAAACGAACCATAATAAAAATTGATCCCCGAACCACCCGGGTACTGGCCATACTGTCTTTCGCAGATATCACCAGCAGCCTTTACACTTCCAAAAAAGGCTACGGATTTGCCGAGGGACTTTTCATGAATCCCAGCACGGTATTCCTGTTACTTGACAGCAATGGTAACAAATTTCGTTCCCGTGAAGGTGGGGAGCACGGCAGTATGATTATCTTCCCAAGACCATCGGGATTCTAACATCCCGGTAATTCTCTTGTTACATCATTGAATGTATATTACCATAATATATACATTCATCCAACAGGTACATGGATGAACCCAAATCAGCTATTATCAAACCCAAGATATGGAGGAACTGCATGAAATCATTCATTGAAAAATACGGGCCATGGGCCCTTGTAACCGGTGCCTCATCGGGCATAGGAGAACAATTCGCGCTGCAGCTTGCAGAAAGGGGATTACACGTCGTTATGGCAGCCAGGCGAAAGGAACGGCTGGACACCCTTGCCAGCCAGATCCGTGAACAGCACGGCGTGGATACCCGAACCATAAGTGTTGACCTTTCGCACGAAAATTTTATGGCCTCCCTTCTGCCGGAAATTGAAGGCCTTGATGTGGGACTTCTTGTCAATAACGCCGGGTTCGCTACAACAGGCCCCTTCATTGATAACGACCTGGAGAAAGAGATCAGCCAGGTACACCTGAACGTGCGAACGGTGGCTGTGTTGTCCCATATTTTCGGTAATAAGCTTGCAGCCCGGGGCGGTGGGGGCATAATCAATGTGTCATCACTGACATCTTTTCTTCCCATGCCGGGATGGGCCAATTACTCCGCGTCAAAGGTATACGTTCTCAACTTCACCATGTCCCTGTGGCACGAGTTGAAACCACTGGGGGTTGACGTGCTTGCCCTTTGCCCCGGTGCAACCCGAACCGAATTCCAGGACGTGGCCGGCACCAAAAGCACCGGCATGAGCCCCCACAAAGTTGCACGCCTGGCCTTAAATACGCTTGGGAAAAAGCCCAAGGTGGTTGCAGGCCTTCCTAACAAGATCACGTCATTTCTGCCCAGGTTTTTCTCCAAAACCATGGCAACACGGGCCGGCGCCATGGTGGTGAAAGCCCTTCAGAAGTAAAACAATTGACCTCCCGTTATCAAAATCCCATAATGCAGAACTTGCGGATTTATTATACATAAAGTAACGGGAGGCGTATATGCCATTATATGAGATCAACACACGTAAACCACAAATCGGGGAAGGAACCTGGATAGCCCCCTCCGCCGAGATTATCGGTGATGTGAGAATCGGAAAGAATTGTTACATCGGGTTTGGCGCGATACTACGGGGTGATTACGGCACTATCATCATCGGCGATGAAACAGCGGTAGAAGAAGGTGTTACCATACACGCCCGTCCCATGGGAGAAACCACCATAGGCCAAAGGGTAACCATCGGCCACATGGCCATGATTCACAATGCCACCATACACGACCTGGCGGTAATTGGCATGCAGGCGATGATCTGTGATTACTCCGAGATTGGACGGTGGGCCATAATAGCCGAGCAGGCACTGGTGGTAAACAGGCTGAAGGTTCCCGCTGAAACCATCTATGCCGGCTCACCCGCGAAAGAAATTGGAAAGGTGCAGGACAGGCACACTGAAACGTGGAACCTGGCCAAGCAGGTATACGTCGATCTCACCGATCAGTACAGCAACAGTTTTAAACAAATCGACTGATTTCTATAATTACACGGTTTCTTTATTCGTGAACGGACCAGTCCTTCTTTCAGGACTGGTCCGACTTATAGTTTTTTCTCACGTATTCGTCGATAAATTCCTGCGGCTTCACTACCGCTTCAGCGGGAATGGTAAAATTATCCTGGTTCATCAACTGCAACGCGTAAGGATAATCATGAAACAGGTCCTGGCATACCTGCCGGATACTCTTCCCCTCGTTCCGTGCTTTTTCCTGTATCTGCTCCAGGGCTTCCTTCTCAAAATCCAGGTATATTCCATGTTCAAGAAGAAAGTTTTTCTGGAATCCCTTGATATTATCATTAAGCAGTAATTTTTTAAGCACCTCAGATGGATCATCAACCATCGCTTTATCTACTACCAGTTTTTTCACATCAGTAGAGGGCAGTGTTTTCTCAAACTTGATAAGGGTTTTCTCAAACACACTCAGAAGCCCCCTTGCCCCTGTCTTTTCATGATATGCCCTGCTTGCCAGGATACGCAAGGCATCATCCTTGAATTCCAGGTCAATCCCATATGCCCTGAAGTCCATTTTTTTGCCAAGCACCACGGTGCTGTACTGGCTTTTTAAAATCTTGTACAACCCTTCTTCTTTCAAGTCATTCAACACGATTGTTACCGGAAGCCGCCCAATAAATTCAGATTCGAAACCAAATTCGATAAGGTCTTCGGTTCTTACCTGTTTTAATGTATCCTGCTTTTCGAGGTTTACCGCCTTGTCTTTACCAAAACCTATAGGCTGCCTGTTCATCCTTTTATTGATAATATTATCCAGTTCCCCGAATGCACCAGAAACAATAAAAAGAATATTTCGCGTATTTATTTTTTTCCGCGATACTTTACCTGTTCGCTGCGCTTCCATGGCCGCTTCCACCTGTGAAGCCAGGTCATGGGGAGTTTTCAGGTCTACCTCGGCGTCTTCCATCAACTTGAGAAGGTTTCGCTGTA
Source organism: uncultured Leptospiraceae bacterium (assembly GCA_964629365.1). GTDB lineage: Bacteria > Spirochaetota > UBA4802 > UBA4802 > UB4802 > M55B154. The sequence continues at coordinate 39,068 of CAZVRB010000011.1, forward strand.
CACCACTTCTAGATACATCGGGTCCGCTGGAATTGCCAGTGGCGGCAATCTTATCGATCTCGTCGAGGTAAATGATACCGTATTCGGCCCTGTGAATATCACCATCTGCCTCGTGAACCATCTCCCTGACCAGGTCTTCAACGTCACCACCCACGTAACCCGTTTCACTGAACTTGGTGGCATCAGCCTTAACAAACGGAACACCGATCCTTTTGGCAATCAGCTTGATAATATATGTTTTCCCAACACCGGTAGGTCCAATCAACAGCATGTTACTCTTGATGTTTCCCAGTATTTTTTCATCTTCAGGGATCTGATGTTCAATATTCATCCTGTTAAAGTGTGTACACACCTTGGTTGCTATCACTTCAATGGCCTCTTCCTGGCCAATAACATACTTGTTCAAGTAACTTTCAAGCTCCTCAGGTTTTATATCAAAATTGAACTCTGAAGTTTTATCTCCATCACTTCCTGGCTTCGCGCCTGATTGCTCTGCATCAGCCTGTGCCCCTTCTTTGAACTCATTTTTAAACAGCTCGTCAAAATCTTTACTCGGATCATAATAAGGTTTACTCATTCGATACTCCATTTCCTAATCGATATAATTAAGTACAAGGTATTGATTTAATATCATGCCGTCAACATGGTCATCATAAAAAATTAAATACTTTTTCAGTTTCCATTTTCACTCAACACGTCATCCCCTTTGTTGATAATTCTATCCTGTTAATGTCTTTTTATTATAAATTGTATCCACAGCATAAAAAATCACGAAAAAAATAAAAAAATACTTGAAAATACTACACATATATATACTATATACATGTTTGTTATTTATGCCCAGAAAAAGAAAGGAGTATTATGATACCACATGAAGAAAAATACCATATGCGTCATTATACGAATCCCGGGCAAAGACATGTATATTCGAATAGTAAAAAGGGAAAATCAGTACCTGTCCATGATTCGGAAGAATACTATCAGGATTCACACCTTCTCACACTTGTTATCACCATGTTTGAAGGCAAATTAGTTTCTTCCACTACTTCAGGATTATGCGATATATCTGATTTGTTACCTGCAACAAAAGCCTGAAAGGGGGCAGACATGTCACACTCCCATCCGGAAACCTTCACAATATCCCCTTAAACCCACCCCCGTGGTGTACGTATCTGTCCCTTATCATAATACTATAAAAGCCTCTCACAATTGAGAGGCTTTTATTTTCATTACAGCATTGTGCCGAAGGAGGGACTCGAACCCTCACAGGGTTTCCCCCGGCGGATTTTGAGTCCGCTGCGTCTACCAGTTCCACCACTTCGGCTTTTGTTTTTTACTCAGGCTGGGGTAAATCATCTACTTCAATGTATTTACCTTTGGCTCGGGCCACTATCTTACCCATTTCGTTTTCAATCTCGGCCCGGTTTTCTATGACTCGTTTGTTCTTTTTAACATACCAGCCACGGATATACAGGTTCTCATCAATAAAGGCGGGCTGAAGATACCGCACGGTCAATTCGCCGGTAAGGGCAACATTTTCCATATATTTATTGACCGTCATCATGGTTTCATCCAGAATAGCACAGATGATTCCAGCATGTATTATATTTGGAGGACCTTCAAGGCTTTGATCGGCTACGAATTCACCAAATGCAGTTCGTGTGTCTTCGTCAAAACTAAGCTCAAGCCGAAGTCCACGCTCATTTTCTTTTCCACAGCCAAAACATGTTTTATCTTCAAATTCAATCATGGCGCATATTCTTAAAATGTATCCTCTTTTGTCAAGACTTTTTTACATCCTGCAAGATATGTATATTTTTCAGTACCCAGTATTATTTCGTTGTATTGTCATTAAACCTGCTCAAAAGCATATCCACTTCTTCCTGGTCAAGCCATTCATCAACGAACATCGGCTGTGCATCTGTTGCCATCAGGTACATCTCCAATGCCATAATCAACTCTTCCTTTGTCAACACACCCTGTGTAACCAGTATCTCCCCCACACGTCTCTCGGGATTATCCTTTTGCATATCCAGCGCGTCCTGTAACTGGTACCCTGTTATAATACTGTTATCAACAAGGAATTCACCAACTTTCTTGTCCGAAGAACCATTTCCCATATATTTTTCTCCACAGAAGAATAATATTATTTCTCATTTATAGCACCATAAATAGTACCATTTTGTTTTTTAAAGTCAACTTTAAAACTATTGACATTTAATTACTTTTATACATTCTGTTTAAAAACTGGAATATATTAAAACTTTATATATGAAACCATTTGTACACATACTGTTTGCTATTATTATAATATCATCAGGCATTTTAACTGTAAAGGCTGCCCGTGTTGCCGAATTTACAGGAATTGATGTTTGCAGAAAATGCCATGATTCAAACGCTATCGGCAATCAATACGAGGTATGGGCCGGCTCACCCCATGCCAAAGCCTACCAGGTGCTTTCTACAGAAAAGGCTTCACAAATCGCGTCAAAGCATTCCGTTGACAACCCCCAAAAGAACAAAGGGTGTCTCAATTGTCATACCACCGGCGGAGGACGTGTCGAAAAGACCATTAGTGAGGGGGTGGGATGCGAAGCCTGTCACGGGCCCGGTGGCCGATATTTCGAATTCAGCAATCACGCGTCATTCACCAACCGTGACGCGGCCTACAGGAAGGCCGTCAAACTTGGCATGTATCCGATAATCGGTATTGATGGCATTAAAAATCGTGAAAAACTATGCCGCAACTGTCATAAAGACAACCGCCCCTGTTACCCTGAAGATCCCAAAGAGCAGCAACGTCAAAAACTGCCTTTGCAGCTGATCGCGGACTTCATTTTCAAACATCCAGTTCGCAGGTAGGATCCTCTCTTTTTTCAAGAAGCAGCCATTGAAATCCATCAATAACATTCATGGCATACTCCAGTTCTCTCACATACCCCCTGTACTGTTTACAATGTTCTTCACCGCAGATATGATCCATTGTAAACAGGTCATACCCTATGGAATGATACAGCTGCCGTAAAGATTCCCTGGCAAACTGGGGGGTGCCTGTTGCCGCGGTAACAGTTTTCAACCTGTATAATGGAGTAAGGAACACTTTCCTGAACAGGGTGCTTACGAGAAATGAATATAATTCTTCTGCTGAAAGCACTACCTTTGAAAGCCTGTGCAGGCCGGATAATATCTCATGGATAAAGACATCATCAAGGTTTGCCTTGTATGGAATAAAAGGTATGCCCTTGAAAACCGTGTCGGTGTATGTTTTCCGAATAAATTCCTGAATATTAATATTTTTGCTGCCAATGTTCATCAAAGCCATCTCAACATTCTCACGATGCACAAGGTCGATGAGCTCATCAATAGTGGCAGCCCTGATAATGTTAAAATGAAACACCGATACAATCTGGTCAATAATAGAATTCTGTATGATATCAGAATCCAGGAGAACAATATTACCGTATGAACCTTTCGGTTTTTCGGATGTCATCCTGATGTAGTTTACTATATCTTCAACCTTCTTGTGTATTAATATTTCTGAGATTCCCCGGGAAATATAATTTTTCTTATATCCCGTTTTATATTCATCAATACAAAAGATCAACCTTCCCCGCTTAGACCTTTGCGACCAAACTTCCACAATAGTATCTACAACTTTAGTCGATACCCCTTCAACAAGTATAATATCACCTGATGTAACTGCATTTATAAAATTCTCATTAAGGGCATCACACTGGTCCGTTTCAATTTCATATTCAACAAAATAAGTAGCTGACAGGTGAGCTGATATTTCTTTATTACGATTTGTTATTAATATTATAGATTGCCTGTTATTCATGCTCAATCACTACTGAATAACCCTGCAGGAATCAAGAAAAATATTTTACTTTGATCCAACTAATTTACGATTTTTGCTTGATTATGTTACAATCCTTCCTTAACATTAACCAACGATTATTTCTTCAAACATGCTTATTCGTATTATACGTGTATGAACTCACTACAAATTACTTTTATCTTAAAGGAGGAAGTTTATGGCTGAAGGCGGAGGTTTCAATTTCGCACAATTTATCGATGATTCCAAAAACACCCTTACAAACCCAAAGGAATATTTTGCGTCCATGGCGAAAGAAGGTGGGTTTGGTGAACCAATTATCAAGGCATTACTATACGGTCTTGTTGCAGGTCTAATCACGTTTATCTGGGGGATAATAGGTCTTTCAGCTGCGGGTGGACTTGGTGCAATGTTCGGCGGCGCTGTTGGCATCATGGCCATTGTTGGTGGACTGATCTTTGCACTCATTGGTCTTTTCATTGGCGGACTTATCATGCTGATAATATCAGCAATATGCGGTGGAAATACCAGTTACGAAGCAAACGTTCGTGTAACCGCAGCACTGATGGTAATGTCTCCAGTACAGGCTCTTCTTGGTTTTACCGGCGGCATTAACTTTTATCTTGGCGCTATCGTTGGCCTGGCTGTTTCGCTGTATGGACTCTGGCTGCTGTATAATGCATTAACATCATCCCTGCAGGCTAAAGAAGGTGCATCGAAAGTTGTTACAATTATACTTGCGGTTCTTGTCGTACTTATGACTATCACTTCTTTCACGGCGTACAAGGCAGCATCATCTTTTGGTGACAAGTACCAGAAAGACGCTGAAAAAATGATGCAGGATGCAATGAAAGGTAACGAAGAAGGGATGAAAGCACTTGAGCAGCTCAGAAAAGCCGCTGAAGAAGAGATGCAGAAACAGGAACAGTAATTTTTAATTACATTCGCAAATTATCACAGAACAAGGGGCTTACACCCCTTGTTCTTGCATGAGTCCAATACTCTTACTTAATTCCCTTTTTATTATACCCGTCAGCAAGATGTGTATTTACATGCACAACCCCTTTATTTAGATCCTTAAACGCATAATCCGGTGTAATTTCAGGCATACTATCAGCATCCTTTTGGGATTTAAGAACCGTACCGGCCGGCACGTATCTCCCATCAGCAACACGCACCCCCATAACGATACAACCGGGTTCAATGACACAACCACTGCCAATACTTGACTTGAACACCAGCGATTGCATACCAACAAAAGTATCATCCCCAACTAAAGATGGGCCATGAATCTGCACCTGGTGCGCCAGGGAGACACGTTTGCCAACGTATACAGCGTATTTCTTGCCATCAACTTCAACCATGTTTTTTTCTATCGGCTTCCCATCCTGCTCCGTTTCAAGTGCATGAATGATAACCCCGTCCTGCACGTTTGCCTCGTCTGACACACACAGGGGCTGCCCCTCGTCACCACGCACGGAAGCAAATGGTGAAACCATAACCCTTTTGCCGATTATTGCATTTCCAATCACCGCGGCCAGGGGGTGTATATATGCCGTATCATCTATCTGCGGCTGACACTCTTCCCGCGAAAAGTCAGTAATTACATTTTCATGGATCATTAGCCCGTCCTCCTCTTATGAATAAAACTGCAAGTATATGTATGTATATCTCTATCTTTTCTGGATAACGGGTTGTCAAGTGTAAATCAATTCGACTATTTCTTTTACTTTCCAAAGCAAAGGTTTTTTACTGGATGACTGTACCACAATACACAGTTTTTCACTCCCGCCCCTGAGGGGATGGAAATGGATTGAAGGGCGTGAGAATAGTTTAGTACTTCCTGAATACGGCAGCAAGTTTTCCCAGTATATCAACTGAATCCACTAAAATCGGTTGATACATGTTATTGGCAGGTATTAAGGCAATATGATCTGCTTCTTTTCTAAATATCTTCAGTGTGGCTTCATCTTCTACCAGGGCAGCTACTATGTCTCCATTGTTGGCAACCGGCTGCTGATGGATTACCGCAAGATCCCCATCAAATATGCCCGCATCCACCATCGAGTCACCCCGAACCCGAAGACCAAAATGAACTCCTGTTGAAAAAGCATTTTTCGGGAAACTCATATACTCTTCAATGTTTTCTTCTGCCACAACAGGCGCCCCGGCAGCAATGCCGCCAACGATAGGAATGGCAATGGTATCATGATTTTGTTCATTATCATGATGAATAAGTATTTCAATAGCCCTGGATTTATTCTGTCCGCATCGAATATATCCTTTTTTTTCAATAGCTTTCAGGTGGTCATACGCACCCTTAACGGTAATCTCGAAACACTCACCTATCTCCCTGACTGTTGGAGGAAACCCCGAATCCCTGATGGAATTTTTGATATAATCAAATATAAGTTCCTGTTTGTTAGTAAGTTTCTTGACCATTTAAATCTCCATTAAGGAATGCTATATAATATATTATTAATCGGAAAACCAGCACGAAAACTTAACAAAGTATAAGCATACTTGCGTATAGTGTCAAGAAAAAAACCAATCTAAATGTATAAACTCTACTTTATATTCATCATTTCTTCTGTCAATTCTTTCATGTACAGTATTATTAACTTGAAATTTTTCCCATGCATGGGTTACATCTCATATATCATATTCATGGAGTCTGTTTTAATGGAACTGGAAAGATGCTATACAATACTGGAATTAACTGAAAATGCCACCGATGACGAGATCTCACGTTCTTTCAGACAACTGGCTTTTAAGTATCATCCTGACAGGAATCCTCATCGATCGGAATGGGCCAACAAGATCATGTCAGAACTAAATACAGCCTACACCACAATAATGACCCACCGATTCGAGGAAGGCACAGTAGGGGGCACAGAAGAAGAAACATATTACCAGGAAGAAGAAGAACTGGATACTGAATACAGGGACAATGTACTGACCGCCGCCTTTATAGAAATAAGGGAAAAATCGAAAGAAGTGCTCTACACGTATTTCCAGTACGGCCTGTACAATATTCCCCGCAGAGAACAACCGGCCAACAAATCAACTTTCAACAGGCTGGTAAAGAACTTACAGACATCCTATCATGCACTGTCAAAATTATCACAGCATACTGCTGATGAAGAATTCCTGGAACATTTTGATACCTACAGCAATGTCCTTTTTTCTTTTTATAAATCTTCTGAATGTCTCAATATTATAGACTCTTACACAAGCAACACCGATGTGCAGGCATTTCGCCTGTACAAGAAGGGAGACGAGTCTTTACACGAAGCACAAAAAGAGGTTTTTTACGACCGGCATAACCGCGGTTGGTTCAAGAAAGAGTTTGCACAGGTGCAGATATTACGGGCAATTGACTATTTGAAAAATGCATTACGTTCGTTTTCGGGGTCAAGCTGGGCGGTAGAAACATCTATTAAACTTGAACACGCCCAACATCTTAAAAAATACATAGAACTCTTTTTCGAAGAGGATTAATTTTTTGGACATCGTTACGATAACCGGTATCGCCACAGGTCTTGCCATGGACGCGTTCTCTGTTTCTATTGCGGCAGGTCTCTTCATCTACAAACCCTACGGCAGGTATTACTTCCGCATTGCTTTCCATTTTGGTTTCTTCCAGTTTTTTATGCCCATTATTGGATACTTCGCCGGCTATTTCATTGAACCATACATTAGAATTGTTGATCACTGGATTGCCTTTTTGCTTCTTACATATATCGGTGGCAAAATGATTTATGAATCATTTCATGAGAATAAAAGCTTCAGCAAAGATCCATCCAGAGGTCTTACGCTGGTAGTGCTGTCAATAGCAACAAGCATTGACGCCCTCGCCGTAGGATTAAGCCTAGGCGTTCTCAACAAACCCATCATCTATCCCAGCATCATAATTGGTATAGTCTGTGCTGTTTTCTCCGTCGTGGGAGTTGCAATTGGACGACGGGTTGGCAACAAGCCGGGAAAATTCGTTGAGATACTGGGTGGTATAATTTTAATCTCAATAGGTATAAAGATACTTATTCAGCACCTTGGATGAAAGATTCTTGATTTCACCCATTTTTCTTCCGATACAATAAGGGTAATGCAGTTTTCCACAAACAACTATCATCTTTTTGGTATAACAGATTATGATTAATTCGATTTCAAAAAATATATTCACTTTCATTATCACCTGTGTTCTACTGGTACCTGCTACCATGTTGTCAGCAGAGGATTACCAGTACCAGTACTTTCAAAAGGACGGGGAGAAAGAAAAATACGTTCCATTCTCAGACTATATACCAAGGGTGCGGAAACACTATAAAACAGTTCCCCATTACCTTGAAGACTATTACCAGTTATATGGCATGAAACAATATTATAATGTAAACTCCCTTCGCATGAATATTTCGAGGATGAAAGCTGCCCTGGACAGCAAATTCAGGCATCCTTCACAGGCCCTTACCAGGGTTGAAACATCACAAGAATATTATAAATATAGAAACCTTATGTACATGCATATTAACCTTCTCATCATGCGAAATTATATGAGACTGGCATCCCGGTATGACAAACAGAAGATATACTTTTACAACATGGATTACGCAAAGGAGATCAGCGAGAGTCTTGATATAGCAGAATCCTTGTACAGGGAGGCCATACCTTACTGGAACATTGCGAAAAAGCACGCCAATACCGCCAGCACTGTTAAAATAACCACGGACCTGGGTAAAATGGAATCTGAACGCTACAGCATTATTCACGGAGAACTGAATTTTGAAAATATTATTGACGATCATTTAACCAGGCTCAATAAAAAAAAGAACAAACTCAATGAATACATGCAGGGAGAAGGTACAGAATAATATATGGAAGATATCATGCAGAAAAACCCCGTTCTGAACTCCATTGTACAGAGAAGATCCATCAGGAAATACCAGCAGGCCGACGTTAGTGACGAGAACATAAACCTAATCCTGGAAGCCGGCAGGTGGGCACCATCGGGACTGAATAATCAACCATGGCGTTTTCAAGTGTTACGTGATAAAAAGATCCTGGATGAGGTAAGCCAGAAGACTCATTATTCCCAAATAGTAAAGGATTCACCGGTATGTATAGCCGTTTTTTATCATCTCCCTTCAGGCTATAACCGGGACAAGGATATGATGGGTCTTGGTGCGGCAATACAGAACATGTTACTTGCCATTCACGCCATTGGTCTTGGAGCCGTCTGGCTTGGTGAAATACTGAATAAAAAAGAAGAAGTACAGCAGGTTCTGGGTTCAGGCGAAGATATTGAACTTGCAGCAATCATTGCTGTTGGCCACCCTGCAGAAAAACCATCAAAAGAAAGAAAATCTCTTTCAGAGCTGGTAATTCCCTAGCCACTTGTTAATGCTGTTAATGCGATCTATCGCATCATCCACCCACTGGTTATAGGGGAAATCTGTTACGATCCTGGCAAATTCATTTTTCGCCATGGACAACTTTTCCCGCAATACATGTATGTCACCTTCATCAGGAGTTTTCTGGTCACCATAATATCGATCAAAAGCCTCTGTCAGAATATTGAACCCTCGTCTGTATTGACTATATACCCTGTCAACATCTTCATTTTTTTCTTTATTGTTTTCATCAGTTATAAACGTACCAAGCTCGCCATTCTCTAGTATTTCACTGAGAAACCTGTAGCCCTCGTTTATTATAATCATACGCATTTGTGAACTCGTGTCCTGCTTGTTCATATCCGGGTGATTCAGTTTTGCAAGCGTACGATAAGCGTGTCGAAGGTCTTCACCTGTAAAGTTCCCCTGCAATCCGAACAATGACATGTACATGGAAAACCTGCTGGTTCTGTCGTCTACCATGACTTTTCAACCCTGAACATTGAATAGGAAATGTATTATATCTCCATCTTTAATAATGTACTCTTTACCCTCAGACCTGAGATTCCCAAGCTCTTTCAGCCTTTGTTCAGATCCAGCCTGGATCAGTTCATCATACTGGAACACTTCTGCTCGTATAAAGCCTTTTTCAAAATCAGTGTGTATCTGGCCAGCGCCCCGTGGTGCTCGTGTTCCTTTTTTTACCGTCCATGCCTGCAGGTTGGTTGTAACAGTATAAAAGGTAATAAGCCCAAGTAGTGTATATGATGCCGAAATGAGCCGACGAAGCCCGGACTCTTCCAGTCCCATGGCCTCGAGATATTCCTGCTTTTCATCGTCAGGGAGTTCGGCTATCTCCTCCTCGATGCTGCCGGTTATTTCAACAACCACGGCATTTTCATCCGCTGCCAGTTTTTTTAATTGTGATAATGATTCTTTTCCAGCATCATTTTCATCAATATTTGCCACATATAATACCGGTTTCGCGGTGAGTAACCCGTATTCATATATAAGCTGGCTTTCTTCGCTGCTCATCTCCATACTGCGGATAAACTGCCCCTGGTTCAGGTGATCAATCATTCTCCCAAGCCGTTCACAATTCGCCTGTGCTTCTTTATCGCCAGATCTTGTTCGCTTTTCCATTTTTTCAAGAGCCCGCTCAAGAGTTTCAATATCCGCAAGCAGCAGTTCGGTGTTTATTATTTCAACATCACGCACCGGGTCAACCTCACCGGTTACATGGGCTACATCATCATTATTGAAACAACGTACCACGTGTACAATCGCCTCGACCTCCCGGATATGGCTTAGAAAGCGATTCCCCAGTCCTTCACCTTTTGATGCCCCTTTAACCAGTCCTGCTATGTCAATAAATTCGATTCTTGTAGGAACAGGGTCTTTTTTATGTAATAGTTCGGCTATATGATACAACCGGTCATCCGGAACAGCAACAATACCCCTGTTGGGGTCAATTGTACAGAACGGATAGTTAGCCATTTGCGCTCCCGCACCGGTAAGGGCATTAAATATTGTGGATTTACCCACATTCGGCAGTCCCACAATCCCGCATTGAAAACCCATCTATATCTCCATGTGCAATCAAGAAATTCACGATATTATGTTGACATATCTAAACCTCTTCCGCATTTATGTCAATTAGCTATTAATACAAGTAAATGAATAGAATGTAATGTATGACCTGATAATAATCTTTTTATTCTGTATGGTGTTGTTGCAGTTTATAATCGCTTTTGGCACGATACAATACACTTTTGGTTATTCTTCTCTGCTTCTGGGGGTGACTTCGTTTCTAATATTATTCCCGTGGATTAGCGTGAATCTTCCTGTTACCATTTACGTAAACCCGGCATTTCTAAAAGCAGGGATAAGTCTTTTTCCTGTTTCATATGGCCTGTTTATACATTTCAACATCAAACCCCAGGAACACCGATACCTCGTTATTTATTTTCTCCTGTCATTTCTGTTTGCAGCAAGCCTTTACGTTGCCCCGCAATACAGCATGGTTATTACAGTTCTTTTCTGCATAGGTTTTTTAATGTATATCATGTACCAGCTGTCCAGTGTTACAAATCTGAAGTTTGGTTTTAACATATTGTATATATCAATCCTGACTATAATATTGTTAAATATTGTACCTCTTTATACCGGTGAGATAACTTTTACCTATCACACAATTGTTATTTTAAACCTGATTACCTTCACCACTGTTATTTATAATTTCGTGAAACGTTCAAGTTATACCATGTGGAAAATTCGTTCAATAAGGAATATCAACAGCAAACTAATTCATACCATCACCCTTCTCAAACAGAAGAATGACCAGTTCAGACAGATTATTCATGATAAGGACATGGAATTATTACAAATTTCCCGCCATGCCAGCCTTGCCGAGCTGACAGCCGGTATAGCCCACGAGATGGCTCAGCCTTTAACCGGTATAAAAGGTATTGCTCAGAACATGATGGACGACATCAATTACGATGAATTTGACAATATGCAGGCTGTGTCTGAACTTCTAAAAATTTGTTCCATGGTTGACAAGGCGACAACTATTATTGAGCATATCAGAAATTTTTCCAAGAGAAGTTCTTTCAACATGAAATACACTGATCTTAACCGGGTTATTCTCGATGCAATTGACCTCATTCGTATTCAACTCAGACGAAACGATATTGATATAATACTTTCCCTTGATGAAGATATAAAAAAGATATATGGTGACCCCATAAGTCTTGAACAACTAATTTTAAACATAGTTATTAACGCAAGAGATGCGATCCTCGAACACAGCGCTTTTCAGAATGAAAACTACAAGGGTAAAATTATAATAACTACCGCTTCTGACGAAGAATCAATCATTCTAACGATTGAAGATAATGGGCCGGGAATACCCCGTGAGGTAATTAAAAATATCTGGTCTCCGTTCTTTTCAACTAAAAGAAAGACGAACAGTCTTGGAATTGGACTATCTATCAGTAACAAAATTCTTCGCGAACACAATGCCAGCGTAATTGTTAATTCCAGCGGGGAGAATATTTATGGAACAATATTCATTATTACTTTCCCCTTAAAAAGAGACAACCAGGTCATTTCAGTCCCCTAGACAATTCCCGGTTAGTCATTTTATTCTTTCCTGAATTATTACGATTACGCATTATTAATATGAAAAAAGCCCCTCCGATAGCATAACCGGAGGGGCTTTTTATAATATGGTCAAGCCTCACGACTGATTAGTACTGGTCAGCTGAACACATCACTGTGCTTACACTTCCAGCCTATCAACCTCGTAGTCTTCGAGGAGTCTTCAGTGGCCTCTAGGGCCAGGGGAAATCTAATCTTGTGGTAGGCTTCCCGCTTAGATGCCTTCAGCGGTTATCCTTTCCGAACATAGCTACCCAGCGGTGCCGCTGGCGCGACAACTGGTGCACCAGAGGTTCGTCCATCCCGGTCCTCTCGTACTAGGGACAGATCCACTCAAATTTCCAACGCCTGCAGAGGATAGGGACCGAACTGTCTCACGACGTTCTGAACCCAGCTCGCGTTCCGCTTTAATCGGCGAACAGCCGAACCCTTGGGACCTTCTCCAGCCCCAGGATGCGATGAGCCGACATCGAGGTGCCA
>CAZVRB010000012.1:0-51370 GCA_964629365.1 uncultured Leptospiraceae bacterium
TTTGTAATTACCATCACCCAGATGTTTATTCTCATTCTCCTGGTTATGAAAAGCCCCTTCGCCTACATTGCGGGTTTTCAGACTGAAGGATTTATCCCCGCAGACGGCAGCGGACTGAATCCCCTTTTACAGGACCCGTGGATGATACTCCACCCCCCTGTACTTTTCCTGGGATACGCGGCGGCAACGGTGCCATTCGGCTATGCCCTTGCGGGTATAATGCATTCAGATTTCACCAACTGGCTCAGAAGTGCACACCGGTGGGTTGCCTTTACCGTTCTCACGCTTGGTATCGGCATATTCATGGGAGGCTACTGGGCATACAAGGTGCTGGGCTGGGGAGGATACTGGGGATGGGACCCTGTTGAGAACTCGTCACTCATCCCATGGCTTGTGCTTGTTGTACTGCTGCACGGGTTGATCATTCAGCGCCGCAAGGGTGCCCTTGTACGAACCAACCTGTTCCTGGCTATCGCTTCTTTTATACTGGTACTGCTCAGCACCTTTCTTACCAGGAGCGGTGTTCTGTCAAATTTCTCTGTGCATTCATTCGGCGATGTGGGATATTCCATGCACATCATTTTTTTCATACTTTTTTATATGATCATAAGTATATTTCTTTTTATCAGCCGATGGTCGGCCATGAAAGGAAAGCCTCTTTCAGAATCACTGCTGTCATATGACAACCTGCTTGTATACGGCATGCTTACCATACTTTTTTATACTCTTTTTATTCTTATTGGCACCACCATGCCCGTGTTAAGTGGAGTTTTTTCTGAACAACCATTTTCCGTGCAACCGGGATATTATAACACCCTCTCAATACCCATGGGTATTCTCATTCTCGGCCTGCTTATTGCAGTCACACTGGTACTCACTGGAAAATTAAAATCGAAGATATACCTGGTTACAGCGGGCCTGGTATCAATCCTCATGGGTGTAATTTTAAATATCCAGCATACCGGACAGGTCGTTGCCTATGTTTTCACCATACTTGCAATCTTCCACATCATCCAGAATATCAGTAACCTTATAACCGGGAATACGCAGGTCATAACCGCCTCACGGGTGGCCCACATGGGGGTTGCCCTGCTTGTTATCGGGATCATTGCTTCAAACCTGCATTCGCATTCGGTACAAAAAGAACTGGTTCAGAACAGGGAGGCAGAAATAGACTCTATACTGCTTACCTTCAAGGGGATAACTGATGAGAAAAAATCAAGTCTCCGTTTCACCTACAAGCATGGAAGAAACGTAGACGAGATAAACACACCCTACTACATTGACGAGAAGATGAATTCTCTGTATCGTGAACCATATATTGACTACGGTTTTTTTAGAGACGTGTACATAGCTCCAGTACAATACGTGCCGGGCAGGGAAAAGCTGACAACGGTAGTACTTTCACAGGCAGAAAGTGCCCGGTTACAGGATGTAGAAATACAATTTCTCGGGTTTGATGTTGACAGGATGGAGATGATGAAGGGGCAGGTGAAGGTGTTTGCCAAGCTGAAGGTAACCCGGGATGACAACACCTACATGCTTTCACCAGGGATATCCTTTCTCAAGGATCACGGGCGTCACAAAATAAACACCACCCTGCCGGGGACAAAAAGGACACTCTCCCTCGAAGACTTCAATGTCTCAGACAGGGTTATACAGCTATACCTCGACCCGGCCAAAGACACTCTTATCCCTCCAGACAGCGCCCTGGTTGAAGTATCCTTTAAACGCCTTATCTGGTTTGTTTGGTTGAGCACTATACTCATCGCAGCGGGAAGCTATATTGCCATGCGCAGAGATTAACAAAAAAGCATTGACTACCAATCACGGCACTTACACCTGTAAGATATTATCATTGTAAAGAGAGTATGCAGAATGGAAGACCGCTTCATGGATGTTGCAAAAAATAAAAAAGCCCGTTTCGAGTATGAAATACTGGAAACCATCGAGGCCGGCATTGTGCTCAGGGGAACAGAGGTAAAGTCAGTGCGGCAAAAAAAGGTGAGCATACAGGAATCATACGCCCGCATAAAAGACGGCGAAGCGTATATTATCGGCATGACCATATCTCCCTATGAAATGGGCAACCAGTTCAACCATGAACCCGCACGTGAGCGAAAATTGCTGCTGCACCGCCAGGAATTAAAACGCCTCACCGGAAAGTTAAAAGAAAAAGGGCTCACCCTTGTCCCATTGAAAATATATTTTAAAAACGGGAAGGTAAAAATTCTTCTCGGTCTTGGTAAAGGGAAAACAACCTACGACAAGAGAAAAACCATTCAAAAACGTGAAGCTGACCGTGAGCTGCAGCGGGCAGTAAAGCGGGATTTAAAATAACCAGGCATCCACCCCAATGATACCTGGTTACCTGGTTCTCAGGTTCTCACACGTATGTTTCTTCCTTTTCGATCTGCTTCGCGATCTTAAGAAAGTTTGCAGAGATGGTTTTTGTGTCCTTTCCCGTTTTCAACTCCCGTGCTGCTGCTATTTTCATGGCCTTTACTATCTCTTCAAAACCGGGTTTATCATAATTATCACCATTTATCAGAAATAATTCCCGTAGTATTTCTTCAGCTTCTTTCAGGCGCATTTCTCTACCCGCATTTGACAACATCCCGCTATGATCAGCAAGGCACTCTTTAACCTCTTCACGAAAGGCAATAGATTTATCCATTTTTTGTGACATTCTTCTATTTACTCCCTGTATTTTGTAAAAATATAATCGTCATTCAGTATTATAGTATATATTAAAATAATTATAATGTCAAGCCCTGCTCCAATTTTTTTAGAAACCCACACACTACAAAAATTCACGTTGACAAAATCTGCTGCCTGGATGAAGTATTATATTACAGAACATATGTATGGTATACGAAAGTTGACATGAATATACAACAACTCATAGAGTATCTCAAAAACCAGAACTTTTTTATAGAGAACGTATCACGATGGTGGACGGTTGAGCCGGTGAATCCGAAATTCGCCCCATTCCCCCCCGGCGCAGATTCGCGAATCGTTGATGTATACAGTAATCGTGGCATTGAGCAACTATACTCCCATCAGCGTGAAGCATATGACGCGGTAATGCGCAATGAAGATGTGATCGTCGTCACACCAACGGCGTCGGGCAAAACCCTTGCCTACAACCTCCCGGTGCTGCAGCAAATGATCAGGGATCCCCAGGCCAGGGCATTGTACCTGTTCCCCACCAAGGCCCTGTCACAGGACCAGCTGTCAGAACTGCAGGAACTTATCGACGCCGCCGAATGCCAGATCAAAACCTATACTTTTGACGGTGACACCCCGCAGTCTGCCAGGAAGGCCATACGGTCTGCGGGAAATATCGTCATCACCAATCCCGACATGCTGCATGCGGGTATACTTCCTCATCATACTATATGGGTGAAACTTTTTGAAAACCTGAAATTTATCGTCATAGATGAGATTCACAGCTACAAGGGGGTGTTTGGCAGTCACTTCGCCAACCTCATCAGGCGTCTTAAGCGCATATGCGCTTTTTACGGCAGCAATCCCCAGTTCATATGTTGCTCTGCCACCATCCATAATCCCAAAGAACATGCCGAGCAGCTGGTGAACCGCAATTTTACCCTTATCGACAACAATGGCGCCCCCAGGGGAGAAAAACATTACGTAATATACAATCCACCTGTTGTAAACTCGCAGCTTGGCATCAGGGCATCGGCGGTTAAGGAAGCGGCGAAGGTGGGCGCCCTGATACTTAATAATAAAATTCCCACAATTGTATTTGCACGAAGCAGGCTCAGGGTGGAGATCATCGCCACCTATCTGAAAAAGCAGTGTCCGGGAAAAAAAGTTGCCGCCTACAGGGGAGGATTTCTTCCCAGTGAAAGAAGAAACATCGAGAAAGGCCTGCGTAACAGCACTATACAGGGAGTAGTTTCCACCAATGCCCTTGAGCTGGGTATTGACATCGGTATGCTTGACGCAGCAGTTACCGTGGGTTATCCCGGTTCGATTTCATCCCTGCATCAGCAGTTTGGAAGGGCCGGAAGGCGTGGCACCGCGTCACTGTCTATCATGATTTCTACCAGTTCTCCCCTTGACCAGTACATCGCTGCCAACCCGGAGTTCGTTCTTTCGTCCAACCCCGAATCGGCAACCATAAATCCTGACAACATCCTGATCTTGATGGACCACATAAAATGCGCTGCCTTTGAGCTACCCTTTTCTTACGACGAACGTTTCGCGGATCATCTCAGCACAACCAGGGAGATGCTGGAATATCTTGAAGAGATGGGTATTCTTAAAAGTGCCGAAGGGAAATATCACTGGATGAGCGACATTTATCCCGCAAACGAGATATCTCTTCGCACCGCGTCACAGGAAAACTTCGTTATAGTAGACAAACATGACCATGCAACCGTGATAGGCGAGGTGGACTATACTTCCGCTCCCACCCTGATACATGAAGACGCCATCTATATTCACCAGGGACGCCAATACTACATCGACAAACTTGACTGGGAACGACATACGGCCTTCTGCCACGAGATTGAATCGGATTACTACACCGACGCCGAGGAGAAAACCGATCTTCATGTACTGGAACAACATCAGTATCGAAATGTGGGCAATGCTGTAATTTCACTTGGTGAGCTTAATGTCAGAACAAAGGCAATCATGTTCAAGAAAATCAAGTTCAATTCGCATGAAAACCTTGGATGGGGAAAAATATTTCTACCCGAACTCGAGATGCATACCTCGTCGGTATGGATCGATTTTGATAACTCATTTCTCGAACAGGCAGCAGGGAGGGAACGTGCCGGCGAGATACTGTATTCTATTGCCTATATATTGCGGAACATTGCCCCGCTTTTTACATTAAGCGATATTTCGGATATTCACGTACAGCACCAGACCAGGTCTGGCTTCAGCGGAGAACCCGCAATATATATTTATGATTCTACTCCCGGGGGAGTTGGCATTTCCGAAAGAATTTATCATATTATAGACACTATTATCAATGAATCAATAACTGTTATAGCCGGATGCACCTGTGAAAACGGATGTCCCGGCTGCATCGGGCCAATACCCCATGACAGCGGGAACGCAAAATCCATGGTTATACAGGTACTCAGGACACTGATACATGAACCTGAAAGACAAGCTCAAAATATACAGCTCCACTGAAGCGATCGCTCAAAACTCTGATCCGGTATCATTTTTAGAGTCTCTGGGCGGCACCCGCAAAACTGACGGCAATTCAGTTTTCTGGAAATTTACCGAGGCATATCCCCTGCACACCATTCTCCCTGAATATTCCGGTATATCCGGTGATACACAATTGCGGGGATACTCCGCTTTTCAGGGCAAGGGTGAGATGTTTGACCTGGCTTCACTTCTTTTTTTCGACCTTGAAACCACCTCCCTGTCCACCGGAACGGGCAACTACCCATTTCTAACGGGGATCGGATATGTCAATGGAGATAATTTTATCGTGGAACAGTTCTTTATGCAGGATTATTCATCAGAACCGGCCATATTACGAGACCTGCTGCAGTTCTTCCATTCATTTCCTGCACTTGTTACGTTTAATGGCAAAAGCTTTGATGTTCCCCTTTTGAAAAGCCGTTACCGGCTCAATCGCGTTCCGGGGTTTCCAGTGCACATACACAATGTAGACCTGTTGCATCCCTGTCGTGCCATGTTTCGATCTGTATATGACAGTTGCTCCCTTAAAACCATGGAAGAACGATCACTGGGTATTTTCAGGGAAGATGACATTCCGGGCTGGCTTATACCCGACGTTTTCTTCACCTTCCAGAAAGAAGGCTCTGACCCCAGGCTTTCAAACGTTATCCGGCACAACAAGGTAGATATAACCTCCATGGCCACTCTTTTGCTGTTTATAGACGGGGTGTACCAGGTGGTTCGGGAAGGTGATTACCACAAGCTGCCAGACATGACCCATCTTAATATTGCGCGGCATCTCTATCGACGCGACATCGACCTGTTTATCGATATCGTTAATTTCTGCGGACATTCCATACTCAATGACCATTCACTATTCAAGAAATACAGTACCGCCCTTAAACGCAAAGGAATGCGTGATCAGGCCATTGCATTCTGGAAGAAAGACATGTCTCTTTTTTCTCTTGAAGAACTGGCAAAGCACAGTGAACATATAGACAGGGACTATTTCCAGGCATCAATATATTGCCAAACAGCATTTAACCTGATCGATCGTGGTATTTCTTCCATTGAAGGTACTCCACTTGATAACGCAAGAAGGGACATGCTGCTTAATCGCTTCGGCAGGAGAAACCACCGTCTTCAGAAAAAAATGGAGAATAACCGTTGACGTGGAAGGCATGCGATGTAACAACACCTTCATGAAACCCTATACCGACCTGGCTCCGGCATATGACTCAATGCTCAGGCATGTGGATTACGAGAAGTGGTACCAGTATCTTAAATCCATCATGCACAATTTTATTCTTGAACCCGGCCTTCTGCTTGAACTTGGATGCGGTACCGGCAGGTTTGGTGCAAAGTTTTCAAGGGATGATTACAATATATACGGAATGGACCGATCTATTGAAATGTTACGCGTAGCAAGGGCCAGGGCGTTTAAGAATTTTCATATTTTTTGTGGCGACATTACTCGATACTCCCTGAAACAAAAGTTTGACTTTATCTTTTCAGTACATGATACCATGAATTACCTTACCTCAATAGACGATATCAGAAAGGTGCTGCGACATACCCGCGAAGTAATGAACAGGTACAGCATATTCATGTTTGATATGACCTCTGAATATAATATCTTAAATAATTTTGACGGTAAAACTACCAGGTACACATCAGGCGGCACCCGCATACTATGGGACAACGAATATGACGAAAAGAAAAAACTGGTGTATTCATACCTGACCTTTCAAAAACCTGATGGCACCTCTTCGATGGAAACACACGTACAGAGAATCTACGAGGTTGATGAGATAGAACCAATCATCAGGGAAGAAAAGCTTGAACTTATCGATGTCTTCAGTGATTACACTTTCGCTCCCGTGTATGACAAAACTGTTATGTCGAATTTTGTATTAAGGAAACGGTAAAAGGGTATTATATGGAATACTTTCTTTATTTCATTGGCTTCGTTGCCGGTATTGCTATATTTCTGTATCTTTTCTCCCTGGTTGAAGACAGCCGGGAGAAGTTTCAGAAAAGAGGTACAATCCCTGCCGGTACCGCACAAAAACCAGAGCAGCAACCTGAAAATGATGAAACCCCTGCCAGGGCCTATACATTTCCACGAGAACGTATTTGTCCTCTCTGTGGTGCCAGTCTGAGTAAGTACGAGGCACTGTATGCCTCACAGGTAAAAGAGGGAGAAAACAAAAAGATTCTCATATACGGCTGCAAGTATTGCTATAAGCCCGATGAAGACTCCGAAAAGAGAAGGGTCACCAATATTACTGACGGGTAATATTGTAATCCGTAGATGGTAGAGTACATTTACACTCATTCGTCCATATTAAACCTGTTAATATCAAGACCGAAGGGACCGATGGCCAGTGGGAACTCACAGAACTCGCAAAATTTAGTAGGATACGCCGTACCACTGGTTTCATCAACGGTATTACTCATAACAGCAATCTGCTGCCTGTATGCCGGCCCCATGGGGAACACCATCCTTCCCCCCGGCATCAGGTGAGCCATCAACGGTATTGGACGTTTCTGGCAGGCTGCCCAGATTACAATCGCATCAAACCGCCCGAGCTCATCCTCCAGGTAAAAACCGTCACCGGCAAACAATCGTACATTTGAAATATCCACATTATTCATCTTAAGCCTGACTTCGCGTGCAAAGTTTTCCACGTATTCAATACTATACACATCTTTTGCCATAAGTGATAATAACGCGGTTGAATAGCCTGAACCAGTTCCTATCTCCAGCACCCTCGATGTCTTTTTCAAATCAAGATAATGCAGCATTCTGGCAAGTGCCAATGGAGGGTCACTCACATGTCCCGAACCAATTGGTACAGGCTGATCAGTATATAGCTTCTTAGAGAATGCTTCATCAAAGAAATCAGGCTGGTTTATCTGTTCATATGCTTCTATAACTTTTTTTCTAACTTTATTTTTGCGTAATAACTTTATAAATTCTTCTTTTTTCTTTTTCATTACAACCTTCATTTGACTATATGGTGATCTATATCAATTTAACATGTAATAATAAAACCCTATGTATTATTACTTAAAATTCCACAATAGTGGGAACAACGTTATTCAATCATTTGCATTATATAAGTTAAAAAGTAATCCGAAATAAGAATAGCCATCGAAGACTTTACCACAGCCTGTATCGTTGACTTCCCTACCCCCTCGGCTCCACCCCTGGTTGCAAAGCCCTGGTAGCAAGAAATAATTGCAATTTCAATCCCAAAAAATACAGATTTTATGAGCCCCGTGAGAAAATCGGCCAGGGTAAGATATTGAAATACATTCTCAACATATTTCGTAAATGTTATACCAAGTCCAAATTGAGCGATAAAAGCCCCGCCAAGAGAGCCTACCACATCTGTAATAATAGTAAGCGTTGGTACCATAACAAGACATGCCAGAAACCGCGGAACTGAAAGATAATGTATGGGATTGGCATCAAGGGTTACCAGGGCATCTATCTGTTCAGTCACCTTCATGGTGCCAATCTCCGCGGCAATAGCAGATCCAACCCTCCCTGCCAGAAGCAGTGCGGTAAGCACCGGACAAAGCTCCCTGAACATGGATATAGTGACCGCGCTGCCAATAAAAATAGAAGAACCGGACATCAGCTTATCCATGGCCTTACCAATCTGTAAAGCCATAACCATACCAGTGAAGAAAAGGGTAATGGTGGTTACCGGCAGTGACCGGTAACCTATCTCCAGCATCTGCTGCATTATGTTCTTGTAATCAAAGGGACGACGAAAAGTCCATCGAACTGTTTCCTTAAGAAAGATCAGGTGACCGCCAAATTCTTCGAAAATACTTATGATACGGTTCGCTGTCTTATCAGAATTCATAAAAACCCCAGGTAAATACCGGTGTTATTGTACGGGATGTGACTTCTCCAGTGAGCCGAACTTGGTGAACTTTTCCCAGAACCTTAGTTCTATTGTACCAATAGGACCGTTTCGCTGTTTTGCTACAATGATATCGGCAATACCTTTGCGTTCAGTATCTTTTTTCACCCTTTCTTCACGGTATATAAACATTACAACATCAGCATCCTGTTCAATGGCACCTGATTCACGAAGGTCAGAAAGCTGTGGTATCTGATCAGTTCGTGACTCAACTGCACGTGACAACTGGGAAAGCGCAATAACCGGAACATCAAGTTCACGGGCCAGCTGTTTCAGCGCGTTCGATATCTCGGCAATCTGCTGATGCCTTTCCATACGGGATGTAGAGGCGATCAGCTGAAGATAGTCTACAATAACAAGCCCCACTTTTTCACGCTGTGCTATCCTGCGTGCCCTGGCCCTCAAATCAAAGATATTAAGACCGGGGGTGTCATCAATAAATATGGGGGTTTTTTCCAGTCTTCCTGCCGCCTGAACCAGTTTTTTTAATTCTTCCGCGCTTATAGATCCTGTTCGCACTTTCTGTGAATCAATCATGGCTTCGATACAGAGCATCCTGGTTGCAAGTTGTGTTGCCGGCATTTCGAGGGAAAAGAAAAGTACAGGCTGTTTATCTTTTAACCCCACGTGATTGGCAATATTTAACGCAAGGGCTGTTTTCCCCATTGAAGGGCGGGCAGCCATGATAATCAATTCTGACTCATGAAATCCCGTCAGCATTGTATCCATATCTATGTACCCGCTTGAAAGACCTGTCACCGGCTTTTTGGTTTCGTACATATACCCGATGTTCTCCATGGTTTCACGAAGAACATCAGCTATACCCATAAGTTCAGATGTTATCCTTCGCTGGGTAACCTTGAAGATCTCTCTTTCTACTTCATCCAGAAGGGTCTTTGTATCACGCGAGGTGTCGTATGATTTTTCGATAATTTCTGATGAAACCTGTATTAACTTCCGCCTCAGGCTCAGTTCTTTTACCCTGTTTGCGTAAAACTCCGCGTTAGCGGATGTGGATACAGTTCTGTATAGATCCACCAGGGCTGTATCCCCCCCGATTTTATCAAATACTTTCGCATCTATAAGCCGCTGCTTTACTGTAATAAGGTCGATGGGCATACCTTTCTTTTCCAGCTCACCGATGGCCGAATACACCGTTCTGTGCACATCAAGATAAAAATCCTCCGGCTGGAGGATTTCTAATACCTTGAGCAGCGCTTCCTTGCTGAGAAGTATTGAAGCAAGACAAGAAGCTTCTGATTCTACATCCTGTGGCGGCAATGTCTCTATTGCCATTGACAACTCCTGATTATTCTTTATCAACTATTACCTTGATGGTGGCAGTAACACCCTCATCAAGCTTAACCGGAACCTCGTATTCACCTTTTTTCTTGATGGGTTCATCAAGCTGAATCTTTCGCTTATCAACCAGGTAACCTTTTTCGGCCAGGTGTTTGGCAATATCCATCGAGGTAACGGATCCAAACAGCTTATCTTCTTCTCCAACCTGTGCGATTATCTTTATCTCCATGTTGGCAACAGATTCGGCCATTTTTTCACTCTGGCTTCTTCGCTTATCTTTTTTAAAATTGATAAGTTTTTTCTGATGACGTATTGCCCGTTCGCTTGATTCATTGTACTGAATCACGAGCCTTTTGGGAAGCAGAAAGTTGCGTGCATATCCATCAGCCACTTCCTTCACATCTCCCGCGTCACCCAGATTTGGAATATCTTTCTGTAATATAACCTTCATAACACTTACTCCAGTATATTGATTGTGTTCAATTCTTTACTATTGTTCGCTATCATCTGAAATTGATGAAATCTTTCTGAAATCCATCCAGAAATCTACAGACCCGAGACCTAAAAGTAACATAAGTACAAAAAGGATAACTGCGGGTCCCAGCAATAAGGAAACCAGGAATATAATGGGAAGGATAAAAGACGGCCATCCCCTGGACATAAAGATAAACTTCAATATGCCCGTTCCCTGGATAATATAAAATACAGACATGATCAGCGCAATATTCAATGCTGGCAGGTACAAATATAAATATTGCTGTGATGGAACCAGCAATACAATGAGCCAGCCGGCAATTAGAATAAAAATACTGTAATCATTCAGTTTAAACCGTTCTACACCTGACACTTCCAGAACCTTAATAAATCCCATTCGGGTAAAAAGGTACCTGAGAAGAGGAAAACTGATCATTGCAAAAACCAGCACATTTAAAAAATACGAGAAAGGGACCATTTTCCTGATAATGGGCATGGTCTGGTCTACACGTTCCATAACTTCCTGTTTTTCCCCGGAATTCATTTCTGAGCTTTCCAGCATACTCTCAAACTGTATCCGGGATTGCTGCATAAGGTCAACACCCTTTACCGTTTTCAGCATGTAAAAATTAAGGGTAAAGAGAATTGTCAACATTACCGTTGAGATCAATAGAAAGAACTGGTAACTTCGACTGTTTTTAAATGTAAACCCTGCACATCCACCGGCAATAACCGGTGCGAGAATATATGAGACGGTTTCACCCTTACTAAGCATTATTACCACCGCAGCCACCAATAGCGGGATAAGAAACACTATTACCTTCCACTGGTATTGATATACCATGATGGCTGTTCCTGCCACCAGGGCAAATCCAATTACTGCTGCAATTATCAGCTCAATCACAATTACTTAACAACAAATGGCAGCAGTGCGATGGTACGAGACTGCTTGATAGCCGTAGCCAGCTGACGCTGGTGCCGGGCACAAGTACCGGTGATTCTCCTCGGTAATATTTTGCCACGCTCGGTAATAAAACGCTCCAGGAGATCAGGATTCTTGTAATCAATTTTTATCTCCGGGTTCTCACAAAAACGGCATACCTTCTTTCTAAACCTGGTGAACCTCTGAGAAGGTCCACGTGAATCTCCACGCTGACCCCTGTTCTGGCTGTCATCACGTCTTCTTGTATCAGGTGTCCTGGTTCTCGTTTCTGACTCCGGTTTCTCTTTGCTTGTATCAGCTGTATCTGTACTGCTGACAGCAGCGCTTGTATCTGCTGCTTCAGCAGGAGCTGCTGGCTCGTCACTCTCAGCGGGAGCTGCTGTTTCAGCATTTTCCGCAGGTGCTGTTTCTTTACTATCTTCAGGTGTTTCCGGGGTTACTTCTTCGGACTTCTCTTCCACGGTTTCCTGAATTTCTTCATTATTCTTAGTTTCTTCGCTCATCTATATACTCCTTGATTCTTCTTCAATTATCATTAGAATGGGATGTCATCATCTGAGAATGGATTTGTCTCCATTTCAGGTGCATTATTGCTGCTATACCCGGAATCTGCGGGAGAACTATCACTTGAAGTTTCTTCTTCTCCTCCGCCCGAACGACCACCAGACAGGAACTGGAAATTATCAACTACTACTTCAACGGTTGATCGCTTATTTCCATCCTTGTCATCCCATGACCGTTGCTGCAGTCTGCCGTCAATTCCTATTCGCTGTCCCTTCTTGCAGTACTGAACAATGGTTTCAGCTGCCCGGGCCCACACAACACAGTTAAAGAAGGATACCATCTCCTTCTTCTCACCTGAAACAGAGTATACCCTGTTATTCGCAATGGAAAACGTAGCCATCGCAGTTCCGTTTTGCGTATACCGCATTTCAGGGTCCCTGGTAAGCCTTCCTATAAGTACAACCTTGTTAATATCACCAGCCATATATATATCCTTTTATTTTTTCTACGCGCTCTCTTTTTGTGTTTTCACAAAAAGATGTCGCAAGATGCTGGCATTTAACCTGAAACTACTAATGATAGACTGGATAGATTCGGGGGATGCTTCTATGATCATGAAGTCATAGTAGCCCTCGTTTTGCCGTTTTATAGGATAGGCAAGGGCTCTCACACCCCAGGGGTCTTCTGATACAATGGTAACCTTGTTCTTTTCAAGTATTTCCCGTACTTTTTCCCTGGCACCATCGTTTGCGTCTGAAGGTCGCAGTATTACTGTCAACTCATACGTATTCATTTATGTTCCTCCCTGTGGAATAATGCTGCCATGCTGCCCTTATCAGCGCATGGCAGAAAGGATTTCCAATACTCACAAATAGTCATATTAATGCAACTATTATTTTTTTCAAGTTTTTATTACTGCTGTTCGTAATGAAACAATTTGACAAAATAGTATATTTGTATCAATCTAGTTTTCCAAAATAAAAATAACAATAATAATTGAAGGCATTAATGAAAAAAATCAATTCAACCAGGGAAATAAAAGAAAATACCCTAATTCGTGTATACAAGAAAGGATTTGGCTATTCATTGCTCACAACTGTTGAGAATACCGAGTTCATACTCATCTGCAGATGCGACCGATTATTTACCGATGTAATACACAAAGGGGACACCCTGGAATGCTATCTCTGGCTGCACCAGGTCTCATCTTATGAATTTAAAACCAATGTGGTTGGCACCATGGTGAACGATATCCCCCTTGTAATGCTTGCACATACCGATAAGGTGATCAGAAACCCTGAACGACGATGCCTGAAGGCAGAGGTTGATATCCCGTTAACTTTTTTTACCTTTTCTGTTGAAGATTCTGAGAAAAACTTCTACACAGAAGAAACTACCCTGGTAAACGGCACTATAAGGGAACTGAGCGACCGTGAAGCTGTTATTACATGTAATTTTGATCCCGGTCAGGACTACATGCTGAAAGGACATATTATACTTGATGAAACACGTATAGATATTATTTGCAAAATTGAATCTGTTCAAAGAGATAACAATATTACAAAATTGATTGTTTCATTTGTTGGATTAAATGATGATGAACGCAACCTGATAATGAATTACGTGTTCAGTACCTACAGGGAATAACGTTATTGCACCACGAGAGCCCCATCTTCAAGAAGCACATCAAAAATGAAGGCATCCATTTTGGAGTTAATGGGAGTTTCAATTACGAATTGCCCGGTAAATTCAAAAATATCCCCTTTCTGCAATACTTCTCCAAAATCTTTTTCATTTGTATATATATAAAAACGCACGTTAATTATTTCAGACTCATTGTCAATCACCACGATTCTATACTTTCGGCGATACCGTGTATCCTGCTCAAATGATTCTACAAATCCCCTTGCAAGTATAACCTTGTCACGCATAGCTTCCAGTCGAAACTGCCGGGCAACCGGGTTCATGTTTGCCAGTTCAGAAAAAAAACTCTTATCAAGTTCCACGTCGACTTTTGATTTTGAGTATACCATTCCTGCGCTTGCGGATAAGAGCAGTGTCAGTATAATTACAAATATTGTTATACTTTTTTGATGTAATCGAATTATATTCCAGAACACGAATTTTCACTTCCAATTCATTATATATATGGTTTACGGGAAAGCAGCTTATTCAATTTCGATGGCAACTTCCCGCTTATTTCTTAGTACACTTATCTCTCGAATCCGATGATGGCTTTTTTTATAGATTCGTATTACTTCATCAAGTGAACGAACCCTTTTTCCATTCATACTGATAATCACATCTCCCCGATGCAATCCCGCCTGGTATCCCGGCCCCATAGGAGAGAGGTATGAGACCACTACATCACCACTTGCAGCGTTTTCATCAAGTTCTATACCATAACGGCTCAATATATATTGCAACACACGCTGCATCGCCTGGTAACGTTCTTTTTCCTGAAGCATCATCCTGAAACGATACAGCTTACCGTTACGCCCAACAACTATCTCAACTGTAGACCCGATTGGCTTGCTGCTAATTAACTTTACCACTTCCCCCAGTGAATAAACCTGCTGACCATCAACTTCACGTATAATATCATTTTTTTTTATGCCTGCCCGGTCGGCAGGTGAATTTTTAATAACTGATATTACCTGAACCTGGTATTTTTCATCATTACTGGATCTTTTCTCCTGGCGCACAAGGAAACCAAGCCATCCCCTTCTTACCCTTCCGTATTTGACCAGCTCAGTACACACTGTTTTCACAGTATTTGAAGGAATGGCAAAGCTGATTCCCTGGTATCCCCCTGTAATTGTACGTATGGCCGTGTTGATACCCACAAGCCTGCCCTCGAGGTTTATCAATGGACCACCTGAATTCCCAGGGTTGATGGCCACATCTGTTTGTATAAAGTCCTCTATATCGGCAAATCCAATATCATTTCTTCCCTTGGAGGATACGATACCACTGCTGACTGATTGATGAAGACCATATGGATTTCCAATAGCCAGCAC
The DNA here is from genome assembly GCA_964629365.1 of uncultured Leptospiraceae bacterium. Lineage (GTDB taxonomy): Bacteria > Spirochaetota > UBA4802 > UBA4802 > UB4802 > M55B154. The sequence goes on from CAZVRB010000012.1 coordinate 15,360, forward strand.
CCATTCTCCTTCCTTCAATTCATGCGAATCCCCAAAATCAACCGAAATAACCCCGTATTCTTCAGGTACAGCGATTCTCATTAGTGCGATATCAGTCTTCGCATCAAACAGGTATTTTTTTTCCCTGATTGGGATCAGCTCACACTCCGTACCATCATAAAGGGTAATTCTGTAATAATCACCTTTACTGACAACATGATAATTGGTCACCACGTACCCGGTGGATGATATAATTGTTCCGGATGCGTATCCTGTCCTTGTGTATGAGTTTTTTTGGGCATCCTTTTTTGAACGGTATATACTGATATTTACAACAGATTTTTTAGCAGTTTGTGCTGCCTTGACAAACATGTTATTATAATCATGCAAAGTTGCGGCAGCTGTTTGCTGCTCCATGCAGCAGCAACAGATAGAGATGCACACAATCCAGTATAATAATGTTGTATATTTAATTCGTTTCATTTTGCTGTAACTGATTCAAAATAGTCCATTTCATTTGTTATCCTGTACTTTTCAAGGTCAATCTTTTTTCCATCAGGGACATGCTTCACTTTCCCCTTACGTGGTTTGACCCCTGCAAAAAGAGAATATATTCCAACAGCAATGCCTTCGGCAATTTCATCAGTTCTTGACCTCAACAGGTACCGTGTGTGAGACCTGTTGAGATATCCAATTTCCAGAAAAGCGGTAATAGCATTTACATGCAGTGGCAGCGACCAGATAGAAATATACGGTGGGGCAACCCTGTGATCCCGATGTCGAACACCCCGCTTTTCAAGTGAATACAGAATATACCGTATCAGTTCATTAGACGCGTAGAGGTTGTCACCTCCATACCCTTCGGGACCCTTTCCACGCCTGTAAGCCTCATATTTCGATTTTTCCCGCTCCCAGAATTCACCTTCATGTTTGAACCCTTTATAAGTATCGGCATACCTGCTGTTGTGCTTATGAAACTTTGCAGTAAGGGCCCATCCCGGACCATCGTTATAATTCCATTCAACCATGTTATACCTGTAACCCCTGAACGCCGCGGTATCAATCATCCCTGACGGTTTTGTTCGAAATCCCGTAAAATACATGGACACATCATTTTTGAACCAGGAAAATCCTGATCGTCTAACAGATTCTACGAACCAGTCCCGGTATGGCTGTTTAAAGAAGAAAGACGTGGATCTTCGATCACCCCTCAGGTACTCAAGACCCTTGTGCATAAAATCATACGGGGGGACAATCACCGCATTCAATCCACGATAATACCGTGGTGCCCAGCCTCCAAGATGCAATGAAACCACCAGGTGAGGACTGAACCTGTTAATGCGGGATATCCTTCCCTGACGCATCTTTCCGTTATCATCCGGATAATCAAAAAGCCTGAATTCCGCATTGGGGTCTTCCCTGTTCTTTATGGCATCCCTGTCACGGGAATCACCCCTGCTCAGCATATGGCTGATATATACACGTGCCGGTTCTTCATCAGTGTATTTCTTTAATATTCGATAAAACTTCGCGTAATCACCACCAGGCGCACAACATGCAAGGAGTTCGTCTACCTTACCCGCCACTTCATACATGTATTCATGTTCGTGGTAGCCCCTTAATGATGCACCCTCCCTGAAAACATCAAGGTATGTCCCTGAAAGCAGATCAAACCTGTCTCCGTGTTTATCCCTGGGATACATGGCAAAACCCCCATGTCCTGGATCAACAACTACCCTGTAGAGGTTAAATTCGTATTTAACTGTTTTTTGAGGAATAAAGAGTACAAGCAGAATGAAACAAGAAAGGAATACTACCACGTACCTGTCAGGCCTGTAGGTCTTCATAATTCAATGGTTCCTTCCCGGAGAAATTCATAAAAAAGGGGGAATGGATGTTCCCCCTTTTGGTAAAAAATATAACTATCTGTTGTGTACTACTGTGCTGATTCTTCTGATTTGGGATTAAGTATCCTGTTCAAGTTGTCAGCTTTATGTACATCGTATTTTCCCTTTGCTTCTTCGGGATTCAACTGCTCCAGTATCTTTATGGCATATGTCTTGGATACCCTGTAATGAAGTACTGCAGTCTGATACCTGTGCTCCAGAATCGCCCTTTCTGCATCATCATACTGTCCATAAGCGATTCTTAATCTTGACATATTCCTGTTCAGCACATTGCTTCTATCCGGATTGGACCGGGCCCTTTCATCAAGTGAAAGGTTAAGAATCATATTCGCGCACTGGTTCAGCATACCCTGTGTTTGCTCTTTGTACTTTTCAGCAACCTTTTTGTACATCTCGCCGATATTTTTCTTGTTATCTTCCAGTTCAACCCTGGCGTAAATAATATCACGTTTATAATAATAATCCATACCTTTCTTGTATCCCGCATAGACACTTTCGTATCCTTCATTCCATCCCTGGTCACTGAAGTTGGACACAATAACTTTCAGCATGTAGATTTGCTCAAGATTGGATCTCATCAAATCGTATACTCGATCCAGCGCGTGAAACCTGGCCAGATAATTCTCTTCTGGACGTTCAGCCGGAGAATACTCTTTTTTCTCATCTTTTTTCTCTGCAGCTTCCTGTGCAAACGTATTTACCGAAAAAGAAACCGCAAGAACCATAATCATCAAAAAGATGGTAATAGCGCCATGTTTACCTTTCATACTCAACACTCCTTTAATAATTTTCCGGAAAAATAAATATACGCATCCCTGCCTATATTTTAATAAGTTCTTCGAAATCTTACTGCATATAAGTAATATTAGCAACATTTTTTTTATTTTTTTATTTTTTTATTATCCCGGTAAAGCATTATACGAACGTCCATGACATTGGTATTGGTGGGTCCCGTTTTCACCAGGTCACCCAGAATTTCAAAATAATGATAAGAATCATTGCGCTCCATGCAATCTGTTATCGAAAGGTCTTTCCCTGCCCCGCGCTGTACTGTTGTTTCATCTGCAACTGCTCCCGCGGCATCTGTCGGTCCATCGGTTCCGTCCGTACCCACGCTGGCTACCATAACACCCTCCAGGTTATGGATACGTGCTGCCATCTGCAACGCGAATTCCATATTACGGCCTCCCAGTCCCCCGCCGGTCACTTTCACCGTGGTTTCACCCCCACTGATTATACATGCTGGTGCCCCGACCGGATGCGAAGAAAGCATGCTCTCCCTGAGAATGGCAGTATGCCATGCGGCAGCATCGGTCGTATCTCCTTCTATCATGGATGAAAGTATTATGGTGTTATATCCCATTGTACGCGCCTCATTCTCTGCTGCCAGCAGGGCGATAATATTGGACGCGGCTATCATGTTGGTAACACGGGAAAACACTATGTCATCTTTTTTCGGAGTTTCGGGAATATTACCTGCCGCGCCGCTTTCCAGGTGCTCTTTCACATTCACGGGAATCTCATCACGGAGAGAATAGACATCCAGAATATCTAATGCCTTTCCATACGTAGAGCTATCCGGAACGAAGGGACCGGATGCGATCACGTCCATATTGTCACCTACCACATCGGATATCATAAGGTTAAGAACTGTTGCCGGGTAGGCGGCACGTGCCAGGTTGCCGCCTTTTACCGCTGAGATATGCTTACGCACCGCGTTCATTTCGTGAATGGACGCGCCGCTTTTCAAGAGAAGACTGGTTACCTTCTGTTTTTCTTCCAGCGAGATATTTCCAGCAGGGAGGGCAAGCAAGGCGGAGCCTCCCCCGGAGATGAGTGATATGACCAGTGTATTCTCATCGGCTTCTTCAAGCATTGAACGGATTTTCGTTGCACCTTCCAGCCCCTTTTCATCAGGCACCGGGTGGGCAGCTTCCATCATGATAACCTTTGCAAGGCTGTCTGTATACCCATACTTAACTACAACAGCCCCCTCGCTTACCCGGTTTCCCAGTATGTCCTCAACCGCACGGGCCATGGGAGCGGTGGCTTTGCCTGCGCCAACCACCAGTATTCTGTTATAGTCAGGGAGGTTGAAGGTGACAGCATTCCCGTCCCCCCCCTTCGCCGTGAGGGTGTTATTCTCTAGTGTAAGGTGGCGGTGTATGGCTTCTTGAGGATTGACGGCGGTAATTGCCCCCCGGTATATTCTTTCAATGTCTTCCCGCATCGAATTCATTGTGTCCCCCATTATGTAACGGAAATCTCTTCAGACAGGTCATTCATATACTATCATTGATATCACCACTTTGATGAATTGAAAAGAATATTTTTCTTGATATAATGATTGTTCCTGTAATACTGCGCGTAGTAAAGACTATGAAACACATGTATCAGAACCAGCGCTGTTGGGGGAGGATTATATGAATTCTGTAATGTTAATACTGCTGGCCGTTGCGGCCTTTGTAGTGGCATATATATTTTACGGAAAGTTCATCGCCGTAAAACTTGGCATTGACCCTTCACGAAAAACGCCCGCCCATACCATGAATGACGGGGTGGACTACGTTCCCGCGAAGGCTCCCGTGCTGCTTGGTCACCATTTTGCCTCCATCGCCGGGGCGGCCCCCATTATCGGGCCCATCGTGGCTGCGATTTTCGGCTGGATCCCGGTAGCAATCTGGATACTCATCGGTGGGATTTTCATGGGTGCGGTTCATGATTTCTCAGCCCTGGTAGCTTCGGTTCGGCATGAAGGACGATCTATCGGCGAGGTTATCGAAGAACAGATCGGTCGAAGAGGCAAGCTGCTGTTTCTTATTTTTTCATGGTCTACCCTTATCCTGGTGGTAGCGGTTTTCATAATAGTGGTTTCCCGCACTTTTGAAGAGATCCCTGCCGCCGCTAGTGCGTCATCACTGTTTATCCTGATCGCCCTGGTGTTCGGTCTTTTCCTTTACCGGATGAACCTCTCCCTGCCGGTTGCAACCATATTCGGGGTTCTTCTTCTTTCCGGCGCGTTGTACCTGGGGTACCTCTATCCCCTGCAGCTTTCGGCCCTCACCTGGACCTATATACTCATGGGCTACATATTCGTCGCCTCTGTTACCCCTGTGTGGATATTACTGCAGCCACGGGATTACCTGAATTCATTCATTCTCTACGCACTCCTGGGGCTGGGCATCACCGGCATTGTGGTTGTAAACCCTGAATTGAAGATACCCGCCTACACCAGCTTTCACGTAAAAGAACTTGGTTACCTTTTCCCCATTCTTTTTGTCACGGTTGCATGCGGTGCCATATCAGGTTTTCACTCTCTTGTGGCATCGGGAACAAGTGCCAAGCAGTTAAACAGCGAGAATGACGCCCGCACGGTGGGCTACGGTGCCATGCTGATCGAGTCGGTACTGGCCATAGTTGCCCTCATCACCGCTGCCATGCTGGTGAAAGAGAACTACATGGATATGCGTTCAAACCCGGTGGCCGTGTTTGCCCACAGTCTTGGCAACATCATGACAGGTTTTGGCATTCCCTATGACGCCGGTAAAACATTTTCTTCACTGGCGGTATCCGCCTTCGCCCTGACCTCCCTTGACACCGCAACCCGACTTGCACGATTTGCCCTGCAGGAATTTTTTCATGACCGGGACAAGCCAGATGAGAAACAGTCGCTGCTTTTCAGAAATCGCTACCTGGCCACCCTTGTTGGGGTACTGGTGGCAGGAGCGCTGGTAATCAGTGGACAGGGTTTGAAAATATGGCCTATATTCGGCGCGGCCAACCAGTTGCTGGCTGCCCTGGCCCTGCTTGCGGTTACCGTGTGGCTTACCAGGCTGAAGCGGGCAACATGGTTCGTGAAGATACCCATGGTGCTTATGTTCATCATTACCCTGAGCGCCCTTGCCGTCATGGTGGTTCATGATATAAAAACGGGAAACTTTCTGCTTGCTGCTGTTGCCGCGGTTCTTTTTCTACTTGCGGTATTTCTTGCCTGCGAAGCGAAGCGAAGTCTTAAAGAATCGGGTAAGCAAACGGGGTAATTCTCCACAAATATACAAATCAATTATTTTCTATCTTGCCCCCCGCATGTTTCCCTGTTACAATCTGGTAAAAGATATTCAGGGAGAACAGTATGAAACTTGATACGTTGCTGCAGCCCGAATCGCTGGCCGTTGTGGGGGTATCTCTTTCAAATCCCTTCAACCCGGCCAACGTTATTTACCATAAGAATAACCTGCGTTATGATGCCCGAACCTACTGTGTGAATCCCCAGGGGGGTACACTTTTTGGCGACCCGGTTTACAAAAGCATCAGCCAGGTACCCGGCAAAATTGACTGCGCGGTGCTGAGCATACGTGCAGACCTCGTGCCTGCCGCTATTGAGGAATGCATTGAAAACGAGGTGGGTGGGGCCATCATTATCTCCGGCGGATTCGCCGAGACCGGTCGTACTGATTTACAGGACCGGGTTACCGCGCTGGCACATGAACACAACTTTCCGGTAATTGGCCCCAACTGCCTGGGCATATTCTCTCCCCCCGCCATCGATACTTTTTTTCTTCCATCTGAACGGCTGGTCACTCCCCGAAAAGGCAGCGTGGCACTGTTAAGCCAGAGCGGGGGCATACTGGTTGACATGATGATCAAGCTCACCCAGGAGGGGGTGGGCATCTCGCGCACCGTCAGTATCGGCAACAAGGCGGTAATTGACGAGATAGATTTGCTCTTCTACCTTGACAGCGATCCCAAGACCAGCGTGATCGGCCTATACCTTGAAGGCTTTTCGGAAGGACGGGGGCGTGATTTTGTCACCTTCATGGAACAGGCGTCACGACCGGTTGTACTTCTGAAGGCGGGCAAGACCCCCGGCGGTTCACGGGCGGTCAGTTCACACACCGCATCCATTGCCGGCGATTACCCGGTGTTTCGTGAAGTTATCCGCCAGAGCGGAGCCATTGAGGCACAGAACGAGGCCGAGTTCGTCTCTTACTGCGAATCCCTCTCGTGCTGCAACGAGACGACAGTTGAAAAGGTATGTATCATTACCGCCAGCGGTGGCCACGGTGCCATGGCCTCAGACGGCTGCTTCAACGCGGGCATAGAAGTGGCACAGATCCCAGGCGATGATATCCAGGAGTTGCAGCCACAACTGTCAAAAAGCGTGCAGGCCATCGCCTCGTTGAACAATCCCATAGACCTCACCGGCAGTGCCGGAGACAATGACTTCTACACCGCAACCCGTTTTTTCCTGGAAAAAGATTACGTGGATGCGGTAATTCTGCTTCTGCTGCCATACCTCCCGGCCATCAGCACCGACATCGGTGCACGCATCGCCTCGGTGGCCATGCAGTACAATAAGCCGGTTATCACCTACATGCCCCATGTGGACAGGTATGTCATGTTCATCGAGGGCTTCGAGTCCAACGGTCTGGCGGTGGCCCATTCGGTGGAAGGGGCGGTGCACATGGTGCGGGCCATGAACAGGAGGAGATCATGAGGAAGCGAATACAAGAACTGATGGAAAGGGCCCGAAATGTGGGATGGATGATGGAACCCGACGCGCGTGAACTTTTGAGGTTGTATAACCTTCCAGTTACACGGTTTCACTGGGTGCATACAAGGGAGGACGCCCTGAAAGCCGCCGCCGATATCGGGTATCCGGTTGTCACAAAGATAGTGTCCCCGAAAATAATGCATAAGTCGGATGCCGGCGGCGTTCGGGTGGGGATAGGTAATGACGGGGAACTCTCACAGGCATACGATGATCTCTCCAGGCTTGCAGGGTTTGACGGTATAATCGTTGACCAGATGGCCCGCGGCATCGAGCTCATCATAGGGGCGAAACACGATCCGCAATTTGGCATGGTAGTTCTCACCGGTATCGGTGGAACTGCCGTGGAAATATACAAGGACGTGGCCATACGAATGGCCCCCTTTTCAAACGATACCGCACGTGAAGCCTTAACTTCACTCACTGGAAGTTCTCTTCTTACCGGGTATCGGGGCGGGGAAGCCGTGAACATGGAGAAACTGGTACACCTGATGGTACATTTTTCAGAACTTGCGGTAGATCTTGAAAAAAACATTGAATCTATCGACCTTAATCCTGTAATGTGTAACGCGAAAGAAGCACTTATTGCCGATGCGAGAATTTTAATTAGAGAGGTACAGCATACATGATTTCATACAACGGCTATGAAGACACCATCACCCGTGTCTATGAGAATAAACAGGAACACGTATTCAAGTTCTGGGATGAACTTCCGGACGCAGAAAAGAAGTCACTGCTGGAAGAGCTTTCTGATATTGATTTTCAGCATCTCATGTCTCTCTATGAAAAAACGAAAGAGGATGAGCCGCTTCCGATGGATTTCCAGCCGGCCCCCTATATGCCGGTTCCCAGGACAGATGAACAAAAAAAAGAATATGGCCGGGCATATGATGCGGGTACCGAATTAATTAAGCATGGCAAAGTTGCAGCGTTCGTTGTAGCTGGAGGACAGGGAAGCCGTCTTGGTTATGACGGGCCAAAGGGCGCCTTCCCGGTGGGACCGGTCAGTGACAAGACCCTCTTTCAAATACACGCCGAAAAAATAAAGAAATACTCTGAAAAATACGGGGTGATTGTGCCATGGCTTATTATGACCTCTCCTGCCAACCACCAGGATACTGTAGACTTTTTAAAAGAACAGAACTGGTTTGGACTTCAGGAAGAAAGTGTGCATCTGTTTCCCCAGCGCATGATCCCTTCACTTGACCCCGACGGCAAACTTGTGCTTGCTGACAAACACAGCATTTTTATGAATCCCGACGGACACGGGGGCAGCCTCACCGCCCTTCGCCAGTCGGGGGTTCTTGAGAAGATGATTGACCAGGGTATCGATATCATCTCCTACTTCCAGGTTGACAATCCCCTGGTCAATATCGTTGACCCATATTTCATCGGCTTTCATGTATTGCAGGAAGCCCGCATATCAAGCAAGGCTCTAATGAAAGCCTATCCCGAAGAGAAGGTGGGGGTATTCGTAGAATTCGAGAACGGCAAAATCGGCGTGGTTGAATACTCAGACCTGCCCGAAGAAAAGCAGTACGAGAAGGACGACGAGGGTTCTCTCCGCTACGCCGCGGGAAGTATCGCCATTCATCTTTTCGACTGCAGATTTCTTATGGACATCACAGGCGGGGGCAGTTTGTCCCTCCCTTATCATATCGCCAAAAAGAAAATCGAAGAATACACCCGTGAGGGAGAAAAAGGAATACAGGGATATAAATTCGAAAAATTCGTCTTCGACGCATTGCCCCTTACCGATAACAATTTCATCATGGAGACAACCAGGGAAGAGGAATTCGCCCCCGTGAAAAACAAGAGCGGCATAGACTCGGTGGATAGCGCCCGTGAACTGATGTCAAACCTTGCGATGAACTGGCTGAAACAGCAGGGAATATCAATCCCTCCGGAAGTAAAGGTAATAGAAATATCACCACTGCAGGCGGTAGAACCGGAAGATGTGGATACCAGCATAACCATTCCCGCCCGGGAGAAGGTATACATACAATGAAAAAGTATATGGACAAGGTCAACACCCTCACCGAGTCGTTTCCCTACATACGTGAATTTTACGGGAAGACAATAGTTATCAAGTACGGCGGCCATGCCATGAGCGAAGATTCTCTTCGAAAGTCTTTTGCCCTGGACATGGTACTGCTGAAATACGTGGGGATAAATCCAGTCATCGTGCACGGCGGGGGGCCGCAGATCGGCACCCTGCTGAAACAGGTGGGCAAGGAAAGCTCTTTCGCCGGTGGCATGCGGGTAACCGACACGGAAACCATGGACATAGTAGAGATGGTGCTGGTGGGCAAGGTAAACAAGGAGATCGTACACAACATTAACATGGTGGGCGGCAACGCCGTAGGGCTGTCCGGAAAGGATGGGGGCCTGCTTACCGCCGAGAAGATATATCATCAGTTTGAAGGAGAAGAGGTTGACATCGGCCAGGTTGGAACAGTCAAAACGGTGAATGCCCGGATCATTGAGACCCTTGATAAGGATAAGTTTATCCCCGTCATCGCCCCCGTGGGGTTCGATGAGGAAGGTCTTACCTACAACATAAATGCAGACATCGCTGCGGGAAAGATAGCCGAGGCCCTGAATGCAGAAAAGTTGATCCTGCTCACCGACGTTGAAGGTGTAAAGGTGGGGGGCAAGCTGGTTTCTTCATTAAAGAGGGGGGACGTGGCTGATTTCATCCAACAGGAAGAGATCACCGGGGGCATGATCCCCAAGGTAAACTGCTGCCTTGGCGCTATTGCCAATGGTGTGCATAAAACCCATATCATCGATGGTCGGGTTGAGCATGCCGTGCTGCTTGAAATTTTCACCGACGCGGGTATCGGAACGGAAATTGTGTAGATTCTTCCCGGGATATTCTCAGGATTATACTCATGCCAGAAGACCATATCAGAGACAGGGATTTCAGCAGCGAATTTCAGTTCCAGGCATCCCGCAGCGGAGGACCAGGCGGTCAGCACGTGAACACAAGCAGCACAAAGGTTGAACTGCGGTTTGATGTTGACACTTCTTCATTGCTGACTGACGATGAAAAAGAACGCATCAAGAACAAATTACCCAATCGTATCAACAACGAGAATATTCTGGTTATCTCCTCACAACAAAGCCGCTCACAGCATGCAAACAGGGAACGTACTGTTGAGAAGTTTTACAAGCTCATAAACGCAGCACTGCAGCCCGAGAAAAAGCGAAAACCCACCAGGCCGTCAAAAGCCGCCAAAGAGAAAAGACTCCAGGAGAAGAAAAAAATTTCTGAAAAAAAAGAGACGAGAAAAAAGCCTGGTGCGGGGTAACGTGGATTAAGGCTCTCAGTCAGGGCTCTGACCCCATGTGGGAACAATAAAGAAGTCAGAGTAGCTCTACTATCACAACGGTGACGTTATCATCGCCACCTTCCTCAAGGGCATCCCTGATCAATGCATCTGTTATTACATCAGGCTCTGACCCCGGTTCATCTCCCGGGGCATCCTTTCCACCACTTTCAAGGTGTGCAGCAATCACCCCGTCTTCCAGTGGACCGGTAAGTCCATCAGTACAGAGAAGAAACAAGTCCCCCACCCTGCTCTGACCCCACACTGTCTCAACCTCGATCTCTTCCTCCACACCTGCCGCCCTGGTAACCATGTTGCGCCGTGGATGAACCCTGGCCTCTTTCTCTGATATCTCTCCCGAGTCAACCAGCTGCTGCACATAGGAATGATCACGGGTAAGCCTTTCCATTAAACCGTCACGCATCAGGTACGCCCTGCTGTCCCCAACCCATGATATAAAATACTGGTTATCCGTAAGTGCCATTAGAACTGCGGTAGTTCCCATTATACGACCACTTCCATGATTTTTTGAATAGGTATATATTTTCAGGTTGGCATTTTGTAATGCCTCTTCAAGCAACATGGAAATTTTTTCGGCGGGTATGCCATCCCTGATCTTACCGTAGAGAAATTGCTTCGCTTCATTGATAAGCATTTTACTGGCCACATCACCGGCCTCATGGCCACCCATGCCATCTGCAACAATAAAGAGGTTGATCTTTTCATCAACCAGCAGATCATCTTCATTAACGGGTCGTACCGTTCCCCTGTCCGTTTTACCGGCTGCCCTGATATCCATCAGTTCAGGTAACCACTTTCAGCTCGGTTTTGCCGATCATAACGGTATCGCCGCTCTTTATCTTTACCTTCTTGCCTGCAGAAACTGGATTTTTGTTTACATAGGTCCCGTTGGTGCTTCCCTTGTCCTCGAGGTACAGCGTTTCACCGTCTTTCTCGATAATGGCATGTTTTCGGGACACGAGGGGATCGTTCTGAATGACAATATCATTCACCGGATCCCTGCCAATCTTTATCACCTTTTTTACATCGATATCTTTGTCCTGAAAACGAATCTTTGTACCCTTGCCTGTCTCTGCCGAAACCGCTTCTTTCGCTTTTTTGTCACGTTTGTAAATTGTTTCATCAGCCATGATATGCATCCATCCTGAATTATTATTGTATTCTCAACAGTCTACCACCTGCAACGTATCGCCCTGCTGCTGGTAAAAATAATCATTACAATCAATAAAATCCCTGTCTCGTTACAATGATAAAGTAAATCACAAAAACAATATGGTCAACCAGATTATGTTTTCATTGTTCTTGACCATTGTCATCATATAACTGTATACTCCCTTCATATTATCCAGGGAGAGACCGTATGGCAAAAACCATAAAAGATTACAAAATTGTTGAAGAAATCGCTGCCGGCGGAATGGGCAGGGTATACAAGGCAGTTCATCCCGATCTAAAAACCCACGTGATCCTTAAAGAGCTCAGCAAATCCAGCAAAGATTTCTCACAGCGCTTTAAGCGCGAAGCCACCATAATGACCTCTCTTCGTCATGACAACATTGCCGCCTTCAATGATTATTTCAGCTGGGAAGGGAACATGTATATCGTGATGGAATATGTTGACGGTATACCACTTTCCGAGCTTCTTCAGAAAAGAAATAAAATTGATCCCCATATTGTTCTTCTCATTATGCACGAAGTTTCACGGGGACTGGAGTACGCCCATGGTAAAGGTGTTCTGCACCGTGACCTGAAACCCCAGAACATCCTCATTTCAAAACGGGGTGAGGTTAAGATCATCGATTTCGGTATAGCCAGCTTTCGGGAACAGGAAGAAGAAAGCGATGCCACGAAGATTGAACTTACCCGAACCGGTATGGTGATGGGCACACCTGCCTACATGTCCCCTGAGCATCTCAGTGACATGAAAAAAGTTACTGAACGCTCTGATATATATTCACTTGGTATTATTATGTACGAGATGCTTACAGGTGAACGTCCCTACGACGATACCTTCAGCACCCAGGCCTTCACCGCCCGCATGAAACAGCAGTATATTACCCCGGGAAATATCAGCAGGGATATCCCCGCGTTTTTCAACAGGATAATCAGGCATTGCCTGCGAGCCAATGCATCGAGACGATACCGGAATGTGGGGGTTTTGCGTAGAAAACTTGAAAAATACATAAAGCGATTACACGGCGAGCAGTTGAACCGTTGCATCTCAGAGTACGTATTCTACAAGAGGATGTCTGAAGAAATACGCAGAATGCGACCCCTGTATTCATCATTTGCCGCAAGCTTCAGGGAATCACAAACCCGTAAAAGATTGCTTATCGGATTGACAGGGGCACTGTGTATACTGGTGGTTGGATACATCTTCTTTGTTTCCGACATATACTACCATGTGTTTTCCCGTGCAGATACCGGAATGATGGAAATCCAGTACACCCTGCCGCTCCCCGGCATTCGCGATTTGCCCGACGCAAAAGAATATCCCGGTGTATACGCAGAGAAAAAAGAAGCAGCAGAAAAACGATTATATGGTTTTATCGACCGCTGGTACAGGGACATGCTGATGAATTTTCAGATCCGGGCATGGCTCATCCGCCTGAATGATAAGCGCAGGCAGGCCGGGGTTGAAGAAATCATCCTCACCCCGGGAAACGTTATTGCCCTGACCCCTGATGATTTTAAAATAGAACTTGGCGACGAACGCTCTATTCCCGGCGACTTGATTTTTACCAGTAATAAGATGTATCGGGAAAAAGGCAACTACGCAGTCAAAATACAATTCAACAGCAAGGCATACTGGACACATTTCACCCTGAACCCAATAAAAGAACAGAAGAAAACCCGTGTCATAACCACTCCATTCTCAGCAACGCCTCGCAGCAGGATATCCTTCGAGTTTAATTTTATTGACCTGGTTTCAGAAAAACAGATACCCGGTGTGGATATCTACATGCTTCGAAAATACAGGGGGAGATATATTTGGGTGGACTGGGAGAAGCTGTCCAAAAATACACGTTTTCTTGAAAACCTTTATAACGGTGAATCTTATTACTTCAAGTTCAAACATCCTGATTACAAAACCGGTAAAAGCATAAAGATATATGCCAGCAAGGATGATCGGGTCGTGAATGTCAGGATGAAATTTGAACCTGAAAATCAGGAATAGATAGAAGCTTGGAGGTTTTTGCTGACAATAAACAACCATTCCAACAGTCTGTTTAAAATGATACTGCTACCCGAAAATGCTCCTTTTGGTTATCATGTAATACATTAATACATTAATGCTTGACATGTTGGAACCGGTATCGCATATTGATTTAAAAATTGGACGTCCGTCCAGACGGATACTATTATGAAACGATATATTAAATATTTCCTGGTATCATTTGACAACTTATCCCCAATTATGTTCAGAAAGGCCTACCTGCTGGTTCTCATGAATATTATCATCATCGCTGTTGTTCTGCCTGTACCTCTATTGGTACAGCTAATTCGCGGAGATGCCATGCGACCGTTGGCTATCGCACTTCCCGCCCTGGCAGGGTGTATGATCAGCCTGCTAATGCTTCGCAGGGGATATTATTATGCTGCAGCCAATACTACTTCCCTTGCAACTTCTCTATCAATTTGTGTTGGGATAACATTACAACACGTTTTCACACCCGGTATCGGTTATTCTTCAATGGTATACATGGTGCTTGCAGGAATCATTTTCAGTTCGTTGTTTTGCACCCGCGCCTGGACAACTATTATTACATTACTGTTTATTGGCGGAAATATTGTGTTTTATTTAGCCGTGCGTTCCACGGCTGAATTGCAGCCAGAAGTTGTGACAACTGGTTTTATCGACAGTCTCCTTGGAATCATTTTCACTTACGCGCTTGCCATTCTTATAATCAGAACCAACAAACAGTCACTTGATGATATTAAAACAGAATCTGAAAAAAACAGGAAGCAATACAAGACCTTACGTACACTTCTGGATTCTTCATCAGATTTATCACACACACTTTCACAAAGTTCAGATGAACTTTCGATCACTGCCGGATTGTTCTCCGAAAAGACACAGGCACAGGCCGCATCCCTTGAAGAGATATCTTCATCAATAGAAGAAATAACCGCCAGTATGGACCTTGTTGTTGCAAATATATATGAGCAGTTTTCAAGTGTGGAAATACTCACCACCAGTATCGGGGGGCTATCCAACGAAATACTATCCATGGAAGAATTGATACTTGAAGGTACTAAAATATCAGAGGTAACCACAAGTGATTCACAAAAAGGTGAACAAAGCATACAGGTGATGACACAGACCATGTCAGCCATTCGCGACACATCTTCGCAGATGAACAAGGCCCTATCGGTGATACAGCAGATATCAGAGCAGATAAATCTTCTATCACTTAACGCAGCAATAGAGGCTGCCAGGGCAGGTGACTCGGGGAGAGGCTTTGCGGTTGTTTCCGATGAGATATCAAAGCTTTCAGACCAGACGGCTCAAAGTCTTAAAGAAATTCAATCACATATAACCAGTACTGAAGGTGAAGTAAAGAGTGGAGCAGAAAACCTTGAAGAGATGGTACTGGTCATGAACCGTATTATCAGCAACATCTCCTCTCTTTCTAACATGGTTCAGAAAATAAGAGATGTTACCGGAAAACAGGTAACTGTAGATGCAACCGTGCAGGAACAAACAAACACGGTAACACATAAATCAGGAGAAATTCGGTCATCTGTAGAGCAGCAGAAGTCTGCCATATACGAGGTAGCCCGCTCCATCGCCGACATGAATGAATCCACCCAGGTTCTTGCCACCGGAAGCATGCAGATGGCAGAAAATGTCAGGGGACTTTCTTCCATGGCTGACAACCTCAAAAGACAGATCAGCACCACTGAAAATGAGTAGTTTTCACACTATTGGTTCTTTTTCTATTGACTTATACAAAACACCATCATAATAATTTATGCATCAATTCTCCCCAAGGATTAATCCAGTATGAAAATAAATGCGAACCTCAAACGCCTCACCGCGCGGGCCCTTTCCGAGTCAATGGACGTGAATACCATGGTAACCGTCACCCGCAAGCTGGTTCCAGGTTACAACATATTCAAGCAGACAGGATTTCCAGAAAGTATACCCATTCCCAACAGGGACGCCGCTGCCCAGATAGTCAGGGATATAGCGGATGCCGACCTGATCCCCCATTTTGTAAACCTGCTCATGCAGGTACACCAGGTTGGCCTGATGGGACGGTCATATCCTATCTCGCATCTGCACGAAATCGTACAGGGGATAATTGAGCATGGATATGTATACGACAGGGAGAACAAGCTTTTTATCGAGGACGGCAGAACCCGTAAAACCGTTAACTGGAGTGTACTTCGCGAAGGGGACGAATACATATTTGCCTTCATGCGGCTGGACATTGTGGGCAACAGCGTGCTGGTGAGAAACTACCCTGAGGATATCATCCAGAAAACCTACGGCGACTTGAAGCAAATCGTAGAAAGCTCCATAGACAGCAGAAACGGCAGAATATGGAACTGGGAAGGGGACGGGGGACTTGTAGCCTTCTTCTTCTCCAACAAATCTATGCTGGCAACGTTAAGCGCCATGGAAATAATCCATGAACTCTTCATTTTTAACCAGGTACACTGTTTGCTTGATAATCCACTGGCAGTACGAATCGCAATTCATTGCGGCAGCTGCCAGTTCAGTTTTGACCCTGACGAGATTGCCAAGCAGGATGTCATCAAGGAAATTGTCCGTATCGAATCAAAACATACAGGGCCCAATTCAATTACTGTAAGCAACGTGGTATTTCCTGCCCTGAATGAATTACTATTAATGCAATTTTCACCTCTTAAGACAGGGGATGGCCAGACACTGTATAACTATGAATTAACATGGGAGAAATAGATGCAAATACTAGTCTTTTCTGACAACAAGGGAATAAACAAACCATTTGGGAAGCTGATCAAATCAAAAGACATAACGGTACATTTCTTTTCTCCCTCTGAAATTAAAAAGATACTAAAAAACACTGAACATGGATCTATTCTGTACGTAGATGTTTCAGACATGTCCACGGACGAACGCACTAAAACAATGAAATACCTGGCAAAGCTTGAAAATTACAGGTACGGCATTATAGACAGGAAAAATGTAATTCATGACATTGCCGAACTATTTCATAATAACGCATGTGACTATATGGGCAAAGAGCTATTAAAAGAGGAAATCGCCCCAAAACGTATTAAAACTATCGAAACATACAGGGATATACTGCTTCCGGAAGAAGAACAGAACCCGGCAATTTCAAACTACATACTTTCCGGCAACAACTGGAATGCCATCAAAACAGGACAGGAATACACCTTCTGCATGATGTTCATCGAGCTTGACAATCAGAAAGGATTAATGAAAAGTATGGGGGCATCTCATATAGAAAAGACGATTGCTTCATTCCGCAAATACCTTGAAAAATATTTCTCTCCCTTACAGGGACAGATATGGATGTGGATGGACTTCGGCGGACTTATTCTCTTCCCCTTTAACGGGGAAAAATGCGATGCCATTCTTGCCTCTTTTCGGATGATACTAAACCGTCATATTATCTGCATTGAAGATATCGATATTAACACCGTACTTTCTTTTAAAATTGCCCTCAATATCGGCAATACGGTGTACAGAAAAAAAGGTGATACCGGCAATATTATTTCTGATTCAATTAACTCGATTTTTCATCTTGGACAAAAGTACACCCCCCCGGGGAATTTCTACTTAACCCGTGAAGTCTTTGAATATGCGCCAGCCGGCCTCAAGAAAATGTTTCTGGACGCTGGTGAATATGAAGGAAGAGAAATACTGCGAATGCGTCTACCTGAATAACTCAAATTTCTCCTTGCATTGACCCCGTAACCATCATATAATATATGTACATTCTGCATATTATTATCAGTTTTAAGATATCCTTCGAATAATACTTAATTCCTGTTAAATTTCAAAAAGGAGGATCTATTGATAGTTTCGATAGGAGAAATACTATTTGACCAGTTTCCGGATTACCGTCGCATCGGCGGGGCTCCATTTAACTTTGCGGTTCACATGAATGCGCTGGATTTTGAAACCGCGTTTATAAGCAGGGTGGGCAACGATGAAAACGGTTCACTTCTCATTGATGAGATTTCGCGGCGTGAACTGGATCCTGAATATATCCAGGTAGACGACTCTTATCCTACCGGAGAAGTGCTCATACAGCTTGACGAGAATAGAAATGCCACCTTTACCATACGGAAAAATGTTGCCTATGATTTTATTGAAATGACACCGTCAGTAGTATCTGCACTCAATAAAACGGATTTTATATATTTTGGCACATTGATTCAACGTACTTCACAGGGATTTTCTTCGGTACAGGACATGCTTACCTTAAAAAAACCCGGTACCGTTTGTATGTATGATATAAACCTTCGCCCCGGCTGTTACAACAGGGAAATCATCAATGCATCACTGAACCATACAGATATCCTGAAGTTAAACACTGACGAGTTAAAAGAGTTGGGAATCATGCTCTATGACAACGAGAACACTGATGAATGCATAAGCTCTTTGTTTGATAACTTCAATATTCGAATGATTTCACTGACCGGCGGCTCAAGCGGCAGTTCAATAGTAACACGTGATGGCAGGTTTACTGCAGAACCGGATCATTCAATTACCGTGAAAGATACAGTAGGTGCGGGAGATGCCTATTCGGCAATAGTTGCAGCCGGATTCATACGTGGATGGGAGCCCCAACGTATACTGGATATCGCCACACGTTTTTCAACAAGAGTATGCACAATAGAGGGTGCCATTCCGCAGGATTTTTCCTTCTATTCAGAATTCAGGAAATTATTTCAGGAGAGCCAATAATGAAGAAAGACAATCTATATATTATGATGTTCAGCATTCACGGATTGCTTCGATCAGAAAACATGGAAATGGGCAGGGACGCTGATACCGGAGGCCAGATAAAGTACGTAGTTGAGCTTGCCCGTGCACTGGGAGAAAATCCGAATGTACGAAAGGTGGATCTTTTCACCCGTCTTATAAACGATAAAACAGTATCAGAGGACTACTCACAGCCCATAGAAGAGATCGGTGAAAATTCAAGAATAGTGAGAATTCAGTGCGGCGGACGAAAATATATGCGAAAAGAATTACTCTGGCCCTACCTGGAAGAATACATCGACAAAACACTGAAATACATCAAGAAAGAGAATGACATACCCGACCTGGTGCATGGACATTATGCTGACGCGGGATACGTCGCATCAGAGCTTGCCAAGGTATTTGGTATACCCTTTGTTTTTACCGGGCATTCGCTGGGAAGATCAAAGCTTGGGAAGCTGCTGGACGATGGCATGAAGAAAGAAGACATCATTAAGAAATATAAAATTGATCACCGGATAGATGTTGAAGAACAGGTGCTTAAAGATGCCGAGCTGGTCATTACCAGCACCAACCAGGAGGTAAAAACGCAATATGGTCAGTACAACAATACAAACATGGCTCGATACGCGGTTATACCACCCGGTATTGACCTGGACAAGTTTTACCCATACCACCGGGACATGATGCCAGACTCCAATAAGGATGAACGTGAGATCCTGGCACAGGCCTCAATCCGTGACGAGATGAACAGGTTTTTCATGAATCCCGACAGGCCGGTGGTTCTTGCCTTATGCCGTCCAGATCAGAGAAAAAACATCTCCGGACTCATTAAGGCGTATGGAGAGGACATGGAACTGCAGGCAATGGCTAACCTGGCAATTTTTGCCGGAATACGAAAAGACATCAGTGACAAAGAAGAAAATGAGCGGGCAGTTCTCACGGATATGCTGTTATTAATGGACAAGTATGACCTCTACGGGAAGATGGCTATCCCCAAAAAACACGACTTCGAATGGGAAGTTCCGGAATTATACAGGATTGCAGCCGAGAAAAGAGGGGTCTTTGCCAACGTGGCCTTTACCGAACCATTCGGGCTAACCCTTATCGAAGCGTCAGGTACGGGGCTCCCCATAGTGGCAACCGATGATGGTGGACCACGTGATATCATGTCAAACTGTAAAAACGGAATCCTCGTAGATGTCACCGACACAAAAAGCATAAGCGAGGCGATAAAAGAAATTATTGTTAATCCCGAGAAATGGAAAGAGTATTCACAAAATGGTATATTGAACGTTCGTGAATATTATTCATGGGATTCACACGTGGAATCCTATCTCAATGAACTCAGCAAGCTTCCAACAGAAGACGTAAAGAAGACTTTCTCCACGAAGGGCATGCAGCAATCTATTGGGAAACGTCTAACCTCGTTGAGCTATCTCCTGGTAACCGATATTGATTATACGCTAATCGGGGGAGACAACGAATACCTGGATGAATTAAAACAATTACTTGATGAGAACAGTGAATACATTGGATTCGGTGTTGCCACTGGACGAACTATTGAGTCGGCCCTGGAGGTATTAAAGGAACACGAGATATCCCAACCCGACCTGATTATATCTTCGGTGGGCACTGAAATATACTATGGCGCAAGTCTCAAGTATGACCAGGGATATGATGCCCATATATCAAAGAGATGGAACCGTGAAAAAATACGCTCAATTCTTGAGAAATTTGACTTCCTCACATACCAGGAAGAAGATACCCAGCGCAAATTCAAGGTCAGCTATTACATGGAACCACGAAAGGACAGTCTTGCCAAAGTACACGATGCGCTGATGAAAAACAAGATACGATACAACCTGATTTATTCCCACGATCAGTTTCTCGATATATTACCCTCTGCGGCATCCAAGGGTAAAGCCATTCGGTACCTCAGTTACAAGTGGGAGATACCACAGGACCACATGGTGGTTAGTGGTGATTCGGGGAACGATGAAGAGATGCTTCGGGGAGATCCACTTGGAGTTGTTGTGGGTAATTACAGCAGCGAGCTTGAACGGCTGAAAGGTATGAACCGGGTATATTTTGCTGAAAGAGAGTTTGCGGGTGGTATTATTGAAGGTATACGGTATTATAAAATTATGGAAAAAGCAAAAGGAGAGGTATAACAATTGTCCGCACAAAACATGATACATAGAATAATCAATGAACAGGAACGACATGAATTCAAAGAATTCGTTGCCAGTATTGCCGAACACGAGGGTAAGTTTCTGCTTCGCAATGATATACTTCTCATATTCAAGGAATACTGCGAAACGTATAACAAGAACCAGGAATTCCTGGAAAAATCATCAATTGCGTTGTTTTTGCGAAAGATACAGGAAGTAATTGTTCGAAGTCAATTCATGGTGCTTATGCACCGGTACGGTATAGCACGATACAGGTTTTACATGTTGAGGATGGACGGAGAATATCTTGAGGAGATATCCGTCAGCGAATATCTTGATATCAAGGATACACAGGTGATGCCGGCCCAGGATGATCAATCACACCTTCACATAGATTTTATGCCATTTTACGATTTTTCTCCATCCATCAAGGATACAAGATCGGTGGGAAACGGTATTCGATATCTTAACCGCTATCTCAGCAGTAAAATATTTCAAAATCCCGTTGAATGGAATCAGAAATTATTCAACTTTATTCGAATGCACAGTTATGAAGGGCAGCAGCTGCTTGTGAACAGTTCAATTATATCCGACCATAACACCTTCTACGACGAACTTGGCAGCATGATCGACATGCTCTCCGGTTTGCCTCACGATGATCCATATTCATCAGTTGAGCGAACCATGAAACAATCCGGATTTGAACCAGGATGGGGTAACACCGTAGGCCGGATAATAAACTCCATGCAATTATTGTACGATCTTATCAACGAACCCGATGATTCACTACTGGAAGAATTCATATCAATGGTTCCCATGCCACTTGTCTCAAAGATCGCCATACTTTCACCTCATGGATGGTTTGGCCAGGAGAACGTACTGGGAAAACCTGACACTGGCGGGCAGGTAATATATATTCTTGACCAGGTTAGGGCACTGGAGAAGCATCTTAAAGAAAGCATACGTCTTACCGGTCTTGATGTTGTGCCACAGATTATCGTGGTAACCAGGCTCATTCCTGAAGCGGATGACACCACTTGCAATCAGCAGCATGAAAAAATACATCAGACAGAAAACGGCTGGATTCTTCGCATACCATTCCGGGACAATAATTACAACACCATACCTCACTGGATTTCACGCTTCCACGTATGGCCATACCTCGAACGTTTTGCCAAAGACGCTACCGCTGCCATTCTGAGTGAATTTCAGGGCCGTCCGGATCTAATCATCGGAAACTACTCTGACGGCAACCTTGTCGCAACACTGATGTCCAACAAGCTTGACGTTATTCAATGCACCATAGCCCATGCACTGGAAAAAACAAAGTACCTGTTCTCAGACCTGTACTGGCAGGACATGGAAGAACACTACAATTTTTCACTGCAGTATACCGCGGATATGCTTTCCATGAACAAATCTGATTTTATTATAGCCAGTACCTACCAGGAAATAGCGGGAACCGAATTTGAAATGGGGCAGTATGAATCATACCAGTACTATACAATGCCGGGCCTTTTCCAGGTACATAACGGGGTAAACCTGTTTGCCCCCAAGTTTAATGTAATACCTCCCGGTGTTGATGAAAACCTTTACGGGCCTTACCATGAAGAAGAAAACAGGGTTCACCAGAAAATTAATCACTGGAAAGAACGACTCTTCGGAGATGAGATCGAAGGGATATTCGGCACACTGGATTCCCCGGAGAAGCCCCCCATCTTTACCATGGCACGTTTTGATAAGATCAAGAACATAACAGGTCTTATCGAGGCATTCGGCATGAGCAAAAAGCTGCAGGAATCATGCAACCTGATATTTTCCGCGGCTTCCATTCGTATTGAAGACTCACGGGACGAGGAAGAAAAAGAGCAAATCCGCCTTGCGTATGAATTAATTGACAAATATGACCTGCATGGAAAAATCCGCTGGCTTCCCAGTATCAACAAGCTTGATACTGGTGAAGTATACAGGATAATAGCCGACTACAGGGGTATCTTCGTTCAGCCGGCACTTTTTGAGGCGTTTGGCCTTACAATACTGGAAGCCATGCTTTCGGGCCTGCCAACCTTTGGCCCGAAGTTCGGTGGCCCCGTCGAAATAATTCAGCACGAATTCAGTGGTTTTCTTATGAATACCAGTCATCCTGAACTGATCGCCGAAAGCCTTGAGAATTTTGTTATGGAATGCGAGAAAGATGCATCATACTGGAACAATATTTCAGAAAATGGCATCAACAGGGTCAGGCAGCATTTCACCTGGAAACGGTACAGCACCAGGCTTATCAACCTGGCCAAGCTGTACGGGTTCTGGAGATTTTCAGAATCCGCCGAGGGGAAGAAGAAAATGGATCGCTATGCCGATATGATGTACCACTTCCTGTTCAGAGAAAGGGCTGGGCGGCTTATCGAATAAGTGCCGGACAAAAAGGATACAATTATCCAGCAACCGCCCGCTCGTACTGCCGCTTGTCAATCTCGGCATGGGGGCGGTACACGATAAGAACGTTACCAATCAACCCCACCATTATGCTTTTTGTCTGCTGCACAATGGACCTGGACAGGTCTTTCTTTTCTTCCTTGCAGTCAATGAACTTTATCTTTATGAGTTCATGGCTGTCCAGTACATCATCGATGGCCCCGATTACCCCTGCGGAAAGTCCGTTCTTTCCGATAAGCACGACGGGTTTCATCGAATGGGCACACCCCTTCAGGTATTGAATGGTGTTGCGGGAAAGACTTTTCATGCTCCTCTACCCCCGTATGAATATACAAAATAAGATCATACTAATCCCTGAAGGACAAAACCGGATAAAATTAAATAATAGCGAAAATTATTATTGTGTACATGTTCCAGAATGCCCTATAATCTTCAAGCATAAAAATACAATTTTTTATCTTTGGAAAGGCATTGAAATATTTACCACAATACCTTAAGAAAGAAAGGAGTACATATCATGTCAGAAGAGAACATACTGAGTTCAACACAGGGATTCGATTATCATGAAGAGGCACCCGGGATTAACGCGGAGGAGTTTCAGAAAGTTATCGATTCACGCCGCTCAGTTCGCGTCTATACCGACGAAAAGATTCCTGATAAAATAATCACTACCTGCATGAATAACGCCCTCCTGGCACCTAACTCGTCAAACCTGCAGCCATGGGAAATTTACTGTGTGCAGTCTCCTGAGAAACGAAAGGAACTGAATTACGCGTGCCTGTCCCAGGTTGCCGCCAAAAGTGCCGCCACCCTTTTCGTACTTGTGGCACGAACCGCAACATGGAGAGAGCATGCCAGGGAGATGGTAACCCTTTTTAGCAAACAGCCGGAGAAGGTACCGAAAGCCGCTTTCAGTTATTATAAGAAGATAGTACCCTTTGTATATACACAGGGGCCCCTGGGAATAATTGGTTTTTTCAAACGTATACTGTATTTTTTTCGCGGACTTTCGGCACCCATAATCCGTGAACCGGTCACCCGCAAAGACATGAAACTCTGGGCCTCCAAGACAACAGCCCTTGCAGCAGAAAATCTCATGTTATCGCTGCGTGCTTACGGATATGATTCATGTCCCATGGAAGGGTATGACGCGAAACGAATTAAGAAAATTCTCTCACTTCCCCGTGATGCCGCGGTAGTCATGGTTGTTTCTGCCGGGAAAAGGGCCCCCGGGGGAATATATGGAAAGCGAATACGATATAACCAGGAACGGTTTATTAAGTATGTGTGAGAATTTACGGTAACCAAACAGGAGCGGGATGAATCGGACCTGTCAGTCTCGTGCCATTTCTGTCTTCCAGACTTCCCAGACCTTTCCAACAAGATCAGGTCCGGGTTTCAACGTAAGCTTGCCCGGTTTCCAACCTGAAGGAAGGGCTTCTGAACCCTTGCTGTTGCGAACATGCTGAAAAGCCTGCACCTGGCGTATTGACTCATTCACATTTCGTCCTACCGGAGGTGTAAGAACCTCGTATCCCTGCACGTTACCGTCCGGATCAATTATAAATCGTCCCCTTGTTTCAACACCAGCATCCTCATCGTAAATACCATAAACGGTTCCCACTTTCCCACCGCCATCTGACATCATGGGGAAAGGAATTCCACCTTTAACCATCTTTGACAATTCATGTTCATCCCACATTTTATGAACGAACACACTATCCACACTCATGGATAAAACTTCTACTCCCAGATCCTGAAACTCGCTATACCTGTCGGCAACTGCCGACACCTCTGTTGCTCAAACGAAGGTAAAATCACCAGGATAAAAGCAAAGCACCACCCATTTTCCAAGGTAATCTGAAAGGGTTACGTTTATAAACTTTCCCCTGTGATACGCCGGAGCAGTAAAATCAGGGGCCTTCTTGCCCACCATTATCATATTCTTGTTTCCTCCTTTCATGGATTCGTCATGTGAAGACGTCACAGCGTCTTCTTTCACCTGTTCAGTGCCTACCGGTCCACCAGTTGGCCTGGCGCATCCCGGTTTGAATTCTTCTGCCATACTATCACCTCCTGAAACATGATACATAAGGTTTGCGATTCATCCCGCTTGTTTGAATAAATGTAGCATAAGGCATTTTGTAATGCAAGCATTTTTGTAATGATTTCACAATATCTATCAGTACCAGCCTCCCCACCACTTCCATCTCGGTTTGTCGCGAACAGGTGAATACCGGCCCGAAAGAATATCTTCACCAGGTACATCAACTTCTTTTAGAGACTGGTGCTGCTCCCCCAGCTTATACAATCTTTCCAGCCTATTCTCAGTATGTGGGTGTGACCTGAGAAGGGATGGATCAGGATTTTTTCTACCGGGCATGACCAGCAGATCAATGAGCTTCTTCTGGTACACTTCCAGTTTTTGTAATGCTGACGCCAGACCCTCAGGATCTCCTGTTATCTGAAGAGCACCAAGATCAGCATCATATTCCCTTGTTCGTGATAACGCCATTTGCAACAGCATACTCATTAATGGGGCAATAATAAGGAATAGTATAATCAGCCAGGGAACACTGGTACCCGCGGCAAAGTAGAAGGGCAAAAATAACAGAAGCATCACCTGCCCCACCATTGACATGGAATGGGTGATCCTGCTCATGTTATCTGCCATCTGCATTATCCACAGGTCATTGTGGCGTATATGATTCAACTCGTGGGCCAGTATTCCCGCTATCTCCCGCCTGGACATTGAACGAAGAAGACCATCGCTCAGGGCGATTACGGCATCATCCCGGCTGCCAACACTAAAAGCGTTCATCACCCTGCTTGGTATATAATACATACCAGGCACATATTTCAACCCCGCCTTTCTTGACAAGCTTTTCACTAAATGGCAAAGACCTGGAAGCTCATTTTCCTGTATGGGGCTGGCATTATACATACGCAGTACCACTCCAGGTGTAATCTTCGGGGTAAAGACGAACAGCATCATGCCAATCACGGCAGTCCAGAAAAGCCCCGTCAGGCCTCCAATAAGCCAGCCGAGAACCCCCAGTATAGCTGCCATAAGAATCAGTATACTTGTTGACTGCAGAATATTTCGCCAGCGAGATCTCTGTTCCAATGCTAAACCCATTAGCAGCTCCAACTATCCATAAATATACCCGTAAAGAACACACCGCGAAGAAACAGTGTCCAGTATGTTATTGCCTTCCTGTTGCAGTTTGCCTTTGCGTGTTGATATTTTACTATACATGTGCTGCATTGAGTATATCATGAACTATTAACACATGTAAAGACGTGGAGGATTCAAATGACCGTGAAAACTGAGACACGTGATTCAATATTGCTGGTAACTATTCAACGGCCACAGGTCAGAAACGCCGTTGATGGTCCAACTGCCAGAGAGCTGTTCAGGGTGTTTACCGAATTCAGTTCTAACAACGCCCTCTCGGTTGCCATTCTCACCGGCGAAGGTAAGCATTTCTGCGCGGGCGCCGATCTGAAAGCACTATCTGAATATCCAGAACGCGCCAACCCGTTAAATCCCAATATGAACCAGGCTGCCCCCATGGGACCCACACGACTTATGGCGGGTAAACCGGTCATTGCTGCCATATCCGGCTACGCGGTAGCCGGCGGACTGGAACTTGCCTGCTGGTGTGACCTTCGTATTGCAGATCACAGTGCACGTTTCGGGGTATTCAGCCGTCGTTTCGGGGTTCCCTTCATAGATGGAGGCACCCAGCGTCTACCACGCCTGATCGGATTGAGCAGGTCACTTGATCTCATGCTCACGGGCAGGGAGCTTGACGCCAAAGAAGCCCTTCACTTTGGGCTGGTAAACAGACTTACAGACGGTGATGTACTTTCCACCGCCATGGAAGTTGCCCTGAGAATTGCATCATTCCCGCAGGAATGCCTGCGAAATGACCGGCAGGCCATTTACAACGGGATGGCCATGTCCCTTGAGGATGGGCTCCAAATGGAATTTGAAATGGGACGTAAAACAATTGGAAGTGGTGAAACCGAACAGGGGGCAAAGCGTTTCAATAGTGGGGCGGGTAAACACGGCAACTTTAATTAAGCTGCCGTGTCGTTACAATTCAGCTGGTTATTTCTTATCGACGAGGATCCCGTTAACGAACTTTCCAGTCACGGTTCTTCCGTCAGGATAGGTCAACTCCCCCTGTCCTTCCATGCGGTTGTCTGAAAATTCACCCTCATACCTTGTACCATCGGGCCAGGTCAACACACCCTCACCGTTTGCCGAGCCTTTCTCGAATTCGCCCTTGTAAATTTTTCCATCGGAATAGATGAATGTTCCTTCCCCTTTTATCTGGTCGTTTCTGAATTCACCCTTATACTTATTACCGTTTGGCCAGTCCATTACCCCGTAGCCATGGCGCTTTCCAAGCACGAAAGATCCCACATACATCCGGCCATCACCCCATATATATTTTCCCTGTCCGTGAAACTTACCATCCTTGAAATTTCCCACGTATTTTGAGCCGTCTTCCCATTGGTATGTACCATACCCATCCTTGCAGTTCCCCTCAATACATCCAGTGGTTTTGGGTGTTGTGGCGCATGAAACTGTAACCATTGCAGCAACACTTACCATTAATATCAAAAATGATCGCATACCTTCCTCCATGTTTATTTGAAATGATAATGTTTACGGATAGGTTTTTTAACCTTCCAGGTGCAGGAAACTCCCTCGGGAAAGGTTACAAAATCACCCTTGCTGAAGGATACCGTTTCACCATTTTCCAGCGCTACTTCTACATCTCCCTCTATCACGTAAAATTCTTCTGTTGAATCGTAATGCCAGTCGAACTCTGATGCCTCTTTTTCCCAGACAGGCCATGATGTAACATTCATCTTCTTCAGTGTATCATCATCTATTTTTTCTACTTTTACCTTCAAGATGCCTCCACGTAATTTTTTAAATTTTTCATATATGTACCTGAAATGGTAAAGTTGTTTCATGTCCCAGTCAAATATTAATTTCATCTTCTTAGATTTAAAGAATTACCGCAGAGGCGTCAAGGGCGCAAAAAGCGCAAAGGGATAATTTTTTTAGACGGGGGGTTGACGTTTGTTAAGTATTTTAGTATTTTATTCATAACAAAACAACTACTGAACTATCAGGAGGAATATACATGGCAGTTACTACTACACTTGTTGAACTGACAGAAACCAACTTCGAGCAGGAAGTATTAAAAGCAGAAGGGAAAGTACTGGTTGATTTCTGGGCTCCCTGGTGCGGCCCCTGCAGAATGCAGACTCCCATTCTTGAACGCCTTGCGCAGAATGGTGTGAATGCGAAGATAGCAAAACTTAACACCGACCAGGTACAATCAATCGCCAGAAAGTATGGAATAACATCTATACCAACAATGATCATTTTTGAAAACGGCCAGGAAGCAGACAGGATGATCGGAGTACAACCCGAAGAAACACTTAAATCGAAACTGCAGTAATCCACTACACTGTTCTGATTTTCAAAATTACCAGCAAGCCGGTCGGGTATCCCACCGGCTTCTTATATTAATAACCATGTTACTGATTCATTCCCCTGTACAGGGTAAAATATCTGCCGTCTTCTTTAAGTAATTGCATTCTATACCCCAGGGCATCGTTGAGAATATGCTCCTGCAACACCTGCTCTTTTGTATCTTTACCGGCAATACGGCCCTGTCTTAAAAGCAGAACATGGGTAACAAAAGGCATGATCTCGTCAACATGATGGGTGACATACACAATATGTTTTCCACCTGATGCCAGGTTAGAAAGGGTTTGAAGAAAATATTCCCTGGAAGGGATATCAAGTCCATTGCAGGGTTCGTCAAGAATTAAAAGTTGGGGATCAAATACAAGGGCTCGGGCAATCAACACCCTTTTCTGCTCACCGTGAGAGAGGTTCCGGTAAGGTCTCTTGTGAAGATGTGCAATTTTCAACTCCGAAAGAACCTCCAGACCCCTCTCCTGCATCCAATCTTCAACTTCCCGGTAGAGACCCACACTTGAATAGAAACCGGAACATACCACGTCAAGAACCCTCACATCACCAGTGTATTCAGCCTGCAGCCTGTCACTGACAACACCGATATGAGACCGCAGCTCCCATACATTAACCTGCCCCAGCTCCTTTCCAAACACGTGAACCTTCCCACCTGAGGGGTGAAGGAAAGAAGACACTATGCTCATGAGAAAGGACTTGCCCGACCCGTTTGCGCCAAGCACCACCCATTGTTCGCCACTGTTTATTGTCCAGTCAATACCATCAAGAATAAGTGTTTCTCCCCTGAACACATGCACATCCCGCAGTGAAATGAGGGCACAAGCCGAATTATTCACGGGGAAAGTCCCCGGCAAAGGCATCAGCCTGAATTTTTGAAAATGTTTCGTCCCTGATTATGAATAACCCCAGCAGTGTAAATGTTATTGCCACCACCGGCATTATAAGATTAAAAAACGCGTAGGGCAAATATGCAATGGTGGGCACCCCCAGGGCAGCGCTCATAAACGCGCCGCAGGAATTCCATGGCACAAGTGGGGATGTCACGGTACCCCCGTCCTCCAGTGAACGTGAGAGCATCCTGGGTGCCAGGCGCTTATTCTCGAATGCGTCCCTGTAGATCCGCCCCGTTACAACAATAGAAAGATACTGTTCTGCCATCAACACGTTTGACAGCATTGCCGTTATAACGGTAGTGATCACAAGCCCTTTTTCACTTCTAATTCGCTGTAAAAGGTTATCATGCAATGATCTTATAAAACCACCGCTTTCCCATATGCCACTCAACCCGGTGGCACAGAGTATGATAAGAATGGTTTCCATAAAACTTAAGATGCCACCCCTGTTCAGCAGTTTGTCCAGCACCTCGTTTCCTGAATGGATTGAAAACCCTGAATACGACGCCTGAAGAGTATCAATAATGCCTGCACCCTGTAACGACACGGCGCAAAGTATTCCAGCAATCCAGCCGGCTATCAGTATCACTACGGCAGGAAATTTCATTGCGGCAAGAATGATCACAACCAGCAGGGGAATCAGCACAAAGGGTGTAATCGAGAATGACGAGCCAATAGCTTTTTGCAAAACGTCAACCTGCACCGGATCAAATGATCCCTCCCTGATCACACCATACCCGAAATATACAAAAATACCCATCGTGATAATCCATGCGGGGATGGTTGTTATCAGCATAGTCCTGATATGAAGGAACAGGTCTGTACCGGCAACACCCGGGGCAAGATTGGTAGTATCAGAAAGTGGGGAAAGTTTATCCCCGAAATAGGCACCGGAAATTACCGAGCCGGCACACAGGGCCGGGTTTATGCCCAGTGCCACCCCGATACCCACCAGCGCGATGCCAACAGTTGCGGCCGTCGTCCATGAACTGCCAATTGAAACTCCAACGATACTGCATATCATGAAAGTAGCGATGAGGTACCATTGGGGGGATATCAGCTCAAGGCCATAATAGATCAGGGCTGGTATAGTACCCGATGCGATCCAGCTGCCGGAAAGTGTTCCCACCATGAGAAGTATCATCACCGCCGGGAGTGTTCCGGCGACCCCTTTTACGATACCAGCCTCGATCTCTGACCATGTATGCCCCAGCCGCCATGTTTTTATACCGGCTATCACCGCCGCCCCGATAAGCAGAATAGTTATCGGCAGCTTCAATACAACGGTGCCGGTAAAGAGCAAGAGTATAGTGATGCTGAAAAGAAAGGCACAATCTTTTAATGTGGGTATTCTAATTGCCATATCCGGTTTCCTGATCGCCACAGGTTATTAATACCCGTAAAACCGGTCAAGATATATAATGTAAAAAAACCCTAAATATCCCTGATTATTTTCATGGACGTGATACCATATACAATATCACCATGTATGCATATTCTTCCAGGTCACCCGGGAAGATATCCGATAGAGAACAATTATTCGAAATTTTTATAACTATTCAGTGATGGAGCCATACACATGATAACAAGAGATGATACCATAATTGATGTACTGGGTGAAAGTAAATATACCAGCCCCCTTCGCACATCTGGTTTTGTCGATGAGAATAAAAGGGTTCTTGTTGAGATAGAACGTGATATTATACTTGATCAGATGCAATCCCTTGATGATGTTTTGTCTTTTGAAAACGCGGGCCCCCGAAAACAGCTATTCTTTGACCCGGGCAGCACAAGCGCGGCTATCGTTACCTGCGGTGGACTATGCCCCGGAATAAATAATGTCATACAGGGTATCGCCAGGATGCTTCAGTTTCAATACGGGGTAAAGCGGGTACTGGGGGTTCGGTATGGCTTCGAAGGACTCGTACCAGAATACCGGCACGATTTCGTGGAACTAACCCTTGACTATGTACAAGACCTGCATGAGAAAGGTGGAACTGTTCTCGGATCCTCCCGGGGATACCAGGATGAAAAAATCATCGTGGACACCCTTGTGCGTGAAAAAATTGATATACTTTTCGTCATAGGGGGGGACGGGTCACTGAGGGGAGCCCATGATATATACAGGGAAATCACTAAACGAAAACTCCCAATATCTATAGTAGGGGTTCCCAAAACTATTGATAATGATATCTGGTTCATGGATAAGACTTTCGGTTTCTCTACGGCAGTAT
Organism: uncultured Leptospiraceae bacterium; assembly: GCA_964629365.1. Classification (GTDB taxonomy): domain Bacteria; phylum Spirochaetota; class UBA4802; order UBA4802; family UB4802; genus M55B154. The sequence goes on from CAZVRB010000012.1 coordinate 47,362, forward strand.
CAACAGCTACCCAGTCTATCTATGCCGCCCACACCGAGGCAATCGGCGCGAAAAACGGCATTGGGCTGGTAAAAGTTATGGGACGTGATTCCGGATTTATCGCCTCTTACGTCACACTGGCATCAAATGATGTGAATTACGTATTCATACCCGAGGTTCCTTTCAAGCTGCATGAAAAGGGTGGTTTTCTTGAAAATCTCCACTATCGTTTAAAACGCAGGGGACATGCCGTCATCGTGGTTGCTGAAGGGGCAGGCCAGGAATATTTTGACGGACCTGAAGGCAAAGACGCTTCCGGGAATCCAAAGTACAGGGATATCGGCCAGTTCATGAAGGAAACAATAAAAGAATACTTTGCACCCATGAATATACCCGTAACAATAAAATACATAGATAACAGCTATACCATACGAAGTGTTCCCGCCTTACCCGATGATGCCGTATACTGCATGATGCTTGCACAGAATGCCGTACATGGTGCCATGGCGGGGAAAACCGGATTCGTGGTGGGAAGCTGGCACTCCTACTTCACATACATCCCATTGCCGCTGGTAACCCGTAAACGCAAACAGATGAATCCAGAGGGATATCTCTGGTCCATGGTAAAACAAAGCACCTGCCAGCCGGAATTCTGTTGATTGCACCTGTAATTTTTTAACTACAATGCAAATAAAAGAGGAAGGGTGTATTCACCACTTCCTCTTTTATCATTTCTGTATCAGCTTAATTCTACATAAATTTTGTTCTTACCACCATGAGTTGACAAGCACCTTGTGGTCTTCATACCATTTCTTTGCCGCAGTTTCAGGATTGTCTCCTTCTTCTACCGCTCCCATGAGGTCATACAGCTGTGTTTCTTTCAGGTTGAAGTTGCTCATAAATTCAGCAGCTTTTGGAAACTCATCTTTGAATCCCTTACGTGCAAGAATTGCCATAACATCCTTGGGAAAGATACCCTTGGGATCTTCCAGGTATTTCAGATCATATCGTGCCCACATAAAATGCGGCTTCCAGCCGGTTATAACTACAGGGTTTTTCCTGTCATATGCTTTTTTAAGGCTGGCCATCATGGCGGGACCACTTGAAGTGATCTGCTTCATGGGCAGGCCGTATTTCTCTATGGCTTTTTCGGTGTTTCCATGTATTCCAGCACCACTGCCAATGCCAATGATTTTCTTGTCAAATTTCTTGGCAACTTCCTCGTCTTTGAGATCTTCTATTGAATCAACATCAACATACTGTGGCACTACAAGACCGGTAGTTCCATTACTGAAAGATTCACCAAGTTTTACAATGTCATCCCCGAACTTTTCCCAGTAATCTGCGTGTGTATGGGGAAGCCATGCGTCAAGAAACAATTCAGCATCACCCTTTGCAAGTGAAGCGTAGATGGGGCCCGGTTCGATGGGCTTCACAGTTACATCATACCCCTTGTCGGTAAGGGCAGCAAGTGCCAGGTGAGTAACCGCAATACCCTCTGCCCAGTTTGGATAGAGTATTGTCATTTTACCCTTCTCCTCGGGCTGATCGCCTTCATCTGCTTTTTTGCACCCTATGGCTGTTAATGAAACTGCCAGAACCAGTACAAAAAGCACTAACATAGTTCTTTTAAACATTATATACCTCCTGATATTTTTATGTGTTCACTAAATACATGCATCCTTAGTCTTAGGTAGTAGCTATATACACGCGGGAATCATCCGGTTAACCTGCCTTTAGTATACCAGGCTAACCGATCCCCGTCAAGACCACTCATTTTACTTTACCCGGCAGCATGCTATTCACTGCCGGCAATTTTATGTTCAGTCTGTCCAAATGACTGTGTAATACGGTCAAGAAAGATGGCGATGATAACGATACCCAGGCCGGCCTCAAATCCCAGGCCTATCTTTGCCTGCAGGATACCCATGTACACCTTCTGGCCAAGTCCCGCCGCACCAACCATTGACGCGATAACAACCATCGACAGTGACAGCATAATCACCTGGTTCATGCCTGCCATTATGGTGGGCATTGCCAGTGGAATCTGAACCTTGTACAGCAACTGTTTGTCGGTACACCCGAAAGCGTGCGAAGCTTCTACAACGTCTTTGGGTACTTCTCGTATACCCAGGTTGGTAAGCCGTACACCGGGGGGAAGTGCGAACACCACGGTAGCAACAACCCCCGGGACATTCCCAACCTGGAAGAAAAGAATGGCAGGGATCAGGTACACGAAGGCCGGCATGGTCTGCATAAAGTCAAGAACGGGACGTATCATCTGTTCAAACCTGTCACTTCTTGACGCGTATATCCCCATGGGCACACCAAGCAGCAGTGCTATTATTGCCGAGGTTATAACCAGGGCCAGGGTTTCCATCGTCTCCTGCCAGAATCCCATGCCATACAAAAGGAAAAGACCAACAACCGTAAAAAGGAGCATTCCCCTTCCTACGCGCCACCCTTCAATGGAAAAACTGCCATATTTACGTGATATGATCCAGTACGCGAAAACAGACAGCAAGCCCATCATGGCAAAGGGATGTAAAAACAAAAGCACGTCCTGAAATCCCGTCACCACAACGTCAATGCCAACAGTAACAGCATCGAAAAACGGTTCAAATTTATAGGCTATCCAGTCAATACCTATTTCAACGTATTCACCAACCGGAATATCAATCATTGTTACCTCCTCTTTCGGTTAATCCTGCAAGAATTGAACCTCGGACAATCATGCCCAGAAATTTGTCATTTTCATCCACCACGGCTATAGGAAACCTGAGATCCACCATCTTCGGCATTACTTCCTGCAATGGAGTATCCGGCGATATCTTATACTCCTTATATATCTGCATGATATCATCAAGACTGGTTTCCCCCCGCCTTACCGCCGCTTCAGCGTCATCGGCCATTACTATGCCTTCAAGCTTCCTTGACTTATCTACTACGAAGATACTGGATATACCGATATCCTTCATCATGTGAAGGGCCGTTCTCGGGCCGTCTTTTGGATAGGTAATTGAATGCGCCTTTACCATCACGTCACCGGCAGTGAGTATCTTGGTCATGTCAACGTTCTCAACAAAACGTTCAACATACTCTGTTGCCGGCTCCCTGAGTATCTCTTCAGGAGTACCGATCTGCACAATACGTGCGTCTTTCATCATTATAATACGATCACCCAGTTTCAATGCCTCGTCCAGGTCGTGGGTAATAAATAGAATGGTTTTTTTCACTTCGTGTTCAAGTGCCAGCAATTCATCCTGCATCTCTGCTCTTATGAGGGGGTCCAGGGCGCTGAATGCTTCGTCCATCAGCAGGATATCCGTTTCAACCGCAAGAGCCCTGGCAAGACCCACACGCTGCTGCATACCGCCGCTGAGCTGGCCAGGGAAGGTGTTTTCCCATCCCTTTAGTCCAACCTGCTCAAGTGCCCGCATTGACTTTTCATTTCGCTCATTCTCACTTAACCCCTGCAGTTCAAGCCCGAAGGCTGCATTCTGAAGAACCGTTTTGTGTGGAAGAAGGGCGAATCTTTGAAACACCATGCCGAAATTTTTCTGACGAAAACTCCTGAGGTCATCTTTCTTCAACTCGGTTACATCGACATCATTGATATACACCTTTCCCTGCGTTGGTTCGTGCAGCCTGTTAATACAGCGCAACAGTGTGGATTTGCCGCTTCCTGATAACCCCATAACCACCAGGGTTTCACCTTCATACACCTCGAAGGTGGCATCGTGAACACCAATTGCGCATCCTGTTTTTTCAAGGATCTCGTTTTTCGGCATCCCTTCTTTCAGGTGTTTACGGGCCTCTTCAACATTGTCACCAAAAATCTTTTCTATATTCTCAACTCTGATCTTGGCCATCGTATACCTTCCTGTTTCTTTCGTGTATTTGAATAATTCATAAAAAATCAATAAGTACAATTACATAAGACGGAGCGTCATTTTTTGCATATGATCCAGGCATGTATACGTTGAAAATGCTCCATCACCAGTCACCCACACTCTCTACTTTTGCTACT
>CAZVRB010000013.1:0-46978 GCA_964629365.1 uncultured Leptospiraceae bacterium
CCCGTATATATTATTTCATTGCCGACGTGAACGACGGGGTTCGGATGAAGGGCATCATGGACGAAAGACGTCCTGACATTGTGTTTCATGCCGCGGCCCATAAGTATGTTGATCTCATGGAGGAAAATCCAACGGAGGCATTTCGTAACAACGTGCTGGGTACCCGGGCCATTCTTGAATGCGCGGGTGAGAGCGGTGTGGGGGAACTTGTGCTGGTGTCAACCGACAAGGCGGTGCGGCCGGTGAGCGTGATGGGGGCAACCAAGCGGGTGGCCGAGATGCTTACCGATAGCTGGAACGGGAAAAACGGCATGCGCACGGCGGTGGTACGGTTTGGCAACGTGATCGGCAGCCGTGGGTCGGTGATTCCCCTGTTTCAGAAACAGATCGAGACGGGGGGGCCCGTTACCGTGACCCACCCTGACATGACCCGTTATTTCATGAGTATACCCGAGTCGGTGCTTTTGATTCTGAACGCCGGGGCCTATGCCAGCGGTGCCGACGTGTTTGTGCTGGACATGGGAGAGCAGTACAAAATCGACGAGGTTGCACGCAACCTGGTGCGTCTTTACGGCTATGAACCTGACCGGGACATTCAGATTGAATACACCGGCATTCGGCCCGGCGAGAAGCTTTACGAAGAATTGTGGTATGAGAACGAGTCGATGCAGCCCACCGAAAACCCCCGCATATTCAGACTGGATCACCATAGCGGTTCAGGGGAAGAGAGTGCTGCGCAGCGTGTGCTGAACATGACGGCTGAAGAGATACAGGGGATGACCCATGATGAACTGAAGGCCCTGTTGAAGGAGCTTGTTCCTGAATATAAGCCGTATGAAGGGATGTGACTTAGCGGCCCCCTGAATCCCCGGTCTATACAGGGATTAAGGGGGCTGTTGAGTTACAGGTTATTACAAGTAAACATGAAAAGTATTGTTTTTATAGCGCTAAGGCGCAAAGAGGAATATAGAACAAGGGGCTTAAGCCCCTTGTTCTTCATGAATAAAAATTATCACCCCTTGACTCTGCAGTGATCCTTGTAGATAATAATTGCATTAATCGTTGACATGTGTGAAAATTGTTACATTATAATTCACAGATATAGTAAACGATGGTTTTGATATGACAACCAGGGAAGACATTTTTTCTTTTTTGAAAAATAATAAAAATTACATATGTGACAGGTTCCATGTAAGAAGAATTGGTGTATTTGGATCATTTGCTCGGGGTAACTTCGATGATGCTAGTGATGTTGATATTATTGTTGAGCTTGATGAAAATACAAATAATATCCATGAGATTAAACAAGAATTACGTGAATACCTTACCGAAAATCTGAAAAGGGATGTGGATATTGCACGTGAAAAATATCTAAAACCCGGGATAAAAGAAGAAATTCTACAAGAGACAATATATGTATGATAAGAACCGGCTGAACATTATCGATATATCTGAATCGATTGATAAAATATTCAAATATATAGAAAACATAAATGATCCAGATGAATTTTTTAATAATGAACTGGTTTTTGATGCAGTATTAATGAATTTTGTTATAATCGGTGAGGCGGTAACAAGGATTGATGAAGAATTTAAGAATCAACATGAAAGCATTGATTGGAAAAATATAAAAGGCCTGAGAAATATAGTTGCGCATGATTACTTCGGAGTTGATGCCGAAGAGATCTGGCAAATTATTCAGAACAACTTGCCAGTATTTAAAAGGTCTATACTTAAAATATTAGAAAAAAAGTAATTTTAACCATGCAGCTCATAAGTAATCTTGTGCAATCATGAGACAAGTTGCCCTGAACATGAATTATTCTTTCTTTGCGCTTCGCTGCGTACTTCGCGTCTTTGCGGTAATCCTTGTAAATAAAACCTCTGTTCCTCTGCATCTCTGTGGTTGCATTATTTATGTTGACAACTTTTACCGCGGCGTGGCAGGTATAATGCATCTAGTAATAATTAATAATGAAGAGTAACCGGGGTTTACCCATGAGAAATGTGGTTCGTTGTGGTTTGATCGGTTTTGGAACCGTTGGGAAGGGAGTGTATCAGCTTTTGCAGGAGAATGCCCACCTGATAAAGCTGCGTACCGGTATTGATGTGCAAATCGTTACCATATGCGACCTGCGCACAGACCTGGTCAGAAGGGAGGTCTCTGATATCCCGGTGACCGACAACTGGCGTGACCTGCTTGAAGATGACAGTATCGATACCATAATCGAACTTATCGGCGGAATTGAGCCGGCGAAAACCATGATAACCGAGTGCATGAAGAAGGGGAAGGACGTGGTGACCGCCAACAAGAAGCTGCTTGCCGAAGATGGTGACCAGGTGTTTGATCTTGCCAACAGCGGTTCGGCCAAGCTGGGGTTTGAGGCGTCCATCGGCGGGGGAATCCCCTGCGTGGTATCGTTGAAAAGCGGCCTGGTGGGCAACCGGGTGCACACGGTTATGGGTATACTCAACGGCACAACCAATTACATATTGACCCAGATGTATGACAAGGCAATACCCTTCGACGACGCCCTGCGTGAAGCGCAGGAGCTTGGATTTGCCGAGGCAGATCCAACCTTTGACATAGAAGGGCATGACGCGGGGCATAAGATCGCACTGCTTTCCATGATCGCCTACAACAAGAAAGTACATTTCAGTAAGGTGCAGGTACAGGGGATTACAAGGATTACCCTGCTTGATATCATGTATGCCTATGAGATGGGGTACGTAATAAAACTGCTGGGTATCAGCAGGAAGATTGGTGATGAGTTTGACATCAGGGTGCAGCCCACCATGCTTCCATTCAAGCATCCGCTGGCGTCGGTCAGGGATGAGTTTAATGGTATAATGTACGACAACGACATGACCGGCCCGGTTACCCTGTACGGGAGGGGAGCAGGCGGGCTGCCAACAGCCTCATCGGTGGTGAGTGATATAGTACAGATGGCGCAGAAGGACAATATCTACGAGAACGCCATTTCACTTGAAGGGGAGATCAACTACATGGCCCCCGGAAAACGGAAGTGCCGCTACTACCTGCGGTTGTATTCTGAGGACAAGGCGGGTATCCTGGCCAGGGTGGCGGGAGTGCTGGGTGATTATGATATTTCTATCGCCTCGGTTATGCAGCAGGAAGTTGAGGGTACCTATGTACCCATCGTGATTACCACACACGGCGCAAATGAAGAAGGCATGATGCGATCCATCAGTGAAATCAATAAATTTGAATTCATAAGCGGTGACGTGGTGGTGATTCCGGTTGAGGATTTTGAATAAGGAGTAACGCATGAGTGACAGGTACAGGGCGGTTTTCAGGTGTATCGGGGGATGTGACGAAGAATATCCACTTGATGAAGTAGTATACCGATGCAAAAAATGCGGTGAACTTCTTGAAGTGGTTCATGATATGGACAGGCTGCGGGAACGTACCGCTGATCAGTGGAAAGAACTCTTTGACAGCAGGGTGGGCACCACCGGGTGGCCCTACGGCAGCGGTGTATGGGGCAAGAAGGAATGGATAAATCCGGAGGTGGACAACGAGAACGTGGTATCCATGTTTGAAGGGAATACCAATCTTTTCTGGGCAAAACGCTTTGGTAAGATGCTGGGCATGAAGGACCTGTGGGTGAAGATGTGCGGTAACACCCATACCGGGTCTTTCAAAGACCTGGGAATGACGGTGCTGGTTTCACAGGTAAACCAGATGCGTGAGCAGGGGAAGAACATCAAGGCGGTGGCATGTGCTTCAACCGGTGACACATCGGCGGCACTGGCAGCCTATTGCGCCTACGCGGGTATACCCTCCATAGTGTTTCTGCCCAGCAACAAGATATCCACCGCCCAGCTGGTGCAGCCCATGTCAAACGGTTCCATCGTCATGTCACTTGATACTAACTTTGACGGCTGCATGAAGGTGGTGCAGGAGATAACGAAGGACAATACCATCTACCTGGCAAACTCCATGAATTCCCTTCGCATAGAAGGACAGAAGACCATATCGGTGGAACTCTTGCAGCAGTTTGACTGGGAAGTGCCCGACGTGGTGATCATCCCCGGCGGCAACCTTGGTAACGTGTCGGCACTTGGCAACGGTTTCCAGATGATGTTCGACCTGGGTCTTATTGACCGTAAACCCCGTCTGGTTCTGGCACAGGCACAAAAGGCAAACCCACTGTACCAGGCATACCTCAAGGGGTTTGATTCTTTTGAATCCATGTCACCGGGAAAAACACTGGCATCCGCCATTCAGATTGGTGATCCCGTATCGGTGAAAAAAGCGATAAAGGCCCTTAAGAGCTTTGACGGTATCGTTGAGCAGGCAAGTGAAGACGAGCTGGCAAACGCGGCGGCACTTGCCGACCTTACCGGCATGTACAACTGTCCCCATACCGGGGTAGCCCTGGCGGTGCTCATGAAACTGGTTGAGAAACAGGTGATATCCAAAACTGACAGAACCATTATAATATCCACGGCCCACGGCCTCAAGTTCAGCGAATTCAAGGTGGGATATCACGAATGTTCCCTGCCCGAGGTGGATTGCAGGTATGCCAACAGGCCCGTTGAGATCGAACCTGACATCGATGCTGTCAGGGAAGCCCTTGAAAAAGAACTGAAGGACAGAAACACGGGGGGTTGACGTGCAGATTACACCACATGTGTTCCAGGTAGGGGGATCTGATATTTCCGCCCCGCCGGACGCCGCGGTATATCTCATAAAAAGCGGTAACACAGCAGCCCTGGTTGACGGCGGCACCGGCGAAGGACATGATGAGATATTGATGAATATCCGGGAATGCGGTGTTGAACCTTCCTCCATAACATACCTGTTTATTACACACTGTCATTACGACCACACAGGGGGAGTTGCCGCCCTGAAAGAAGCAACCGGCTGTACCCTTGTGGCCCACCAACTGGACGCCATATACCTTGAAACCGGTGACTCAGATGTTACCGCTGCATCCTGGTATGGCAGCTTTATGAAACCATTCCCGGTTGACATCAAGGTAAATGAAAAAGAACGATCGTTTACACTGGGTGATCTTACTATCAATATGTATCATATTCCAGGCCACTCACCGGGATCGGCGGCCCTTACCCTGCGGTCAAATGGCAACCTTGTGCTTTTCGGCCAGGATGTACACGGCCCCCTCAACGATATGCTGAAATCAAACAGGGACCATTACGAGAAGTCACTGGAATTCATGATTTCCCTGGAAGCCGACATCCTCTGCGAAGGCCACTTCGGGGTGTACCAGGGAAAAGAAAGGGTTCAACGATTTATACAGTCTTTTTTGTAAAAATATTTACCACAGAGGATAAATGAAAGATAAAGTTATATCTTCTGCGCATGATACGGGAAGAAGCCGGGTGGGTGCCTTTGTGGGGTCGCTCATTTTTACCGGTCTCGGGCAGGTGTACGCGGGGGCGGCTTCTAAAGGTATCGTTTTTCTGCTGCTGCGAATAGCGGTGGCAGGCATATTTCCCGTGCTGCTGTTTTATAACAGGGAGTTTCCCCTGTTATATACCATGGCGGGTTGCGTATTTCTTGATATAATCATTCTCATATCATGTGCCATACATGCCGGGGTGATGGCGGGAAAGAGCGGCAGTATCGGGTTTAAACAGTATATGCGTCCCTACGTCTACATTATATATGCACTTGCGGTGTTGCTTGTGCTGACGCTAATATACGGTATGCTGTTTTCAATGGTTTCTATTACAACTATGCCCTCCTCCCGAATGGAACCGGTGATAATGAAAGATGACAGGATTCTTGTTATCCGTTTTCCCGGGCTTGTGCCCTCTGTTGGGGACACCGTGTTTATTACCCGGGGAGAAGAAAAACTGATACGAAGGGTTGTGGCCGCCGGGACGGAGAACGTGATCATAAAAGGCACCGCTATCAGGGTGAACAACACCCCCCTTGAGCGAACAATAATGAGTGATGATGTTGCCGAACGTCTGAAAATTACCAACAGGGAGGAGTATTACCTGGAGCGTAATGATGATACCCTCTATCCCGTGATGATACCCGCAAAAGAAAGGCAACAGGGTGGAGGCACCAGCATGGTATACCTGGCTAAAGAGAAATACCTGGTGGCTTCTGATAACAGGACAGGTGACGACTGGTTTCTGAAGGTGGAGAGTGATCAAATTGCCGGCAGGGTGGCGGGGGTGCTGTATTCTCCAGGGCGGGGTATATGGTTTTTGGCGGTGCAGTAATTTCCATTCAATAATGCTTGACGTATTTGATTCACAGGGATTATACAATTAATATACATATATTCAACTCTGACCCAGATAACTCCCAGGAGGAATGGCAATGATTCTTGTTACCGGATGCAACAGCCTGCTAGGCCGATACCTTGTAAAAGCACTCATTAAAAAAGGAGAAACCGTACGTGGACTGGATATATGGAAAGACAGGCAGCTTCCACAGGAGGTTGAGTTTTACGAGGGAACCGTTACCGATGCCGAACTGCTGGACGAGGTCTGCGAAGGGGTGAAGGTGGTCTTCCACCTGATGGATGTTGAAGACGCTTCGTATTATGGCAGGCGCTTCATGAAGAAAATAAATGTGAAAGGTACTGAAATCCTTCTGAACGCGTGCAGGGACGCCGGGGTGGAAAAGGTACTATTTCAATCATCTGCCAGGGTGTATGGGTCTCCGTCAATGCTTCCCGTAAGGGAAACAGATAAGTTAAAACCTGTAACCGCCTACGGGAAGGATAAAAAAAAGGCAGAGGCTATCTGCATGGGGCACATGGAAGAGGAGGGGATGGATATAACAATATTCAGGCCCACTATTATAACAGGCCCCGGAGTTGATGAACCAATGATCCTGGTTATTCTGTACATGGCCATGGGCATGGGGGTTTCAAACAGGATGTATATTGCCGGTGATGGGGACACGAAATACCAGCTTATACACCCTGAGGATGTTGTGGATGCCCTTTTGAGAATGCTAAATAATCCGGAAACCAGGGGAAAAATATACAACCTGGGATCTGATAATGTGCCCACACAGCTTGAACAGGTAATCAAGGTAAAAGAAGGATCAAAACTTGACTGCACCATAAAGCATATTACACCTTTTTTTACCAGGGTGCTGTCATTTCTGCTGAAACCGCTGAATATTCACTACCTGCGAAAAGATCATGTGCACTTCATACTTAATAATTTCATGCTGGACTGTGACAGGGCCAAGATCGAGCTTGAATGGTATCCCAAAAAAAACAACGTGGATATTATGACTGAAACCATCAGGTGGTATGAGGACGAAAAGCTGTAAGCAGTATAGATTACTTGCGGGTTTACTTTTTCTTGAAGGGGGCGGTTGCGGTTTTTTTTATGAATTGCATAAGCTTGATGAAGAGCACTTTCAGGAATTGACCAAGATTTCCCTCACCGATGTCAGAACTGAGCAGCAACTGCGCCTGTTTTATCTCTTCGGATGAAAGTTGTTTCTGTGTCATCTGCATCTCTTTGAGCTTCTTCTTTACTTCTTTTTTAGCCAGCTTCATGGATTTTTTATCTTCACCAGAACCTTTCGCGTCCATAACCATCTTAAATAGTGCCGGATCTGATAATATATCCTGCTTGATATTGTTCAGTTTGAATTCACATTTTTTAAGTATGGGATTCTGATCATTTCCCTTCTTTGACATGAGCATTTCAATATACTGTGCGAGAAAGAAAGCCTGCTTGTAGAGGCGTTTTCGTTCTTCAAGGGTACGGTTTGAGTAGTCAATGCGGGAGAATTCATCAACAGCTGTTTCGATGGAATCGATCTTCTCATCTGTAAGCTCGAACAGGTCGCCGGGGTCGAGGTCGGGTATTTCAACGAAGCGCTGGGATATGTCACGCAGATCCTGGAACATGTTTTCAGAATATTCCAGTAGATACCTGAAGGCTCGTTTTTCATAAGGATTCAATGCCTCTTCACCTGAATCGGCATTGTCCATTTTTTGCTGTATTTCCTTAATATTCAGGGCAGTTGGATCGAACTGCAGCCTGTTGGCATCGAAGGTTTTCTTCATGTCGAAAAAATCGGGGTCGGCAAGGTCTTTGCCGACTTTCAGTATGTTAAGCTTGATATTTCCAAGCTTCTCCTGTAACAGGTACTTGTCTATCTTGCTGATACCGTCAGTAACTACCAGGATTTCGGCGTTTAGCAGGTCTTTGTCGAAATGTATATCATCGATGGCCTTTAAGACTGCCTGCTGCAGGTTGGTGCTGGTCCCGCCGGTGGTGGTGAGCATAACACGCTCGATGAGAAATGGAAAGTCGTCCCGGTGTTCGATCTTGAAAAGGTCACCAGGCTTTGAATCAAAGGGGCGGTAGAATATCTTCGCGTTGCTTTCCAGTTTTCTTCTTAGAAATTCAGCCACCAGGCATTTTGAGAAAAAAGACCGCATTCGTATTTCCATTGACCGTGATCGGTCTAAAAGCAGGTAGAATTTCTGATCGAACCTGTTTGCCTGGCGGCCGGATTCGTCCTGCAGGGTGGAGATGGCCTTGAACTTGTCCATCTTTGATTCGTAAAATCTTCTTACCAGCAGCTGGTGTTTTAGAAGCTTGATGTCGAAAATTTCATCTTCCCAGGCAAGCTCACGGGGCAGGGCTTTTTTTAATTCGAATATTGTTCGGTAATTATCGATCTCCATGTGATCACTGACAGGTGATATCTTTTCCATCCTGTTATACAGTATAGACTCGTCGCGGTCGGGTGCCTCGATTTTCTCTTCATGTGAGATGTCTTCGATGGCGCTGAGTGCCTCGGATATCAGTTCGGGGGTGAATACTACACGGGCTATCTCGAAGATAACGAAAAATTGCGGGGGAAGAATCACCTGCAGTTCATCGAAGAGCCCGAACGAGTCCCAGTACTCGAAGAAATCAAGGCTTGGCCGTTCTGGTCTGTTCAGTGGAGATAGGGTATTGCTCAAGACCATGCCTCCGCTATAATCAAATTAAACCCGCATAGTCTTTCAGGATGCCTTCCTTGAGTTCACGAACTTCTTCAACAGCGGGATTGAGATCGGATATACTTTTCTTAAGTGTATCAAGGGTGATCTCCTCGTCATCTTTTGTCTTGCCGGGGAAAATCTTTTTCAAAAGGCTTCGCAGACCCTGAAACAGGCTCGATGATGCCATGAGCTTTTCTTTCTTCTCAGGGTTCTCGTGAATTTCCTGGAATATTTTACGTATATTCAATAAGAATTCTATCTGCTGAATGGCCCCCGTGGCGTTAAAATGCACCATGGTCTGCTGGTAGGCGTCAAGGTATACATCTTTTTCCGACTTGTCCTTGGCTTTTACCGAAACGAAACTGTTCAGTGTGCACAGTGCCAGGTACATGTCCTTCAGGTCGTCCATGTTCACCTCGTACCTGCCGTTGAGCAGGGCCGAGGCCCGAAGGAAGTCAGAAAGTTTTGCCTGCTTACGCGGGCTTATAAAGAACTTGTAATCACTCTTACGCATGTCACTGACAAACTTGTTGGTGACGATATTTTTCATGAAATATATGAAATCGGGAATCTCTATCCTGGTTTCCCTGTTCTTGTTTCTGACTATATCCGAAATATAGATTATCTGCGTAAAGGGTATCTTCCTGTCCGGTTCGATGGCCTTTCCCCTGCTGAAGGCGTAGGTATGGTCGATGAGCAGCTGGGTGTAGACGTTTGAATCTTCGGGGATGATAGACTTGTAGGTAAACCTGTCAAGCACCGCCTCGGTAACCTCGTTCATGCGCATATAGTTAGCGGTGGCGATGGCAGTATGAATGGCGGCGTCGATCTGTTCGGGACCGTTCACGAATTTGCGCTCGTTCAGTACCGAGAGAAGCGACCTGAGCACCACGTCACTGGCGTCAAAAAACTCGTCGAGGAAGACAAGGTTTGCTTCAATTATTGAGCCGTGAATGTTATGGCGTATGCGTCCCTTCTTGAATTCTTCAATGTTGTAGGGCCCGAAATAATTATCGGGAGTCTGTTCCTTGCTTGCCTGTGAGGCGAATGTGCGCACGTTGTCGAAGGTGTTGAAAATATAATTGGCCAGGTATGACTTTGCCATACCTGTACGTGAAAGCAGAAGCATATGTTCCCTGGTTAGAATTGAATACATGGCCTGGCGGATTATCTCATCACGGCCGATGACATTCTCGGAAATCCTTTCCATGTGCCATTGGAGGTATTCCAGTATCGTGGGTATGTCATATTGTTGTTCAGGTTGCGCTGGTTTGGTGGATACCCGCGAAGAGTCTGGTTCACGGCCGGGTTTTTTCTCTATCTGGTCGGTGCGAACCGGCCCTGAGAATGTGTCGGCCCGCGGCTCACGGGTTATATCGGCGGATATTTCGTCCTGTTGTGAATCATCCGGCGATATGATAAAATACCCGTCCTTCTCGAGAATGGATTCGGCATCACTCAGGTATGTTTTCTGTGATGAATCAGGGTTGTTTCGTTTGCTCATAATCTTTGCGTCCCCCTTTACTCTGCAACTGCCGGTAATACTATTTTAAAGGATGTGCCAACACCGGGGGTGCTCTTTACGCCTATTGCCCCTCCTGCGTTTTCTATGATGGAATAGGTAACCATCAGGCCCAGGCCCGTTGATTTCTGGCCCTTTGTGGTGAAGAAAGGCTGAAATATTTTCTGCATGTTCTCTTTGGGTATGCCTATTCCGGAATCTTCTATAATGATAACGGCGAATGTTTCGTCGTTTTTCTTGTACGAGTCTACGGAAACCTTAAGATCGCCCCCCTCGGGCATGGCTTCTTCCGCGTTGGCTATAATGTGAAGCAGCGACTGGATAAGCTGACTCCTGCGGACACGGACACAGGGACTTTCTTCAGGATAAGAAGTTTCCACGTTGAAGCCGTCTTTCTGCAGCCTGTTCAGCATTATCTGGATTGGATGACTGGTGATCAGCTTATGAACCTCGCATTCTTCTTTCTCGTCTTCGCTTGGTTTACCCAGGTTCAGTAACTGCTCGGTTATCTGGTTGATGCGTCCCAGTTCATCTTTCATGGACTGGAGATAATCTCTCATGGGACTTGATTCATCAATATTGTTCTCGATGAAATTAAGATCTATGGTAAGCAGGTTGATGGGTACCTTCAGTTCGTATGAAACACCGGCTGCCAAAAGTCCCATGGCTGAAAGTTTCTCAGCCCGCTGCATTCTCTTCTGTATCTGTGCCTGCTCGGTGGCATCTTCTACGATGATAAGGATACTCTTTACCTGCTTGTCGTAATCAAGTATGGGGTTAGCCCGTATGTTCAGGGTGAGCGTTCTTTCCTGTTCAATGGGTTGATACTGCAGGTTCTTCAGAACTACCGGTTTTCGCTTTACTGTTACCTCGTCGAGATATTTTCCCAGGTCTGTGCCGATGAAACCCGGCAGTTCTGTGACGTTCAATCCCGTACGGGATTCGTTACCGGGATAGCCGATGATCTTTTTTAACGCCGGATTCTCTGTCATTATAATGCCGGTTGGATCTATGGTGAAGATACCAATGGGAGAATTATTGATTATTTCGTCATTCAGGGAGGTGACCCGTTTCAGCTCTTCAGCCTGGCGTAACTGCTCTTTTACCTTTTCCTCAAGCCGCCGTGTGTTCTCCTTGAGTTTCTTTTCCATGAGATGCATCTCTGTGATGTTTCGCAGGATGCCGAACAGGCCTGTTATGGTGCCATCTGAAGAATGAATTGGGGACAGGTTGGCCATGAGGTAGACCACGTTGCCTTCCTGGTCGAAAGTTTTCATCTTCTCGTTTTGAATCTCTTCGCCTTCTTTCAGTATCTGGTTGAATACGGTTGTGGCCCTGTCGATTTCAATAGCAGGGAGGTACACCGAGTAGTGCATGCCGATGGCTTCTTCCCTTGTATAGGGAAACAATTCCTCCCAGGCCCTGTTACGATAAATAAGGTTTCCCTGGCTGTCCAGCACAAATATGATGTCTGATGCCGCTTCAACAAGGTTCTTGAAGTCGACTTCCCCTTCGTCAACCCCCTTCTCCTGGAGATCGCACTTTAACTGCAGATCATGGATTATTTTAATAAGTTCATCTTTTGTAAGTGACTTTAATGTTTTTGTATCCATATTTTCCTGACTCACAGTTTAGTATTGTCCGGCGTACTGAGGGTAGTGAAAAACCACACTTCAAGGATAAGGCTGTAGAGTGTCCCCACCAGGAATGCGATGGCAAAGGTGGGCAGGTCCATCTTGAACATGTAAACACCGCCTGCCATAAACACACCCAGAAGAATGAGGCGAAGCATGAAGCCCCCCACGGTAATGGACAGAAGAACCAGCGTGTTAGACTGCATCCCCTTTCGGGCCCCCAGTATCCACAGCAGAGAAAGTAAAAAACTAAGCAAAGTACCTATGCCGTATCCTTCAGCCTGGGGCTCTTTCATAAAGATATAGATAGCAAAAGTTATTATAATACTGATTACCAGGTATATGAAAATAAAAAGGAGAGCTCGTTTAAACGTGTTCATGACCAATCCTGAAGGCAGTAGAATTAAAGTCTATCATTATGACATTTCTGTTTTTTTAGCATACAGAATGTTGATATATAAGGTCAACAAATATTTTTTCTTGCCACAGAGGGTTCGAATATTACCGCAAAAGCGCTGAGGACGCTAAACCTCTGTATCTCTGTATCTCTGCACCTCTGTGGTGAAAAAAAAGTATTTACAGTTTATGGCCATGCTATCCATGTATATGGTATAATTATATATAGGGAAACGCGGGATATGACACAACTTGCCGGTATACAATTGAGAAGCCCGGTGCTTCTGGCTCCCATGGCGGGGTTTACTGACGGTCCTTACCGGCGGCTGGCTGCCGAGTTTGGGGCGGGGATGGTGTTTACCGAGCTGGTCAGTTCTGAAGGTATAATTCGACGTAACAAAAAGACCATTAACCTGCTGCGTTTTAATGACCAGGAGCGGCCCATTGGTATACAGGTGTTCGGCAGTGACCCGGTTGTAGTGGCCGAGGCTGCCGCCTTCGTGGAAACACTGGGGCCTGATTGTATCGATATAAACATGGGATGCTGCGCCCCCAAGGTGTGTTATAACGGCAAGGGTGCGGCCCTGCTGAAAGACCCGGAGCTGGTATACCGCATTGCAGCAGCAGTGGGGCAGGCGGTTTCTCTGCCGGTATCGGCCAAGATCCGTCTTGGCTGGGATTCAGACTCCATCAATTACAACGAGGTGGTTGGGGCACTGGTCGAGGCGGGTGTCTCTTTTATTTCCGTTCACGGCAGAACCAGGGCCCAGTTGTACCGTGGTGAGGCAGACTGGGAGAGCATCACCGAGATAGCCAGAAGCTGCAGGTTGCCCGTTGTGGGTAACGGGGACATCCTTTCCCGGGAAGACGCCATGGAAAAGCTGAATACCACGGGCTGCACGGCGGTTATGGTGGGACGGGGGGCCCAGGGTAATCCATGGATATTCTCTTCCAGCGAGCCAACACTGCATGAGCGGCTGGACGTGATTCGCAGGCATTATCACCTTATGATTGAAGAGTACGGGGAATACGGGATTGTGCTCATGAGAAAACACGTGGTCAGGTATATTCATGGTATCCGCAACGCCACAAAAATCCGTTCAAAACTGGTAGTAGCCGATACGATGGAAGAGATTGAATCTCTGCTGCAACAGGTGATCCAATAAATTGCTTTACATTTATGCCCTGTTTTTTACTTTTGATAGCATACATTCACGGTATACATATAAAAGCCGTATACGTGTACTCACAAAAAAATTCAAGAGGTGATTTTTATGAACGTACTTATTTTTGGTCCTAACGGTAGTGGTAAGGGGACACAGGGAGCGATTGTCCAGAAAAAATACAATCTTCCCCATATCGAGTCAGGTGTTATTTTCAGGGAAAATATAAAGGGCGGTACCGAGCTTGGAATGAAGGCCAAGAAATTCATCGACAGCGGTGACCTGGTGCCGGATGATATTACCATTCCAATGATACTTGACAGGCTAAAAAGGGATGACTGTAAAAACGGGTGGCTTCTTGACGGTTTCCCCCGCAACCTGGAGCAGGCCAAAGCCTTGAATAAAGCCCTTGCTGAGGCGGACATGAACCTGGATTACGTGATAGAGATCGTACTTGACAGGGAGATCGCGAAGAAAAGGATCATGGGGCGCAGGCTTTGTGAAAATGATAACAATCATCCGAATAATATATACATAGATGCCATCAAGCCTGAAGAGAAAGACGGTGAATTCGTGTGCCGTGTGTGCGGTGGAGCACTTTCCGCACGGGCTGACGACCAGGATGAAACAGCCATTAATAAAAGACATGATATATATTATGATGCTAACAACGGAACCCTTGCCGCTGTTGAATTCTTCAAAAGCCTGTCAAAGGAGAACAATGGTTCACCAAAAGTTATTGAACTTGATGGAGGGCCGGGTGTTAAAGAGGTGAGTGAAGAACTCATGTCGAAGATAGACTGATTATTACTTACATGCAGCGAAATGAAACCCTCTTCCCCGGTGAAGGGGGTTTTATATAATCTTCTTGCAATTTTTCTAAACCTTCATACTATGATCTTCTGCCGTTTTAGACAGCGGTTGTACTATCATTTATGAAGGAAAAACAACATGAAAAAAATAGTTACTCTCTGTGCTGTTCTGCTTCTCGTTGTAACATCTGTTCTTCAGGCGGAACCCAAAAAAATTACAATTTTACACACAAACGACCTGCATTCGCATCTGCTGGGGTTTTCTCCCAACGTGGATTATACCTCGTATAAAACAGGTGATGATAACACCCTGGGAGGATGGGCAAGAATGTCCACGGTTATAAAGGAAACCAGGGAAAGCAGGAAAAACGCCGTGGTGTTGATTGATGCCGGTGATTTTCTGATGGGATCTCTTTTTCACATGCTTTCCAGGGAAGAGGCCTTCGAGCTGCAGCTGATGGACAGGATGGGATTTGACGTGACCACGCTGGGCAACCATGAGTACGATCTTTTCCCGGCCGGGCTGGCCCGCATACTGAACGCGGCAGATTCTATTGGCCGGTTACCCAATATCGTGGCTTCCAATGTGGTATTTGATGAAGAAAGTGAGAAGGATGATTCACTTGAAGACGTCTTCAAGAAAGGCCTGGTAAAACCCTACCTGGTTATGGAGAAGGAAGGACTGAAGATCGGATATTTCGGTCTCATGGGAAAAAATGCCGCCGAGGTGGCACCTTTCGCGTCGCCGGTTTCATTCGGTGATCCAATGATCAGGGCCCGGGAAATGGTGAAGATCCTTCGTGAAGAAGAAAAGGTTGATATTGTTATCTGCCTGTCCCATAGCGGTTTATGGGTGGATGAATCAAAATCCGAGGATGAGCTGCTTGCCAGGGAGGTAGACGGCATAGATATCATCATAAGCGGACACACCCATACAAAGATAAACAATCCAATAGAGTTGAACGACACTATCATTGTGCAGGCATGGGCTTACGGCAGGCACATCGGTATAATGGATATAGAGTATGAAAATGGCAAAGTTGTTCTTTCAGATTACGTGCTTCGTGAGATAAACGATAGTATAAAGGGTGACCCTTCAATCACCAGTTATATTGATTCTTATATCACGAAGATTAACCGGCAGGTGCTGCGGCAGCGTGGCATGCGTTTCTGGGACACCATTGCCACCACCCGGTATAATCTTGTGATCGAAGAAGATGAAACCAACCTGGGAAATCTCATCGCGGATTCAATTCGATGGTATGTTGACAAGTACGATGCTGATCCTGATGATCCGGATTCACGGGTGGATATCGGTGTTATCTCCAACGGTGTTATCAGGGATAATATCCTTGTGGGAGAAACAGGGAAAATTGCGGTATGTGACGCCTTCAGGGCAATTCCACTCGGAATCGGTATGGACGGGTCCATGGGATATCCACTTATCAGCATATACGTGAATGCTGCCGAAGTGAAGAAAGCCCTGGAAATACTTACCAGTATTTATCCCCTCAAGGGTTCGGATTATTTTCTCCAGGTTTCCGGTGTGAAATTCACCTATAATCCCAACCGGGCCATCTTTGACAGGGTAACTAATATATGGCTTGGTGACGAGGAAAATGGGTATACCGAGCTTGATTATTCATCTTCCAACAAGAAGCTTTACAAGGTATCAGCCGACCTTTACAACGCCACATTTCTCAAGGTAGTGGGCGACTTCACCATGCAGATACTGAAAATAGTACCCAAGGATAAAGACGGCAACCCCATTGAAGATCTGAAAACCGCCAGGGTGGATATGGACAAAAGCAAGCCCGGGATCCAGGAGATCAAGGAATGGATGGGAGTGCTGAGCTACATAAAGAGTTTCCCTGATACCAATGGTGACGGCCTGGGAGAGGTTCCGCAAAAGTATAAGGGCAAACTGGGCAGAAACCTGGTGGAAGCCAGCTGGAATCCATACAGCCTGTTGAAAAGGGGCACGTGGATTACCTGGGTAAGCTTCCTGGTATTTCTCGTCATAGTTGTGGTAGGGTATGTTCTTGGTAAGTTCCTGGTGAGAAAATTCAGAAAGTAGAAAAAAACTAAAAAACCGTAAAAAATTTTTTCGAATCACCCCCGTTTCTTCGTATGAGTAAGTAGAGACCTTACTCATACGGAGAAATGCCATGCTGTCAAAAGCTACCTCGCTTGCCATCCAGGGAATTGATGCCTACATCGTTGATGTGGAGGTCGATATTATACGGGGCCTTCCAAACTTTACTATAGTAGGTCTGCCCGATTCAATCATCCGTGAATCCAAAGACAGGATCAGGTCAGCCATCGAGAATTCCGGCTATGATTTCCCGCCAAAGAATTTTATAGTAAACCTTGCCCCTGCCGGGTTCAAAAAGCAGGGGGCTAATTTTGATCTTCCCATAGCCCTGTCAATACTTCTTGCCACCGGGCAGCTTAAAACCGCCAGGGTGCAGATGCCCATGGTAGGGGAGCTCTCCCTTGACGGGGGAGTGAAACCGGTCAAGGGGGTAATATCCATGGCAATTGCCCTGTACCGGGCAGGCTATACCTCCATGATGGTCCCCTGGGACAACCGCTTTGAAGCGGCTGCCATAGATGAAGTGGACATTTACCCCGTACGCAATATCGGGGAGGCAATGGATGTGTGCGAGGGTAACGGGGAACCATTTAAAGACCATTCAAGCGCGCAGCAGGACGAAATGGTGTGGCCAGACCTCAGCCAGGTGCGGGGGCAGGAATCAGCAAAGCGGGCCCTTGAAATTGCTGCCGCGGGCCGCCACAACGTGCTGCTCTATGGTCCTCCCGGATCGGGTAAAACCATGCTGGCCAAGCGTCTTCCCGGCATACTGCCTTCACTGAGCCGTGAGCAGGCCATCAATACCACCATGATCCACTCGGTAGGAGGGAAACTGCGCTCCAACCAGGGCCTTTTGCAGGTTCCCCCCTTCAGATCTCCTCATCACACCACTTCTGATGCAGCCCTCGTGGGGGGTGGTACCGTTCCGGGTGTGGGTGAGATATCCCTGGCGCATAACGGGGTTCTTTTCCTGGACGAGTTCGTGGAATTCAGAAACAACGTGATACAGTCCCTTCGACAGCCGCTGGAAGATTCAGAGATAACCGTCTCAAGGGTGTCAGGTACCTATACCTTCCCGGCGGATTTCATGCTCATCGCGTCAAGCAATCCATGCCAGTGCGGGTATCTTTTTGACCGTGATGTCCGGTGTACCTGCTCTCCCGCCAGGGTTCGATTGTATTTTCAGAAGATTTCAGGGCCCATACTTGACCGCATCGACCTGGAGGTGCTTGTGGGACGGGTTCCCTATGGTGATTTACTGGGAAAAGGTGATGGAGAACCCTCTTCTGAAGTAAGAAAAAGGGTGATGCAGGCCAGGGAAAAACAGGTAAAACGTTTTAACGGAAATGGAACCGGTTACAATTCAGGAATGAGCAGCGACGAAGTGAAGGAGTATTGCAAACTTGACGATGAAACCGAATCGCTGCTGGAACTGGCCATTAACAGGATGAATCTCTCGGCACGGTCTTTTTTTCGCATACTCAAGGTGAGCAGAACCATCGCCGACCTGGATGACAGCCCGGACATTCACAAGCGTCATGTTATGGAAGCGCTGTCATACAAGAACCTTCAGCGTCATTATGATGTGTGACGGGGGCCGGGTTATACCTTTATGCAGCGGGCGTAATGCCCGGTTTGTTTTTCCTCAAGGCTGACAGGCTTCCTTGTGCATTCTTCATCTCCCAGCGGGCACCTTGGATGAAACACGCAGCCCTGCGGGTTGCCGGTGATGGTGGGAACTGTTCCCGGTATGGTATAGAGCTTCTCGGCAGACATGCTCATTTTGGGAATGGCGTTGAAAAGCCCCAGGGTATAGGGATGAAGCTGCGTGGAAAAAAGAAGATCAACCGGGGCGTATTCTACTATTTCACCGGCATACATGATGGCGATATGGTCGGCAGTATTTGCAACAATGCCAAGGTCATGGGAAATAAGCAGCAGCGACATGTCAAGTGACGACTGCAGCGATAGCAAAAGGTCAAGGATCTGTGCCTGTATGGTTACATCCAGGGCGGTTGTGGGTTCGTCGGCAATCAGCATGGCAGGATTGGTGGCCAGTGCCATGGCGATCATCACCCTTTGCCGCAAGCCCCCTGAAAGTTCATGGGGGTATGAATTAAGCCTTCGGCGGGGAGAAGGTATACCCACCTGGTGGAGCATGTCTTCGGCGTATTCTCGGGCCTCCTTTTTGTCCATCCCCCTGTGCAGCAGCAACACCTCTTCAACCTGGTAGCCGATGGTGAATACAGGGTTCAGGGAGGTCATTGGTTCCTGGAAGATCATGGAAATCCGGTTCCCCCTGATCTTTCGCATGGATTCCTCATCCAGAGGCATGAGGCTTTTCCCGTCGAACATGATGTCACCGGATGCTATGTATCCCGGGGGTGAGATGAGTTTCATTATGGAATAGGCGGTAACCGACTTTCCGCACCCTGATTCACCCACCAGGCCCAGGGCTTTGCCCTTTTCTATGGTAAACGACACATCACGTACCGCCTGAACGGTATAATCGTCCAGGTCAAATCGCACGTTAAGTTTGTCAATTTCCAGAAGGTTATTCATCAGTGTATTCTCAGATAATATTTCTGCTGCGCCGTGTAATTTCAAAACCTTTCTGTTCAAGAGCACTGCAGATCTCATTTGTATTCACGTCTTTGAGGGTGCATTTAAAGATGGTGGGACTTTTATAGGCAAGCAGATCAAGTATAACCACACCCTGCACTTCCAGCTTGTCCTCTTCAAGTTGCACTACCCTTTTTTCATTAACCTCGGCACAGGCAATTTTTTGAATGCCCCGGGTTTGCAGTTCCTGTATAAAGGTATCAATGTTGTCAAATAAGATTTCCCGCTGCATTATGGGTGTCTCCGTGTTCAATAGATTGAATGTTCAGTAATATCGGTGTTTTCACCGGCGGCGTCAATAATATAATACTGGTTGTTTCGTCCATATCCTTTTTTTTCTGGAAAGACACAGGGAAGCTGGTTATAGGTGACTTTTTCATGGGAGAAGGACGACCTTCTTTTTCCGTCTGAAGAGAATACACTGGTTACCCCGTACAGGGTAAACAGTTCGTGCAGTTTTGCCCCATCCTGAAAGGCTGGCTCAGGGCGGGAATTTCGACCCCGGGGTTTGTTCAAGGGGCAATGGTAGATGAATACCATGATGGTGCAGCACAATGAAGATTCTTCCAGGTCTTTTGTCAGCCAGCTATATTGGGTGGGTGATATCCCGGCAGGTTTTTTCTCATTTGAATTCAAGACCACAAAGTGAGTATTCCCGTAATTGAAAGAATAATACGGTGCATGATCGGTATACCTGGAATACAGCGACGTGTCCCCGTCCAGTGCGTCAAGGGGGCCAACCGTGGTATATACCAGGGATGAAAGGTTTTTAGCATGGCTGAAAAATTGCTGGTATTGCTTTTCCATGTCCGCAATCCTGATTCCCATCCAGCTGAATCCACCGTGAATTATATTCCCGGTATGCATGATGAATACCGGGTTCAGGTGCTGTATTTGCGCCAGTGCAGCCGGTACTGATTCGGGGAAGGCGGCATAGGGTGACTGCGGGGAGGTGTTGTTCAACACCGCGAAACGAATGGACTGGGGCGTGCCCTTTCCGGGGGTTGAGGTGCATGAAAGGTACAGCATTCCCCCTGTGAGTGAGGCTGCCAGTATTAAAATATGTATTTTTTTTCTCACTATCATGGATGTAATAGAATCCAGTTGTCCCTTATTGTCAAGAAAAAGCCAGCCAGAGAAAAATCTACTATAAAAATGTTGACGTTTCAGGGTCACGTTTCTCTAATGTTACGGGAGAGATACCCTCTGTTGTAAGGAGATAGATGATGAAAACCGCAACTATACCGGAAATAATTGAAGAATTTCGTAACGGTAGAATGATAATACTTGTTGATAACGAGGACCGCGAAAATGAAGGTGATCTCATTGTGGCGGCAGAATATTGTACACCTGAAGCAATAAATTTTATGGCAACCTATGGCAGGGGGCTGATCTGTATCGCCATGACCGATGAACGGTTATCACAACTTGGCCTTCAGCTTATGGTTCCTGAAAACACCGATAAATTTTGCACGGCTTTTACCGTGTCCGTGGATGCCAGTGAGGGTACCACAACCGGTATCTCGGCCCATGACCGTTCAAGAACGGTAAAGGTCTTAATTGACAAACACAGCAGGCCCGAAGACCTGAATAAACCGGGACACATATTTCCCCTTGCCGCCAAGAAGGGTGGGGTACTTGTGCGTGCCGGGCATACCGAGGGTTCAGTTGACCTTTCAAAGCTTGCCGGCCTGTATCCATCGGCTGTGATGTGTGAAATATTGAATGATGACGGCACCATGGCCCGCAGGCCCGACCTTGACAAATTCGCCGAGAAGCACAACCTGAAAATTGCCACCATAGAAGACCTGATTAAATACCGTCAGCATAAGGAGCGGCTTGTCCGCCGTGTGTCCGAAGCTAATCTTCCCACCGATCATGGTACCTTCAAGGCCATTGCCTATGAAAACGAGGTTGATGATGCCACCCACGTGGCGCTGGTAAAAGGAGATGTGGACGGACGTGAGAATGTTTTGGTGCGGGTGCATTCTGAATGCCTTACCGGTGACGTGTTCGCTTCAAGGCGTTGTGACTGCGGTTCGCAGCTGCACACCGCCATGCAGAAGATCGAGAGAGAAGGTGCGGGTGTATTGCTGTACATGCGGCAGGAAGGACGTGGTATAGGGCTTGGCAACAAGATCAAGGCATATCACCTGCAGGAGCAGGGGCTTGATACGGTTGAGGCCAATATCAAGCTCGGGTTTCCCGCTGATTTGCGTGATTACGGCATCGGGGCCCAGATACTGGTCGACCTGGGACTGCATACCATCAGGCTTATGACCAATAATCCAAAGAAGATTATTGGACTTGAGGGATATGGCCTCAGGATAGTTGAAAGGGTTCCCGTTGAGATTGCTCCCGGGATGGATAACATGACATACCTGAGAACAAAAAAAGAGAAGATGGGTCATCTTATAATGGATGAACCCAAAAAGGGAATTGAGTCTTGAAAAACGGATCTTACGAACCTACAATCGTAGTCGTTGATGATGATGAGGTTATTCGCTATACACTGCAGCGGAAGTTGTCCCGACTGGGGTATAATATCATCTCACTTGGCAAGGCCGAGGACGCGCTGTACCTGCTGAAGAACGAAGACCGGAAGATTGACCTTATCATTACCGATATAAAGTTAAGAAAGATGGATGGCATTGACCTGTTGCGCTACATCAATGCTATTGACAATCCTATTCCCACGCTTATAATAACCGGGCAGGGCAATATTGAAGACGCTATCCGTGCCCTGCGGTATGGTGCCTATGATTTTATCCGCAAACCATTTGACATGAACGAGGTTGCCTCAACCGTACGGGGCATACTGCGGCGGCGGCAGGACCAGCAGCTTGAGGACACCCTTGGTGAATTCATTGCCGGTGAGGTGAGAGATTTTGTTCTGCCAGTTGACGCCCAGGTTGCCGATTCACTGTCATGCGTGCTCACCAAATATCTTACCAATATGGGCATTTGCAACAAGACCACATCCGAGAATATCGCCATGGCCATCAGGGAAGCCCTCAGCAATGCCCTGTATCATGGCAACCTGGAAATACCTTCAGATATTCGTGAAGAACGGGGGATCAAGGGATTTAACGAGGAGATCGAAAAACGGATAAAAGATGATAAGTACCGGCACCGGCTGGTTACAATTCATTACGAACTGAAAAAAGAATATGTAGAATATATAATCGAGGACGAGGGGAATGGGTTTGATTATGAATCGTTGTCTGATCCCCGTGACCCCGAAAATTTCATGAAAGACAGCGGCCGGGGGCTTCTTATTATCAGGATACACATGGACGAAGTAACCTGGAGCAACGGCGGCAGGTGTATACGGATGCGTAAATACAGAACTGAAGGACAATTGACACACTGAGGAGGATGTACATGTATTATACCATCAAGTGGGAGGATGACGTGGTGTCCATGCTGGATCAGCGCTTACTCCCCGTGGAAGAAATATACAGGCATTATACACATTATACAGACGTGGCCCACGCCATCACCTCGATGGTGATACGGGGTGCACCCGCCATAGGCATAGCCACGGCTATGGGGGTGGCCCTGGCAGCGGCGAACATACAGGCCAAATCCCTTGACCAGATGAAACAGGAATTGCACGAGGCCTGTGACCTGTTTTACGGCACCAGGCCTACGGCGGTCAACCTTTCATGGGCCATAAAACGGATGAAATCCATCATTTCTGCCGCCGACAACGTGGATTCATTGAAAGAACAGCTGGCAGCCGAGGCTAAGAAAATTCACGAAGAAGATGTACAGGTGAACAAAAAGATCGGTGAGAACGGCCATCAGTTTTTAAAAGATGGGGACGTGGTGATGACCCATTGCAACGCGGGTGCCCTGGCAACCGGCGGTTATGGTACAGCCCTTGGCGTCATACGGAAAGCTGTTGAAGAGGGAAAAAACCTCAAGGTATATGCCTGTGAAACCAGGCCCTACCTGCAGGGGGCACGGCTCACCGCGTGGGAACTCATGCAGGACAATATCGAAGTGGTACTCATTACCGATAACATGGCGGGGCATTTCATGAAATCAGGTGAGATACAGCGTGTGATCGTGGGGGCCGACAGGATCGCCGCCAACGGTGACACGGCAAACAAGATAGGCACCTATACCCATTCCCTTTTAGCGAAGCATCATGGCATTCCCTTTTACGTGGCAGCCCCGGTATCCACACTTGACGTGGAAACGAAAAAGGGAGATGATATCGTGATCGAAGAACGAAGTGTTGACGAGGTGGCATATATACAGGGTGTACAGATAGCCCCCGAGGGCATCATCGTGAGAAACCCTGCATTCGATGTAACACCGGCGGAAAATATAACGGCAATCATCACAGAAAAAGGCGTAGTGGAAGAGCCCTCCAAGAAAGGAATCACCCATCTTTGTGGATGAGACTTTTACTGAGAAACAGCTTAACAGGGGTTCTCACGGAGGCACAAAGGCACGGAGAATCGCTCTCTTTATTATCACTTTGTCAGCGTATTATAACTGGTCAATCTGTTCGTGGTTTTACAGTTAGGGGATATGTGGTGTTTTAAGGTCGAATATAAATATTTCTTAGACTGTAAAAACCATACTCAAAATCAAACTTTACTACAACCGCTTGTTTGACTATAAAACGGTACTACACTGTAATAACTAATTCTCCGTGCCTTTGTGCCTCCGTGAGAACCATTTTCAGTTTTATGCCGGCAAAAGGCCAGGGTAGGACCCACCAGTCAATACCCTTTGGCATCTTTGAGCGATGTCATTTAAAACATCCCGTAGTATAACAGCAGGATATGTCTTCCCCAGAAAAGGGAGACCACCAGTCCCAGGGTGAGGAAGGGGGCAAAGGGGATCTTTATTCTCAGGTTGCTTTTCCTGATCAGGGCGTATAGTACCCCGGTAAGTGACCCTGATACCAGGGAAACCTCTAAGGCCACGATGGAAAGTTCAAGCCCGAGCAGAAAGCCGATTATAATGGCGTACTTCATGTCACCACCGCCGAAGCCGCCTGGAAAAAGCAGCATTACCACCAGGAAAAACCCGCCCATGAGCAGGGCCCCGTAGAAATGATCTTTCAGCGTTGATTCAATGATGACGGGGTATACAGTCGCCAGTAAGACCACGATGAGCAGGGAGGGTGGGATGGAGAGTGTTCGTATGTCCACCACCGATATGGCTATGGATGCGGCTATCACCAGGTACAGCGCCGCCCCCATCCACGAAAGTTGAAAATGCAGGTATACCGAGAGGGCCATAAGGCCGTAAAGGATTTCCATCACAGGATACCATGGAGAGATGCTGCTGCCGCATTTTCTGCACCTGCCAAGCTGAAACAGGTATCCCAGGATGGGTAGAAGCTGCAGCGGGGATAACCTGTGATCACAACCGACACACCGTGAAGACGCGATAAGGGCCTGCAATGGCTCACGTTTCATGAAACCGGAACTGTAGCGCAGGGCAAGGGTGTAGAAAAAACTCCCCATGAATGTACCGAAGATAAATATTACCGTAAGTATTATCCAGTCAGCCATGTGCAGATCACTATTACCTTAGAGCTATTCACTGATATTACATGCTGATGTAGTAATTGATACCGAAAAGAAGAATGTCACCCTTCACATTTATGGTGTATTTTTCCCCACTGCCCTTGTCATCCTCGATAGGTATTGACCTGCCTTCCTGGTGTATCCATTCACTTGAAATGGTGATGTCATCTGTTACAGGAACCTCTGCGCCAACCATGAAATGATAGCCGGCGATGGCGTCGGCAAAACGGGTTTCACCACCGGGATCAGTTTTAATATTCATGTAGGCGTAGTGATAGGTGAGCCCGCCACCGAGAAAGAAGTATGTTCTTTTTCTGAGGGGCAGGATAAGCCCGATGGTAGCAGGAAGGGAGGCCTGGTAGGTGTCAATGGTGTACTTCACCCCACCTCCTTCACCTTTAATATCCTGCATCGGGGTTGCATAGTGAAACCCGATACGGAATAAAAAATAATTGAACTGGTAGCGCATGCTGAAGCCCGCCACCGCGGCATAGGGGGTGTCCATCTGGTTTACGTCGCCGCCGGCTGCTTTCCATTCCCGGTTCTGGTGATCTATGTAAGGCCCAAGATGGTTGGGGTCGTAGGTAACCCCGCCGTTGATGCCGATGGAAAATTCCCCAATGGCAAAGGCACCGGTCATGCTGCCAATGATAAAAAGGATAATGGCGGTAAAAATGATACATGTATGTGGCAGTGCTTTTTTCATATCCATATCTGCGTGTTATATTGGTTTGAAATAATATGATATTCCAAGATTATACCGGTATCCGGTAAAGTCTATGGAGGCGTAATCCTTGTTGGCCGCGTCATCATCCTGTTTCCTGTCAGCAAGCACGTTGGTGGAACCGTTGTAATAGGAAAGGCTGGTAAACAGTGCCAGCTGCCGGGTAAGAAAGTACTCACCTTCAAGGTGAATAACCAGCGGCAGTGCCCAGCCCTTGAATTCACCCTCGTACTCTGACGGCACGTCGGTTTTGAATTTATAGGTATATACACCATAGGCATATGCCAGGCCGGTGCTGAATGATATCTTCATGTCTTTCCAGAATGGTATGGTAAGGCCTACCGTTACCGGTATGTCATATCCCCACATGGAATATTCGCATTTCACCAGCTGGTTGGCAGTTGTACCGGTGTCGTAGTATACTGCTTTCCCCGTGCCCCCGTAGACACTGCGAAAGTAGTTATAACCCACCCGCAGGTGAAAGTATTCATAGAATGTTGCCTTGAAGGTAATGCCCGCACTTGCACCCAATAGCCTCTCGACGGGTGACGTGTCAAATCCGGAGGCAGAGTTGTTGATGCCGTCAATACCGGTTGTGCTGCCAAAGGTATTACCCTGTTCGTATGACATGAGGTTGCCCCCCAGGGAGGGCATCATGCCGCCGTGAAGGGTGAGGGCACCGTTTACCGGCGCGGCGGTGAGTGCCGCCGGTATAAAGATGGCCAGGATAACCAGTGTTGTGAGTATACCGCGTTTCATCATAGATTCCATCATGGCGATTTATAATACAAAGTACATCAGGCCAAGCTGCAGCCTGTGTCCCGTATAATCTACGTAAAAATTTTCCATGTCATTTGCAGGGGCAGTATCTGTCTGCGCCACGGGCTTGGAACGTCCTTCCAGGTATTCCCATTCCATGTACAGTGATATCTTCCGGGTAAGATGCAGCTGCATGCCGCTGATGAACCCGAAGGCAAGTGCAGTTGCCGAGATGTCTTCAGCGGTTCCCGACGCGGCAGATTTCACCTCACCTGTTCCCAGGAAATAGGCAATGCCTCCACCCAGGTAGAATACACCCTTGTCCTGAAGGGGAAACTGCAGGCCGGCAAATACCGGAATGGCGGTATAGCTCAGCTGATAGGTATCCAGCCCTTCACTTGTATGCGAGGCAGATATTGACTGGTCTTCAAGCACGTTACCCTTGTTAATTGCAAAGCTGTTATCAACGCCGGTTCTCAGGAAGGCGAAAGGTGCTGAAAACTTGAATGATATACCCACGAACATGCTGTTCTGCGGGTCGGCCTGTGCGTACTGGTAAAATGAATCGATATTTCCGGTATTGTGCTGACCCCCAAGGTGAAGGCCAACACCGATGTTACGCTCGGCCATAAGTGGTGAGGCAAAAAGCAGCATGGCCAGCAGTATGAAGGCCGTTCTCACGCTCAGTTTCATGGAAGGGTTGCCCGTCATCGGTCCTCTTGTCGCTTTCGTAAAGGTTAAGGGTGCTGCCAGGTAAACGGCTAATACTACCAGCGGCTGTCAATAGCAGTCAAGAACATTATATGCCATTGAAAAGACTGTCAGCCTTTTTTCTTCCGGCCATTTTCTCGTAATCGTCGTAGTCTACGAAGATCATATCCGGAAGTTTTCTTCTTGTCCGCATCACGATCTCGAAGGCACGTGCCCCCTTTGCCTCCCTGGAGGTAACGTACTTGAATTCCCGGTCACACCCCGGGCATTTCTTCATTTCCCTGATGTCAATACCGGGAGTCTTACAATTGGGACAAAACCCGAATTTATCATCAACGATCACGATGTGATCCTGCACGTCGTGGGGCTCAATTTCGGTCCATATCCGTATATAATTCATGGCGTTTTCCTTCCGGTGTAGTTAGTATCAAAGTGAGAATATATAAACAAGTTCTATTTGTAAAATGTTTTTTTTATCGCAGAGGCGCGAAAGGCGCAGAGTTTGCAAAGAGTAGGGAACAAGTCATTCACGTATGGAATGAATCTATTCGGGGGTTTAGGGGGGAAGACAGTTCAAGTTGTACCTGTGCGTACCCTCTCCCCCCGGCAAGGGGGAGATGTGCCGATGGAATCGGGACAGAGGGGGCTTGTTGAGTGTAAGGTGTGCACAGGTATTCATGGAAAATATTGCATGGCTAAACTGAACGAACCCCCACCCGTCCTCCCCCTTGAACGGGGGAGGGGAAGGGAAGAAGAGTTTCACCTGCAGCGTACCATTTCACCCGGCTTACTTTCTATCTTCTTCGCGAACTCTGCGCCTTTCGCGCCTTAGCGGTGATCCTTACCGGTCAGAACAGAAGATTGTTTATTGACAGGAACCCCCTTCGGATAGCAGAATGGAATGAGAAAATACTTTATACTGGAATGACATAATGTTTACAATTGGAACGAGAGGAAGCGAGCTTGCCATGTGGCAGGCCAATTACGTCGCCGATCTGCTGGGGCGTGACCGGGCCCGTATCGAGGTGATCAAGACCCAGGGTGACAAGATACAGAACGTCTCTTTTGACAAGATGGAGGGAAAGGGCTTTTTTACCAAGGAGATCGAGGATGCACTGCTTGACAACCGGATCGATATTGCCGTGCATTCCATGAAAGACCTGCCCACCGAAGAAGTTGATGGATTGGTGGTGGCCGCCATAACTGTCCGTGAAGACCCCTCCGACACCCTGGTGGTAAAACAAAACTCATTCAGGGAGGGGCACGGGTTTCCCCTGCACGAGGGTGCCGTTGTGGGCACCAGTTCACTCAGAAGAATGGCACAGCTGAAGCATGTTATGCCCTCCCTGGTGGTGGAGCCCATACGGGGCAACGTTACCACCAGGCTTCGTAAATTGCGGGAAGGACAGTTTGATGCCATAGTGCTGGCAACCGCCGGCATAAAGAGAATAGAAGTTGACCTTTCACAACTGGTGAAATACGTGCTGCCCTACAGTTTCTTCATCCCCGCACCGGGCCAGGGTGCCCTTGCCATACAGGTGAGAAAGGGGGACGAAGATGTGATGGAGGCGGTTACCGGGTTTAACCACAGGGAAACGGTGCTCACCGTGTCTTCTGAACGGTTTTTTCTGCAGCGTTTCGGTGGAGGATGTCATATCCCGGTTGGGGCTTATGCCTACATGAACATGCAGAAAATCCATCTCACCGGGGTGGTTGCCGCCACCGACGGATCGAAACTTTTGAGAAAGACGGTTACCGGTGATGACCCACAGCAGCTTGGCATAGAACTGGCTGAACAAATGAAACAGGAAGGAGCGGACGGGCTGATATGAAAAAAGGATTTGTATACCTGGCGGGTGCGGGCCCCGGGGATCCCGACCTGATTACCCGAAAAGCCATGGACGCGATGGCGGGGGCCGACTGCATAATATATGATTACCTGGCCAGTCCAGAGATCGTGAACGCATATAGCTGTGAAAAGATATACGTGGGCAAGCAGGGAAGTGACCATACCCTCACACAGGAAGAGATAAACAGTCTTATCGTTGAAAAAGCAAACGAAGGAAAGACGGTGGTTCGCCTGAAAGGAGGCGACCCCTATATATTCGGACGGGGCGGTGAAGAAGCAGAAGACCTTGTGAAGGCGGGAATCCCTTTCGCCGTGATACCCGGCATATCGTCATTCTATTCGGCACCCGCCTACGCCGGAATACCTCTCACCCATCGTGATTATGCCAACGCGGTAGAGGTTATCACCGGTCATCGGCGTGGTGACAGCGTGGACGAGGACGTGAACTTTCCCGACTATGATCCCGGGCGAACCTATACATTTCTGATGGGCATGAAGAACCTTGCCCACATCAGCACACAGCTTATAGAGAAGAAAAACTTTCCCGCCGATACCCCGGTGGCCATCGTGACCTGGGGAACCACCCCCAGGCAGCAGGTGGCAACCGGCACACTGGCGGACATTGGCGCAAGGGTGGTGGAGATCGGCATGAAACCGCCTGCCATAATCGTGGTAGGGAAGGTGGTGCTCTTGCGGGAGACCCTTCGCTGGTTTGACACCCTTCCCCTGTTTGGCAGGCGAATCGTGGTAACCCGCACCCGCACACAGGCGTCAAAGCTCTCCGGCGCCCTTCGCCGGCTGGGTGCCGACGTGATAGAGTTCCCAACCATTATCATAGAAAAGATGCCCGACATGTCTCCCCTTCATGACGCCTTTAAAAGGCTGAAGGATTTCAACTGGGTGGTGTTCACCTCCCAGAATGCCGTGCAGATATTCTTCGAAGAACTCCGGGCAACAGGCCGTGACGCGCGGGCCCTGGGTGATACCAAGATCGCGGCAATCGGCCCCGCAACCGCCAAAGAGTGCGAGGCGTATGCCATTGTCCCCGATCTTGTTCCTGATGAGTACGTGGCAGAGGCGCTGGTTGAGGCATTCGCCGGTGAAACTCTTGAAGGACAGCAGGTGCTGCTTCCCTGCTCGCAATCGGCACGCATGGCCCTCACCGACGGCCTGCGCCGGCAGGGTGCCAGGGTGGAGCGGGTGCATATATACGACGCAACACTCCCGCTGAAGATCGACGGGGAAACCATGGTGCACATCTCGGGTGCGGATATTATCACGTTCACCAGTTCGTCAACCGCCCGCAATTTCTTTTCGCTGGTGCCCGACACCGACGCGGTGCTGGCATGTATCGGCCCTGTTACCGCCGAAACCGTCCGTGAACACGGGTATGACCCTGAAATTGAAGCCGGCACCTATACCATTGACGGACTGGTTGAGTCCATAGTAGAATACGAAAACAAACGATTGAAATCATAAATTACCCGAACCGGAGGAATCACATGGACATATTGTGGCGGCCAAGACGCCTGCGGTCAACGGCAACAATGCGTGACATGGTAGCCGAAACCAGGCCCGATTATAATAAGCTTATCATGCCATACTTCGTGGTTGAAGCCGGGAATACACGTGAAGCCATACCATCCATGCCCGGAATCGAGAGGGTGTCCCCCGATCTTTTAATGCAGGACGTGAAAGCCGACATGGAACTTGGCGTGCGTACCGTGCTGATTTTCGGCATCCCCTCGCAGAAAGACGACATCGCCACCGGCGCCTTTGCCGAGCATGGCATCGTGCAGGAGGCGGTGCGGTTACTGAAGAAGAACTTTCCCGGGCTGACGGTGATAACCGATGTCTGCCTGTGTGAATACATGGATCACGGGCATTGCGGGGTGGTGCAGGAGGGGAAGGTGCTCAATGACCCCTCGCTTGAACTCCTGGCAAAAACCGCCGTGTCCCATGCACATGCCGGTGCGGATATGGTCGCGCCTTCGGACATGATGGACGGCAGGGTTGGTTTTATACGTGAGGCCCTGGATGGACAGGGCTACCAGGACGTTCCCATAATGGCATATTCGGCCAAGTATGCCTCTGCCTTTTACGGGCCATTCAGGGACGCCGCCGGCAGCGCGCCGCAGTTTGGTGACCGGCGAAGTTACCAGATGGATTTGCGAAACGCCATCGAAGCCGAGCGTGAGGTGTTGCTGGATGTGGACGAGGGAGCGGACATCGTGATGGTGAAACCCGCCCTGTCCTATCTTGACGTGATCAACCGGGTGAAAAACATCGTTGACGTGCCCGTATGCGCCTATAACGTCAGCGGCGAATATTCGATGGTTAAAGCCTCGGCGAAAATGGGGTATGGGGACGAAGAGGCACTGGTAACCGAAGTACTCACCTCGATCTTCAGGGCCGGCGCGGACATGATCATATCATACCACACCAGGGACATACTGAAAAACCGCTGGTGGGGATGAAAATAGAACCACTGAGACTCTGTGGTGATTTTTTTACGACACAGGAGAGACATTCATGGGAATTATAAAAGAAAGATCTGAAAAATTGTATAAGGAAGCCGTTCAGTATTTGCCGGGGGGGGTTAATTCTCCGGTGCGGGCGTTTCGGTCGGTGATGGGGCATCCCTTGTTCATGAAGAAGGGGGAAGGTGCCCATATCTTCGATGAGGACGGGAATGAATTCATCGACTACTGTATGTCGTGGGGGCCACTTATTCTTGGTCATGCCGATGATGAGGTGATAAAGGCGGTGCGGGATGCAGCCACGCTGGGTACCAGTTTCGGTACGCCCCACCGTTTCGAGGTTGAACTGGCGAAGATGGTCATCGACTCCTATCCCGGTATGGAGAAGGTTCGTTTCGTGAATTCGGGAACCGAGGCCACCATGAGTGCCATACGCCTGGCCCGCGGGTATACCGGCCGTGAAAAGATAATCAAGTTTGACGGCTGTTACCATGGTCACGCGGATTACCTTCTCGTGGCGGCGGGATCGGGGCTTGCAACCTTCGGCACACCGGATTCAGCCGGTGTGAATAAAGATAACGCAAAGGACACCATGGTGGTTCCCTATAATGATATAGCGCAGCTTGAAAAGGTGATGAAAGAATCCGGCGACCAGGTGGCAGCCTGCATCATGGAGCCCGTTCCATGTAACCTTGGCCTCATTCTCCCCGATGAGGGCTACCTGCAAAAAGTGCGTGAACTCTGTGACAGCTACGGCGTGGTGCTCATCTTTGACGAGGTGATCACGGGATTCCGCCTGGCCAGGGGAGGGGCCCAGGAATTCATGGGGGTACAGGCTGATATTACCACCCTGGGTAAAATAATCGGCGGCGGTCTTTCAGTAGGGGCCTACGGGGGCAAAAAGGAGATCATGGCCAAGGTGGCACCCGATGGACCGGTGTACCAGGCGGGAACCCTTGCCGGAAACCCGCTGGCCATGGCCGCGGGTATAGCAACCCTGGGTAAGCTCTTCAGGGATGACGCGTATACCGTGTTAGAAAAAAAAGCCGCCCGTTTTAAAGAACTGCTGTCAGGTACTATTGAGACCTATAAGGGCAGGGTGCTTTTTCAGCAGCTTGGGTCAATATTCGCGATTTATTTCAACTCCCTTGACCGGGTCAGCACAGTTGACCAGGTGAAAGAAAGCAACATGCAGCAATTCGCGGTATTTCACAACGAGATGCTTGAAAGGGGTGTATACCTGTCGCCCTCCGGCTTCGAGGTGGGTTTTTTGTCGGTGAAGCATTCAGATGAAGACCTGCAGAAGACCGCTAAGGCCATTACCGAATCACTTGAGGTTGTGTTCAGCTCTGACTAAAGGGGGGTACCCGTCACCCGTCACCCGTTACCCGTCACCGCCTCTCTATTCCTCCCGGCGGCGTTTTTCCCTGGGGATGGTGACCCTGAATGTAACGGTGTTTTCTGAAACCGTTGGATAGATGATTCCCCCGTGAAGAATGACTATTCTCTGGGCAACGGCCATGTCGAAGTTTGACGTGGCAGCGTTACCCGGATGAAATGGATCGAATATAAACTGCACCGAGTCTTCCCTGAATTCGTCTGATTCGAAACTGATGATGATGCTTGCCTCAAAAGAATTAAAATGACGGGATATACTCACCCGTGATCCTTTCTCACAATTTACAGCGGCAAAATTCAGCAGGTTGGTGAGGGCGGTATTCATTTTTTTTTGATCGATAAAAAGTGAACATTCCGTTTCATGGTCAATATTATTTTCAACGGAAATATTTTTCCCAGCCGCGCTCAGGGTTAACAGCTCAATCATCTCATTGAGAAAAGAGTCAAGGTGTATTTCAGATAACCGCATATCCTTGATATCTGAATATTCTTCTACCATTGAGGTGAGCTGGTTGAGGCGTTCGGCGTCCTGTTTAATGTATTCCAGGTATTTTTTCGTTTCTTCTACGTCCACCCCTTCTTCGTATTTTCTCAGCAGCAGGTTGGCATATCCGCCGATTGAAACAAGGGGGTTGCGAACCTCGTGGGCCACGTTGTCGGCGATCTGCTTCAACGATTCAAGGTGATCAGAATAATTTCTCTTTATCTGCCGTATCAATTCCCGTTGTTCCCTGTGCATTTTCCACAGCCGGGTTGTATCATGCAACAGTATCATTCGATAGGCTGATGGTGTGTCATCACTTGTTTCGGCATGGATGATGGTAACTACCAGTTTGGCAGTTTTACCCGAACCATTGAAGGTTACCGGCTGCTCGTACACGTTCTCAAGTATATTTGAAGTTTTTAATATGAGGTCTCTCAGCTTGCGGTTTCGACGGGGAATTCTATCCAGCAGTGACTCTCCCCGCTGTAATTCGCCGTTGTTGCCCATCATCTTGCGTGCTGAGATGTTTGAATCGATAATACTGCTTTCATTGTCAATAATGAGAACCCCTTCGTGCAGGTAATTCATCATCACCGAAAAGCAATCGGCAAGGTTCAGTATATTCTTCATCCTTCCCCGGACACGTACGAAGTTTCAAGTCGTCTTCATACATGATACTACATTCAGCCGTCAAATAGATCAAGAATTTTAGTCCAGTCGGTGAAGGCCTTTGGTGCGGGCGTAATTTATGGCATGATCGTATTCGTCGAGGGTGACTCGTCGGCGTATATCGGGGCATTCGCGGGCACGGTATTCGGGGCGGTACTGGTCCATGATGTTGACGCAGGTGTTGATGGATATCCCCGCGATCTCATCAAGCACCTTTTCGGTGTGGGCCAGGTCGTTTGGCAGCACCAGGTGGCGAACCAGCAGGCCGCGTGTGGCAATTCCACTTTCATCGATGACCAGGTCGCCTGCCTGGCGGTGCATCTCTCGGAGTGCTTCCACCGCAACTTCAGGATAATCGGCAACGTTGCTTAATTCAGCTGCCGCCTCATGATTCATGTACTTGAAATCGGGCATGTAGATGTCCACTACGTTCTCAAGGAGTTGCAGGGTCTTAACCGAGTCGTAGCCTCCCGAATTGTACACTATGGGAAGGTGCAGCCCCCGGGGTATGGCACTGAGAAGGGCCCGGGTGATGGCGTATACCTGGTGGGTGGGAGAGACAAGATTGATATTGTGACACCCTCTGCGCTGCAGGGTGAGCATCATTGCGGCAAGATCTTCGCAGGTGACCTCTTCGCCACGGCCAAGATGGGATATATCATAGTTCTGGCAGAATATGCAGTCAAGGTTGCAGTTGGTGAAAAAGATGGTGCCCGAGCCGCCCCGTCCAACCAGGGGGGATTCTTCCCCGAAATGTGCCTGGAAGGCTGATACCATGGGCCTGTGGCCGGTTTTGCATGAGCCTCTTTCTCCCTCCATGCGGTTTACTCCGCATTGATGGGGACACAGTTTGCATGATTCCATCAGCACTTCAAGCTGTTCAACCCGTTGGGACAGCGCACCACTTTCATACAATTCTATGTATGGAGGCCTGTAGTTCACCCTGTATCAGCATGTACCTGGTTTTTTTGTTCGCCAAGATCAATTACCATATCAGCACTTGTTATCCTTGATATCATAATATCACCCGGCTGCAGATATCGGTTGTTCTTTCGAATCTCACGGTTAATAAATTTCTTTATCCTTGTTGATTGAGACATGCCGATGATATCCGCTATGCGGTTCAATACAGGGGAAGGACGGGAAAGGGCAACCCCACGGGGGGTACCTGTGGCGATCACGTCACCGGGCTGCAGGTCAAAGTGTTCGCGCAGGTTGTCGAGCAACTGGTGCACGGGAAATATCATCATGGAGGTGTGCCCTTCCTGGTTCTTGTGAGGATAGGGGGTGCCGTTCTCATCGTATACCTGTAGTTCAAGGCGCAGTTCACCCAGGCGCTGCCCGGTGTCACTGTCGCATGTCTGCACGTATGGTCCAAGGGGGGCAAACGTGCGATAGTTTTTTCCCATGAACCATTGTCCCCCTGACAGCTGCATGTCTCTCGCGGTGACATCGTTGAATATGGTGATACCCAGCAGGTAGTCACATAAATTGTCGGGGCGCACCTGGTCGTCCTTTCCGATACGTCTGCCCACGATGCAGGCCAGTTCAACCTCGTAGTCAAGCAGTTGCACTTCACCCGGCCACAGTACCGGTGTTCCAGAAGCGGTGAGGCATCCGTCTGATTTTGTGAAAAACACTGGCCGCCGGGGAAGGGGCATGCCCATTTCTTCGGCGTGGTCGCGATAGTTTAGACCTGCACAGTATATGTGCACGTGATCGTCAGTTGGCGGCAGCGGGGTGATTGCATCAAGCGGCAATGGTTCATCGTATTCAAGGCTGCCTGCCTGTATGGCGGTGAAGAGGTCTGAAACCCTGAAATGATTCTTCACGGGATGTATCATCTCACCATCAACCACCGCGAATTGCGGATATATAAAATTTTCGTTTCTAAATTTTATCAGTTTCATTTATTCTCCCATCGCCGGTATTAATTTCTTTCCAGGCTTCAGCCGGGTTTCGAAAAAAGTACTCGTTAATAATTTCCTGCATATGAGATATTTTGTCAACATTCCTGATACCCGTAAACAATTGATGGTGGAAGGTAACATTCTTTGAATAATAGAAACAGAACCGATGTGCCCTGCTTTTGTGAAGATGGCGGGGCAGAAAAGTACGGATCCCGGAAAGTACCTCCAGCCATATCTTATGTATATTATACACGCGCAATGATTTCCTGTCATTGAGTATATCACTGCTTACGGAAAATATCCATGGTTCTGTGACTGCCCCCCTGCCGATCATTATGGCGGCGCATGACCACTGTCGCAGTCGTGAGACTGCCTGTGATGAAGATATAATATCCCCGTTACCCACAACGGGAATATTGACGGAGCCTGCAAGGGTTTGGGTTATATCCCAGTCTGCTTTTCTTCTGAATGCCATTTTCCCGTGACGGGGATGCATGGTGATATAATTTACCCCTTCATCTTCAAGCATGCGGGCAAAATCAATAATATAGTCTATGTCTGACCGGGCGAATCCCGAGCGCATCTTCACCGAAAGCATACACGTTGCTGCCTCTCTGCACCGGCGAACAATCTCCCGGGCATGCCGGATGTTTTTCAGCAGGGCGGCACCCGAGCCGGTTTTAACGATGTCAGGTGCCGAACACCCCATGTTGATGTCTATGGAGGCGCATCCCGTTTCGGTAAGTCTTCTGCATGCCTCGGCCATAACCCCCGGTTCATTTCCCAGTAACTGGTATACATAGGGATCATCGAAATGATACCTGTACTGCATATGCCTGTTGCGGGCGGCATCGGTGGCAACCGCACCGGCGCTCAACATCTCAGAACACAGCACCACCCCGGGGCTTAGCCTCCCCACTACCTGCCGCAACGCAGGTGTGGTCACCTCGGCCATAGGCGCAAGAAAAAACAACCCCGGGAGATTAGTGTTCATGTGTCCTTCCTGTGTATAGATGCTTTCAAAAAGGTATCTCCAGGGAGTATTGGGTCAATTATTTTTCTTGACGTAATGGTTATTCTGTTAGAAAAGAATTGAATCTGCGCTGGAGGTGTACGTAGGATATGAAATATAGAATAATACTGACAGGGATGTTGCTGGTTTTCTGTTCATTTATGATAGCATGTTCGGGCAACCCGGTTGAGTCAGGTGCCACTGAACTTACTGTTACTACAAAATTTGAGAAGGACAGTGCCATCTTCCATATGCGCATCAGCGCCGGATTCATTAATGAAAGCACCGACGTGGTGGTGACGAGGTATGCCGGTACATTGAGCATAATAAACGATGAGTCGGACAAGACGCTGTTCTCTTTTCCTGTTCGCGTTGAACGGCTGATGCCCATGGAATCGGTTGAAGTAGTTCTGAATAAAACCGGGAATGAAAAAGAATTTCGCCCCCTCTTTGACCTGATGGCCATTGACATGGACCAGGTAATAAAAAGCGGAGAAGCCGGCCCCATAATTATAAATGAAGCATATGTGAAAATTGAAGATCAAACATATTCGAAAGTACCCGTTGTAACGTACCTGGAGGAAACGACGAATGAAGATAAATGACAAGAGATTGTATTTCTGGTTCGCACTGGTTATGATACTGGTGTCTGCCGTATTTGCTGCCGTTGCGTGTTATTCATATTGCGTGGTGAATCCTGAAATAAAGAATCACCTCCAGGCGGAAAGTGATATTCCGCAGCATTACCGTGAAGCCTATATCTTGCTGCGTTCTCCACATATATTCGCCGGCTATGATCGATTTGACGGACGTTCGATGGGAACCAGGGCTATTCTGAGAGAATTTGACAGGCGTGTGGCTGAAAAAGAACCATTCAGTGAGGAACATGCTATATACCTGAAGATGCTGTTTGAGCGAAGACAGCAGGGAACTGTTCTTGCAAGAAACACTGCCGTATACCTGTTACTGGTTTCACTTATGGGTTGGGGATTTTATTTTCATGAGCGAAAAAAACCGCGTTAAGTGCGGTTGTCAGTTTCTTTTTCTTACCATCCTGGTGTTGCTGCTTCCCCAGCAGCTTTCTGCCACGGACGTATTCTCTGTATCATCACATGAAATAGTCTCCCTTGAGGGTACCTGGAGTGTCATCAAAGGTGACAATCCCCTCTACGCGGACCCCGCTTATGATGACAGTGGCTGGGAAACAATAGGGGTGCCCGGTAATGGTATGGGGCTTTTCCCCGGTCATACCGGTGTGGTGTGGTATAGAACCAGGCTTTTTTTCCCTTCTGATACAAAACTGCAAAGCATGTTCATCGAACTTGGTAAGATCAGCGATGTAGACGAATGCTATTTCAATGGGAATCTCATCGGCAAAACGGGTTCTATCGAGGATAAAAACAGTCACTTTTTTGACCGGTTGCGGTTCTACCATGTGCCGCCGGAGCTGGTTAGATATGATGAAGAGAATGTTCTCGCCGTTCGCGTGCGGGGGTATCTTCCTGATTCACTGGGATTGATATGGGGAACATATAATATAGGTCCCGCGAAGGATTTTGTCAGACTGCTTTTTAAGCGTTACCTGGTTGATGTGCTCGCCATTGGAATATACCTGTTTCTTGCCTTTTACTTCTTTTCATTTTCATTGATGAAAACCACCCTGTTCAGACATCAGCGGGCATTTGCACTCACAACATTAGCAGCGGCTATATATCTTTTCTGCGTGGGGCAGGTAAAGTATCTTTTCTGGGACAATTTTTACGTGTTTCATGTAGTTCAGTACGTGGTGGGCATGGCAGGTGTTGCTGCCCTGCTGATATACATGCGAAGGGTGATGTTTAAGAGGATTACAGTGCCCGACAAGGTGGTAGTCGCCGTGCTGCTGCTTTCTGCAATGGCAGTTATCGTTATCGGTGAAATCAGGTATTTTACAATTCCCCGGGTATTGTGGCAGTTGTGTATTTTGTATATTGTATTTGTAGGAGCGGGCAGTTCAATTGAAATAATACGAAAGCGGTACCGGGAATATATTTTTATTGCTATCGCCTTCAGTATTATTGTTGCCAGCCTTTTGTTTGAGGTGCTCAGGGCGTATTCGGTAGTCCCCGATTTTGATTATCTCAAGGTTGGATTGCTGGGCTTTATCATCACTGTTTCATTTCAGCTTGCCGAACAGTTTTCCGTAGTTCATCAAATAGAACAGAATCTTCGTATACGACTTGAGGATGAGATTCTTGAGAGTACCCGTGAGTTGAAAGACCGCAACGATACCATTGAGAACCAGCTGGAGATCGCAAGGCTTTTACAATCAAGGCTTCTTCCCGATAGTGACCCGGCTGTGGGTGGGCTGGATATTAACGCCCGATGTATTCCCATGGATAAGGTGGGAGGGGACTTCTATGATTACTGGCAAAATGATTCAGGTATGTTTACAGTTATAATTGCCGATGTTTCGGGACATGGTGTACCGGGTGCCTTCCTGGCCCTCATCACGAGAAATGCCTTCAGAAACGCGGTACACATGAAACTTGACCCAAAAGCCATATTGTCACTTACGAATTCTGCAATCCTTGAGTCTACCGTGCAGTCACATTTCGTTACCGGCTGTATCTGCAGTGTTGATACACGAACAGGCCATATGCGCTTCGCCAATGCCGGTCATCCACCGCCTGTACTTCTTGAAAAAACAACAGGGGAGGTTGTGGAGTTATGGTCAAGTGGGAAACCCCTGGGCTGGCTGGCTGATCCCGGCCTTGATCTTGGGGAAATCATCCTTGGTGAAACCAACAGGGTTTTTCTGTATACTGACGGGGTGATCGAATGCAGAAACCCGGGGGGTGAACTCTTCGGATATGAAAGAATACGGGATTTTCTGCTTGCAACGAAGAATAAACCCCCCGGTGAATGCGTAGATATTTTGATACGTGAACTTAAAAGTTTCAGTGGTGAATCATCATTCGAAGATGATGTCACCGTGTTTATAATGGACCCCTTCCCCTCAGCTTAAAAGTCCCTGTATAATAAGCTCAACAGCATCGTCCTCGTTAAGGCCCCGTGCCATGAGTGTTTCAAGCTGCTTATCATCTACACTGCCTATGGCAGCTTCATGGGTAACATGTGCTTTGGGGTGATTCACTTCAACGATGGGTACCGCAGTGGCAACACCCTCGTCCTGCACTATCTCTTTACAGTCAACATGCCCCCTGGCGAATGGTGCGGATGCGGTAAGCTTGTTGTATACCTCGGCCCTTGCCCGGTCTCTTACCGCGATACGCGAGGTGAGAACACCCCGGGCCCCTTCTCCCTTGAGGTGGCCGATCTCACGTATGTTGATGCGGTCATCACCCGTTCCATTGATCTTGGCGTTCATTTCCAGTACGCTGAAGTCGCTGCAGGTTGTTTCGTAATCGATATTTATTTCACCCACCCTGCCGCTTAACAATTCGAAATCTGTGGCAAATCGGGCATGTTTCCCCAGCGTTACCCGGGCCTTCGGTAATACGGTGATGCCGCTCTTCTTGCCGTGCACGTGCCGCTCCAGGTATGTGTAGGAAGCCCCATCCTGTATCTCTATGGAAGCGTCCATCTTGTGGACAACCTTTACCGCGTTGGGGAAGGTGCAATGTGCCAGTATGGATACGGAGGAATTTTTTTGAATTATGGTA
Organism: uncultured Leptospiraceae bacterium; assembly: GCA_964629365.1. Taxonomy (GTDB): domain Bacteria; phylum Spirochaetota; class UBA4802; order UBA4802; family UB4802; genus M55B154. The sequence goes on from CAZVRB010000013.1 coordinate 40,433, forward strand.
TTCATTTCTATTTCCTGCAGCCCCTCCTCGGGTAAAATGCCGAAGCACATGTGAACCGGATTTTTTATAATGGCACCTTCCAGCACCCTCACCGTTACCCGTACCCCGTTCTTGGTTTCCGTCGGTTCCACTTCAAGGCCGGGAACCAGGTGTTCGCCAACCACCATGTTGCCGTTAATTACCAGGTGGGCAGTGTCAGTGTCACGGAGGGCGGCATCGGTCATCCCCATGGCCTCGTAGAGTTTTTTCGCGGTTTCCCTGTTTGATTCTGTTTTTGAGCTCATTGTATCATTTCTCCAGCATCAGGTTCATTCTTGTGGGCGCAGGGTATACACTTGTTCTCGAAATATCCCCGTATCTTTTCAGTTTCTCCCTTGTCTACCATCTCACCATGACACAGTAAAAACGCGTGCTCGGCCTGGTTCAGCACGGCAAGGCTGTGTGTTATGAGAATTATGGTTGAGCCGCGTTCTTTTAATACCTTGATGGCATCAAAGATCCTTTCGAGGGCCTCCACGTCAATTCCTGAATCCGGCTCGTCAAGCAGAACCAGCCGTGGCTGCATTACTATCAGTGATGCGAGCTCTATTCGTTTGCGCTCACCCCCACTCAGGGTCTTGTCAACTGAGCGGGACAGGTAGTCAGCGGGTTCCAGTCCTACCATGTTCAATGCTTCATCCACACTACCGTTCTGGTTTTGCGCTGCTGATGCCTTCAAGTAGCTGCGCACACTCAGTCCTTCAAAACGGGCGGGTTCCTGCCAGCCGAGGCTGATCCCCATCCGCGCCCGCTGGTCAACTGAAAGCTCCCGTATGGACTGGCCGTCCATGCGGATGTCGCCGTCGATGTGGCGGTAGCCCCCCAGTCCCATTATGGTAAAGGCCAGGGTGGATTTTCCGGCACCGTTGGGACCGACGATGGCATGAACATGTCCTTCCCAGAAGTCGATAGAAAGGTTGTTCAAAATGGGTTTTTCTCCCAGAGACAGGGAGAGGTTCTCAATATTCAGTATACTCATATGGTTCTCCATAAAATGGGCAAATTCCATTCATAACTTTAATTCAGCTTACCTTTAGTATATCACATGAGTCAACAAAAAACGAGAGTGAAGGGTGAACAGTGAGCAGTGAGCAGCGAACAGTGAACAGTGAACAGTGAGGAGTGAGAATGGAATGGTTAACTGCTGAAAAACTGGCTGAAGAGGAGCATTATGATTGGAATGGTTATTACCGAGGCGAACATACTGGCTACGAAGAACTGGTTAGCTACCGTTCGGTTGCCGCCGGTTCTGTCCATCATGATGGGGATGGCAGTTATGGGTGGGGTGGCACCCTGTATCATTATGATGAGGGCAATGCCAAAAGGTGGGGCAACTGCCACAAGTATTGCAAGAAAGCTGAGAGGGAACAGGACGTTCTTGCATATGATGAACTTGATAATGTCCTTAATATAAAAGGTTTCTGTTGTCTTCAGGTCTACGTAAATGTTGCCACCGATAATGATCATTATCAGGGGAACGGTCATGGTGCCTATGCTGCGAAGTATGTCAACCACGAATCCTGGGACAAGGACATGTGTCCCTGTTAGTTTAAACACAACCGCCAGGATGGTGGCCACAAGGACGGGTGTGAATATCCTGCTCCACCTGATTCCCTCATCGATGCCGGTTGTTTTACCTTTTCTTTTGTAAAAGAGATGAAAGGTGTTAAAAAAGAAAGCGGGATAGAGAAGAGTGAAAAGGAACAGGTCAACCAGTCGTTCCGTATCAGCACCAAACATGCCGGTAAGAATGGCAAGGGGAATAAATATGGCATTCTGGTAAAAAAGGCTCATGGCGAATTCACGGGGATATGCTGTCCGTGAAAGCAGAGTGAAAGTAATTGCAAGAATAAATGCCACCGCGGTAAAGCCCATCCACCACAGGGGCATGTGCCACCAGGAAGATGCTTCAGGGTTGAACCTGGAAATAATATTGGCAAAGATCATGCAGGGCAGTGCAATATCTATTACCAGTGGGCTGAGCACGGGCAAAATCGATTCCGGCATTTTTCTCCTGGCGATCACGATGAAACCTACCACCCCAATTCCGATAAGCACCGCCACCGCCTCGAATGTAGTTACCAGCAGATCCATCTGCAGATAATGAAGGGTTTTCATGGATAGTGTCAATTGATTTTCATAGAAGATGAATGAGTATTTGCTGGTTGACAATGGAGGGGTTTGGTTGTAGTACTATAAATAATAACCACAGAGGCTCAGAGGTACAGAGGGGGATATGGTGGTCTTTTTTGTGTAGATGTATCATTACACCAAACATGATGAAGCCTGTTGCATATCATGATGCCAAACAGGATTTCTCAGTTGGTACCCTGTTTTTATAATAACGCTGGTTGAAAAAATAATTAATCCTTTCTCTGTACCTCTGCGCCTCTGTGGTTAATCTTATACGCAGCATTGAATACAAGAGGTACACCATGAAGGTATGGCTTGACGGAGAATTCAGACCGGAGGAGGAGGTTCGGGTTTCTCCTCTTTCTCACAGTTTCAGCAGGGGGTCTGCAATATTTGAGGTGCTGGAGATTATCAGCAACCCCAATGGTTCGGCACTGTTCGGACTTGATGAGCATCTTGACAGGTTTTACAGAACAGCGGAACTGGTGAAGATGGATATCCCATTCAGCCGGGATGTGCTTGTGCAGGCCGTGCTGGATACCACCCGCGAGAACGGGGTGAAAAGGGGGGTGTGCAAGTTTTTCGCCTATTACCCTTCCCGTGAACTCGGTTTGATACCCCGCGACTCTTCGGTATCAATAGCGGTGTACTGCATGGATTATGAATCAGTTGGCTTCTCACCCGAAGAGTTTTACGGGCCGGCCAGGGTGGGCATCTCTTCGTTCAAAAAGCTGCATCCTGATACGGTGCCTGTGCATGCCAAGGTGACGGGGAATTACGTGAATGCCTTTCTTGCCGAAAGGGAAGTTATAGATAAAGGTCTTGATGATGTGATCATGGTGGACACCGATGGCTATATAGCCGAGGGGGCAACGGCAAATATTTTTTTCGTGAAGGACGGGGAAGTGCTGACCCCCCGTCTTCGCAATATAATGACAGGTATTACCCGCATGGTTGTACTTGAAATACTTGCCTCCCTTGATGTCCCCTGCCGGGAGCTGGATATATACCCGGAGGACGTGGCATGGTTTGACGAGGCGTTTTACTCGGGCAGCATAAACAGCATACAGCCCGTGCAATCAATAGATGATATCCGGATGCGGGGTGAGTGCCCCGGTACTGTTACCCTGAAAGTGCAGGATGTTTTTCGGGCTATCTGTAACGGGGAAAATGATAATTTTGATAAGTGGCTGACGTATGTGGGGGGTGAGTGAGAAGTGAAGAGTGAGGGGTGATGGGGAAGGATAAAGGGTTATGTGACGGGTAACGGGTGACGGGGGAAGGATTACGTGGAGAGTGAAGGGTTCGAAGGAGGTTAATTCATGGAGTATACTACGGCGCTAAGGCCGGGGACGGTGAAGCGGCTTGAGGAGATCAAGAAGGCTGATGTTCTTATAGGGATCCCGTGTTTTAACAACGAGGCCACCATTGTCAATGTTATCAACATGATCAGTGACGGGCTGAACCAGTTTTACCGTGACTGCAGGGCGGTGATCTTCGTGTCAGACGGCGGCTCAACAGATGATACCCGTGATATGGCACGGGAGGTGGAATTGAAGCCCTGGCAGGAGAAGCTGGTGCAGATATATCGGGGCGTTGGCGGGAAGGGGTCGGCATTCAGGGCTATTTTCGAAGCGGCGGTGATGCTTGATGTGGAGGCATGCATGGTGGTTGACTCTGACCTGAGAAGCATTTCTCCATCGTGGGTGAAATGGCTGCTTGATCCGGTGCTCAATGATACGTTTCAGTTTGTAGCCCCGGTTTACACCAGGTATAAATATGACGGCACCATAACAAATAATATCGTGTACAACCTCACAAGGGCGGTATACGGGAAAAGGGTGCGGCAACCTATCGGTGGCGACTTCACCTTCTCTAAAGACCTTGCGAAATTCTACCTGGAGAAACCGGTATGGAGTACCGATATCGCCCGGTTCGGGATAGATATCTTCATGACCACCAACGCCATCGCCAGTAATGTTCCCATATGCCAGTCTAATCTCGGGGTGAAAATTCATGACGCCAAAGACCCGGCATCTTCACTGGGCCCCATGTTTGTGCAGGTGATCGGCACACTTTTTAACCTGATGGAACATTACGAACCTTTCTGGAAAAACATCGAAGGGAGCAGGCAGATCCCGTTATTCGGTGAACCCACGCAGGGGGAACCTGAACCAATACCCATTAACCTGAGCAGGCTGGTGCGTGAATATAAAACGGGATTTAACCAGTTCAAGCCGCTCTACCAGGCCATGTTCAGCAGGGAGGTGTTTGGAGAACTTGAGGCAGCAACGAAGTTTGATACAAGCAAATTTACATTCAACATAGACATGTGGGTGAAGACACTCTACGAGCTTGCGTCAATATATCATCACTGGACCGCCAACAGGGTACGTCTTATCAACCTGATGGTGCCCCTGTATTTCGGGCGGGTGGCATCATTTGTGAACCACTCGTGGGACATGAATTCCTTCGAGGCCGAAGAGCTGGTTGAAGAGCAGGCCGAAGCATTCGAGACAGGCAAGGGATACCTCCTGGAAAAATGGAACCAGGAGGTAGAAGAACCGGAAGAGCTGAAGAAGGACATGGATATCTAAAAGTAGTATTGCAGTGAGGCAAATACCAGGGGCTTTTCTTCGTATTCTTTAAAGTCCGATGTTTCTGGGGCCTCGTTTCCCACCAGCCCGTACATTACCGAGGCGCTGATGTCCATGTTCTGTAAAATGTTGTACTTCAGTGTTGGCAGTATGAACACCCCCCGTCCTTCAATATCTGTGATAGTGAAGAAGTCTCCACGCAGTAGCGGCGTGATGTCATAACCAAGGGCTATGCCGCCGTAATGCCTGTTGAAAGTAAGAAACTGGTTGGCCAGCACCTGGAAGCGCTCCTCGTTCATTCCCAGGAGCACACTCTGTGTGTATGCCTGCATAAGTTCACGGTTGTGATTGAGGGCGTTGCCGTTGTAGAAGTATTCAAGCATCAGTGACAGGCCGTTCTTGAAGGTGTATTCGTAACCCGTCCCCGCGGTGAAAAAATCGTCATACTCATCGGGATGGGAATAGAGCATGCTTCCGCGGAGAAGCCCGTCAAAAAGCACGGTAGATACGTCCAGGCCCCCGATATAGCGTCCGGGCACGGTGCCGCCAAGAAGTGCCACGTCCGTCTGCCCCAGTATGGCCTTGATCCTGGAAATGAGTATGGAGTTATCACCCCACATGTATTCGGGTTCATATTCGTCGTACCGTCGCTGGGGGGCGTACACCACGCTAATCTCACCGGAACGCACCGGGTACCACTCAAGGCGCAGGGCGTCGGTGCCCTTTACCTCTTCGGCACCCTCGATGAGTGTGGGGGATACGGGATTGACGATGTCCAGGGGGTTCCACAGTTTACCGCTGCCGTAACGGATAAGCTGCCTGCCGGCGGTTACCGTGAAATGCCTGGTGGTGAGCTTGGCATAAGCCCGGTGCAGCTTGAATTGGTAATAGTATTTGGATGAATCATCATATTCGTACCGGGGATCATATAGATCGTTGTAGGTGGTAGGGCGCCACATGGTGTCGAAAACTTGCGTGTTGTGGTAGTTGGAGATGATCACCTCGTTGTCGATGTCGGCATGCACCAGCAAAAGCCCCGGCACCTGGAATTCAGGGGACAGGCGCAGGCGGTTCAGGTCGCTGCTGAGATTTTTCTCCCTGTACTGCATGGTGTCCTCGTCAAAGAAGCTTTCAGTTCGGTACCACACGTAGAGGTTCTTGTACTCTCCTGTCAGATTAAAAGGCTTGCGGTCTTCCTCGAACATGAGGTTCTCGTCCATGTCCTCCTGTGCGAACAAACCCGCGGCTGTAAATAGCAGCAGCAGAATAATTGAAACTGTTTTTCTCATACCTGTCACCTGATCATTTCTTTTTCCATTCGTCATCGGCTACCTGGCCGTCAACCAGGTGCAGAAGCCTTTCTGCCCTTTCCATCACCATCTGGTCGTGGGTGGAGAAGAGAAAGGTGATGCCCTTCTTCTTGTTCAGGTCGTGCATCATGTCAAGCAGCATGGCACCGGTTTTCTGGTCAAGGTTGGCGGTGGGCTCGTCTGCCAGCACGATGTCAGGCTGTGACACGATTGCCCTGGCCACCGCAACCCGCTGCTGCTGTCCGCCGGAGAGTTCCTGGGGCCGGCGGTCAAGCTCGTTGCCAAGGCCCACCTCTTCTAGGATCTGGGACGAGCGCCTGTAGCGTTCTTCCTTCTCAATTCCCTGCAGCAGCAGTATGTACTCCACGTTCTCAAGGGCGGTGAGCACGGGGATGAGGTTGTAGGCCTGGAAGATAAACCCGATCCGGTTCAGCCGTATGCGGGCCAGTCCCTTCGCGGACTGGTCG